>NZ_QGSY01000153.1 GCF_003857035.1 Micromonospora arida
ATACCGCCGATTCGATGGCGCGGTCCGTCTGCCCGTACTGCGCTGTTGGTTGTGGTCAGCGGGTGTTCGTGAAGGACGGGCAGGTCAGTCAGATCGAGGGCGATCCGGACAGCCCGATCTCGCGGGGTCGGCTCTGCCCGAAGGGTTCGGCGAGCAAGAGTCTGGTGACCAGCCCGCTGCGGCAGACCACGGTCCGCTATCGCCGGCCGTACTCGACGCAGTGGGAGGATCTGGAGCTCGACACCGCGCTCGACATGATCGCCGACCGGATGCTCGCGGCTCGTGAGCAGACCTGGGAGGACGTCGACACGCAGGGCCGGCCGCTCAACCGGACGCTGGGTTTCTCCAGTCTGGGTGGGGCGACGCTGGACAATGAGGAGAACTACCTCATCAAGAAGTTGTTCACCGCGATGGGGGCTCTTCAGATCGAGAACCAGGCCCGTATTTGACACTCCGCCACCGTCCCCGGTCTGGGGGCCAGCTTCGGTCGTGGCGGTGCGACGGATTTCCAGCAGGACATCGCCAACGCTGACGTCATCGTCATCCAGGGTTCGAACATGGCCGAGGCGCACCCGGTGGGCTTCCAGTGGGTGATGGAGGCCAAGCGTCGGGGGGCGAAGGTCTTCCACGTCGACCCACGGTTCACGCGGACCAGCGCGGTGGCTGACTCGTACCTGCCGATCCGGGCGGGCACCGACATCGCGCTGCTCGGCGGGGTGGTGCGCTACATCCTGGACAACGAGTTGGACTTCCGGGAGTACGTGCTGTCGTACACCAACGCGGCGACGATCGTGAGCGAGGAGTTCAGCGACACCGAGGACGGCGACGGGTTCTTCTCCGGGTTCGACCCGGAGACCGGCACCTACGTGCAGGACAGCTGGCAGTACGAGGGCAACGAGGGCACTTCCGGCAGTGGGCACACGGCCAAGGAGCGCGACAGCGCTTCCGGGCTGGAGCACGAGTCGCACGGCGCGCAGGTCGACGGGGACACCCCGCGGGACGAGACGTTGCAGCACCCGCGCTGCGTCTACCAGATCCTCAAGCGACACTTTTCCCGCTACACCCCGGAGATGGTCGAGCGGGTCTGTGGCATTCCACAGGACAAGTTCCTGGAGCTGGCCCAGGCGTGGACGCGGAACTCCGGCCGGGAACGCACGGGGATGCTGATCTACTCGGTGGGCTGGACGCAGCACAGTGTGGGTGTGCAGTACATCCGCACCGGCGCGATCATCCAGCTGCTGCTCGGCAACATGGGTCGTCCGGGCGGTGGGGTCATGGCGCTGCGCGGTCATGCCAGCATCCAGGGCTCCACGGACATTCCGACGCTGTTCAACCTGCTGCCGGGTTACCTGCCGATGCCGCACCACGCCGACCACCCGACCTTCGACGAGTGGGTGGACAGCATCCGGCACCCCGGCCAGAAGGGCTTCTGGGGTAACGCCGGATCGTTCGCCGCGAGCCTGTTGAAGGCGTACTGGGGTGACGCGGCGACACCGGAGAACGACTACTGCTACGGCTATCTGCCCCGGATGACCGGTGACCACGGCACCTATCAGCAGGTGCTGAACATGATCGACGGCAAGATCAAGGGCTATTTCCTGCTCGGGCAGAACCCGGCGGTCGGGTCGGCGCACGGCCGGGCGCAGCGTCTGGGCATGGCCAACCTCGACTGGTTGGTCGTCCGGGACCTGTTCATGATCGAGAGCGCGACGTTCTGGCAGAACGGCCCCGAGGTCGCCACCGGGGAGATCGTGCCGGAGGAGTGCCGCACGGAGGTGTTCTTCCTGCCCGCCGCCTCGCACGTGGAGAAGGAGGGCACGTTCACCCAGACACAGCGGTTGTTGCAGTGGCGGGAGAAGGCCGTCGAGCCGCCGGGTGACGCCCGCTCCGAGCTGTGGTTCTTCTACCACCTGGGCCGACGGCTGCGCGAGAAGCTGGCCGACTCGCCGCTGCCGCGCGACCGGGCGCTGCTCGACCTCACCTGGGACTACCCCACGCACGGTCCGCACGCGGAGCCGAGCGCCGAGTCGGTGCTGCGCGAGATCAACGGGTACGACGTGGCGACCGGCCGTCCGCTGTCCAGCTTCGCCGAGGCCCGCGCGGACGGCTCGACCGCCATCGGCTGCTGGATCTACACCGGGGTGTACGCCGACGGCGTCAACCAGGCGGCCCGGCGCAAGTCCCGACACGAGCAGGACTGGGTGGCCGCCGAGTGGGGTTGGGCGTGGCCGGCGAACCGGCGCATCCTCTACAACCGTGCGTCGGCGGACCCGGAGGGCAACCCGTGGAGTGAGCGCAAACGCTACGTCTGGTGGGACGCCGAGAAGGGCGAGTGGACCGGTCACGACGTGCCGGACTTCGAGAAGACCAAGCCACCGTCGTACCGGCCGCCGCCCGGCGCGTCCGGGACGGAGGGCATTGCCGGCGACGACCCGTTCATCATGCAGGGCGACGGGAAGGGCTGGCTGTACGCGCCCAGCGGTGTCCTGGACGGACCAATGCCCACGCACTACGAGCCGGTGGAGTCGCCGGTGCGTAACCCGCTCTACGGACAGCAGGCCAACCCGACCCGCAAGATGTACGCGCACCCGGTGAACTCGGTGAACCCGAGCCCGCCCGAGCAACACAGTCAGGTGTTTCCGTACGTGTTCACGGTCAGCCGGCTCACCGAGCACCACACCGCCGGCGCGATGAGCCGCAACGTGTCGCCGCTGGCCGAGTTGCAGCCCGAGATGTTCGTCGAGGTGTCCCCGGAGTTGGCCGTCGAACGCGGCCTCGCCCACCTGGGCTGGGCGCACCTGGTCAGTGGCCGTGCGGTGATTGAGGCGAAGGTGTTGGTGACCGACCGGCTGACCCCGTTGCGCGTCGAGGACCGGTTGATCCACCAGGTCTGGTTGCCGTACCACTTCGGTTTCGAGGGTCTGGTGACCGGCGACTCGGCCAACGACCTGTTCGGTATCAGCCTGGACCCGAACGTGCTGATCCAGGAGAGCAAGGTCGGCACCTGCGACGTGCGGCCGGGCCGCCGACCGACCGGGCCGGCGCTGCTGGACCTGGTGGCCGACTACCAGCGGCGCGCCGGGATCAACCCGGGCCACAATGCCCCGGCGGTCACCACCGACAGCGAGGGAAAGGAGCACCGTGCTTCCTGACCCGAACAGCCTGTACGGCCCGCTGGACCCGGCACCTGACGCGGGCTACGAGAACGCGCCGCCGCGGATGGGGTTCTTCACCGACACCAGCGTCTGCATCGGGTGCAAGGCCTGCGAGGTGGCCTGCAAGGAGTGGAACGGCGTCCCGGAGAGCGGGCTCGACCTGCTGGGTATGTCCTACGACAACACCGGCGCGTTGACCGCGAACTCCTGGCGGCACGTCGCGTTCATCGAGCAACCCCGGCCGGCCGGTCACCGCACTCCGCCGTTCGCGGGAACGCCGACCGACGGATCGGCCAGCGCGGCGTCGGCGGCCGCGGCGGCTGGCACCAGCGAGCGCACCGGCACGGACCCGGGTGTGCCGACCGGCACGCCGTCCGCCGCCGCCCGGATGGCCGGGGGCGGGCCGGCGGACGTGCTCGGCGCGATCGCGGCCGATCCGACCGCCGCGGGCCGGGGTGGCGCGGGTCCGCAGTTCCTGGGGATGCCGGGGGCCCAGCCACCGGGCCGGGGCACGGGCGTCGAGGAGCGTACGGATTTCCGGTGGTTGATGATGTCGGACGTCTGCAAGCACTGCACGCACGCGGCCTGCCTGGACGTCTGCCCAACGGGTTCGTTGTTCCGGACCGAGTTCGGCACGGTGGTGGTGCAGGAGGACATCTGCAACGGCTGCGGTTACTGCATCTCGGCGTGTCCGTACGGCGTCATTGACCAGCGCAAGGACGACGGTCGGGCGTGGAAGTGCACGCTGTGCTACGACCGGTTGGGCGCGGGGATGACTCCGGCGTGCGCGCAGGCGTGCCCGACCGAGTCGATCCAGTACGGGCCCCTGGACGAGCTGCGTGAACGCGCCGCCGCCCGGGTGGCGACGCTGCACGACAGGGGGGTCCCCGAGGCCCGCCTGTACGGGCACGATCCGAACGACGGCGTGGGCGGTGACGGGGCGTTCTTCCTGCTCCTGGACGAACCCGAGGTGTACGGGCTGCCACCCGACCCGGTCGTGACGACCCGCGATCTGCCGAAGATGTGGAAGCGCGCCGGCCTCGCGGCCCTCGCCATGGCGGCGGCGACCGTCGCCGCGTTCGTCGGAGGTTCCTCATGACCCCACCGGGCCCCGTGGGCGACCGGTTCCGTCGCTTCCGGGAGCGGCTCGCCGCCGAGGGCGACGACCGACCACAGGTGAGCGACGACCGCCCCAGCGCCACGAGCGGTGCAGCGGCCATGAGCGGCGCGGAGGCCACGAGCGGTGGCGACCATCCGACCGACAGGGGCACCGCAGCCAGCAGCCGCCGGGGCGACCTGACGGCGCGGCGGAGCACCGAAGCCGGGGGCCGGCAGGGGCGGCGGCGCAGGCGGCGCGGCGGTGGCGGCGAGGAACTGCGGGTGCCGGAGGCGGAGTTCACGTCCTACTACGGTCGGCCAATCCTGAAGGCGCCGGTCTGGAAGTGGGACATCGCCGCGTACCTGTTCACCGGAGGGCTGGCCGCCGGCTCGTCGCTGCTGGCCGCCGGTGGGCAGCTCACCGGGCGGCCCGCGTTGCGGCGCGCCGGTCGGGTCACCGCGTTGGCCGCCGTCAGCGCCAGCGCCGTCTTCCTGGTGAAGGACCTGGGCCGGCCGACACGTTTCCACCACATGCTGCGGGTGGCCAAGCCGACCTCGCCGATGTCGATGGGCACCTGGATCCTTACCGCGTACGGGCCGGCGGCGGGCGTCGCCGCGATCGCCGAGGCGGCCGGTGTGCTGCCCCGGCACGGTCTGCTCGGGCTGGCCGGCCGGGCGTTGCCGCCGATCGGGCACGCCGCTGGGCTGCTTGCCGCCGGCACCGCGCCGGCGCTGGCCACGTACACCGGGGTGTTGCTGGCCGACACGGCGGTGCCGTCCTGGCACGAGGCGTACCCCGAGCTGCCGGTGATCTTCGCGGGCAGCGCCCTGGCCAGCGGCGCCGGCGTGGGTCTGCTCGCCGCGCCGCCGGCCCAGGCCGGGCCGGCCCGTCGGATGGCGGTGGCCGGCGCGGCCCTGGAGCTGTACGGCGCGCATCGGGTGGAGACCCGCCTCGGCTTGCTCAGCGAGCCCTACCGGTTGGGTCGGCCGGGTCGGTTGCTGCGCGCCGGGCGGTTGCTGACCGCCGGCGGGGTGGCGGGTGCTCTGCTGGGCCGGCGCAGCCGGGTGGTCGGGGCGCTCTCGGGGACCGCGCTGCTGGCCGCGTCGGTGCTGACCCGGTTCGGCATCTTCTACGGCGGCGTCGCCTCGGCCCGCGACCCCCGCTACACGGTGGTGCCGCAGCGCGAACGGGTCGAGGCGCGGCGAACCGGCATGGATCTTCCATCTGATCGGGCGGTGCCGCCCGCGGTGTGATCGAATGTCCGGTGGAGGCGTTCAGGCGGCTGGTGCCCCTCCCGGTCTTCAAAACCGGAGTGGTCCGGGACCCGGGCCAGGCGGGTTCGATTCCCGTCCGTCTCCGCCACACCGCTTGCAGGAGATGACGTGATGGGCGACGGCCCGGTGGACCCGCGACGTCGGGTGCCCCGTACGGACACGCTGCTCGCCGACCCGGTGCTGGCCACCGCCGCCGTGGCCCTCGGCCGGGAGCAGGTCAAGGCGATCGTCTCCCACGCGCAGGGCCGCGCCCGCCGGGGCGAGCTCAACCCCGACGAGGTACGCGACGCGGCGGTCGCCGCGTTGCCCACGCCCGGCCCGCGGGTGGTCCTCAACGCCACCGGTGTCGTGCTGCACACCAACCTGGGTCGGGCGCCGTTGTCGTCCGCCGCGGTCGCCGCGGTGGTGGCCGCCGCCGGGCACACCGACGTCGAGTTGGACCTGGTCACCGGCCGGCGGGCCCGTCGCGGCCGGGGCGCGCTCGACGCGCTGGCCGCCGCGGTGCCCGACGCGGGCGCCGTGCACGTGGTCAACAACGGTGCCGCCGCGCTGGTGCTGGCCGCCACCGCGATGGCCGCCGGCCGGGAGATCGTGGTCAGCCGGGGCGAGCTGGTCGAGATCGGCGACGGTTTCCGCCTGCCCGACCTGCTGGAGAGCACCGGTGCGCGGCTGCGCGAGGTGGGCACCACGAACCGCACCACCCTCGCGGACTACGCCGCCGCGCTCGGCCCGGAGACCGGCTTCGTGCTCAAGGTGCACCCGTCGAACTTCCGGGTCACCGGTTTCACCTCCGCCGTCGGGGTACGGCAACTGGCCACGCTCGGGGTGCCGGTGGTCGCGGACATCGGCTCCGGGCTGCTCGGCGCGGACCCATTGCTGGCCGACGAACCGGACGCGGCCAGCACCCTGCGCGCGGGCGCCGCGCTGGTCACCGCCAGCGGCGACAAACTGCTCGGTGGGCCGCAAGCAGGGCTGCTGCTGGGTGACGTCGAGGTGATCGAGCGGTTGCGTCGCCACCCACTGGCGCGGGCGCTGCGGGTGGACAAGCTCACCCTGGCCGCGCTGGCCGCCACCCTGCACCAACCGGACACTCCGACCCGGGCGGCGCTGCACACCGACCCGGGTGCCCTGCGGGAACGGGTCGAGCGGCTGCGGGACCGGCTCGGCGCGGACGGCCGCAAGGCGGAGGTGGTGCCGGCCGTCGCGGTGGTCGGCGGGGGCGGCGCCCCCGGGGTGGAGTTGGACTCGTGGGCGTTGAGCCTGCCCGAGCGGTACGCGGTGCCGCTGCGCACCGGAGACCCGCCGGTCCTGGGTCGGGTGGTGCGCGGCCGGCTCCTGCTCGACCTGCGCTGTGTGCCCGCCGACGCGGACGAGGCCGTCCGCGAGGCCGTGCTGCGCGTGCCCGGGGAGGACTGAGCGTGTTCGTCGTCGCGACCGCCGGGCACGTCGACCACGGCAAGTCGACACTGGTCCGGGCGTTGACCGGGATGGAACCCGACCGGTGGGCCGAGGAACGCCGCCGGGGGATGACCATCGATCTGGGTTTCGCCTGGACGACCCTGCCGTCCGGCGGCACCGTCGCCTTCGTCGACGTACCCGGGCACGAGCGGTTCGTGCCGAACATGCTCGCCGGGGTCGGCCCGGTCCCGGCGGCGCTGATCGTGGTGGCCGCCGACGAGGGCTGGATGCCGCAGTCCGCCGAGCACCTGGCCGCGCTCGACGCGCTCGGCGTCGCGTACGGCCTGCTGGCGGTGACCCGCGCGGACCTCGCCGATCCGGGGCCGGCGACGGCCCGCGCCCGCGCCGAGATCGCCGAGACCAGCCTCGGCGCGGTGCCTGCGGTGGCGGTCAGTGGCCTGACCGGCGCCGGCCTGCCGCAGCTGCGGGCGGCCCTGGACCGGCTCGCCGCCCAACTGCCCGCGCCGGCGCTGGACGACCCGGTCCGGCTGTGGGTGGACCGCAGCTTCACCGTGCGGGGCAGCGGCACCGTGGTCACCGGCACCCTCGGCGCCGGGCGGCTGCGTGTGGGCGACGAACTGGAGCTGGCCGGCGCCGACGAACCGGTCCGGGTCCGTGGCCTGCACTCTCTGGGCGAGGCCCGACCGGAGGCGGCGGCGGTCGCCCGGGTGGCGGTCAACCTGCGCGGGACGCCCCGCGACCGGCTCGGCCGGGGCGACGCGTTGCTCACCCCGGGCCGGTTTCACCACACCGACCTGGTCGACGTCCGGCTCGCCGGCGACCCGGCCGCCGACCTGCCGGCCACCCTCACCCTGCACGTCGGGTCGGCGGCGGTGCCGGTACGGGTGCGCCCGCTCGGCCCGGACACCGTCCGGCTGCGGCTGGCCCGCCCGCTGCCGTTGCTGGTGGGTGACCGGGCGCTGCTGCGGGACCCGGGCCGCCACCACGTCAGCGGCGGGGTGCGGGTGCTGGACGTGGCACCCCCACCGCTGGGTCGACGGGGTGCGGCCGCCGCCCGCGCCCAGGTCCTCGCCGAGTTGGACGGTCGACCCGACCTGGCGGGGGAGCTGCGCCGTCGCCGGCTGATCCGGGCCGGCGCGTTGATCCGGATGGGTGTGCCGGTGCACGCCGAGCCGGTGGCCGGTGACTGGCTGGCCGACCCCGCACACTGGCGGCGGCTCGGTGAGCAGCTGACCGAGGAGGTCGCCCGGCACGCGCGGGAACACCCGTTGGAGCCCGGAATGCCGGTGGACGCGCTGCGTCAGCGCCTCGCCCTGCCCGACCGGGTGCTGGTCGAGGTGCTGGTCCGGCCGCCGCTGCGGATCCACGCTGGCCGGGTCGGGGCGGCGAGCGCCAACGCGCTGCCCGAACCGGTGGCCCTGGCCGTGCAACGGGTCCGCGCCGAGTACGGCGACCGGCCGTTCCGCGCCCCCGAAGCGGACCGCCTCGTCGACCTCGGTCTGGGCCCCCGAGAGATCGGCGCCGCGGTGCGGGCCGGCGCCCTGCTGCGGCTGGCCGACAACGTGGTGTTGCTGCCCGACGCGCTCGACGACGCGGTGCGGGTGTTGGCCGGGTTGCCGCAGCCGTTCACCCTGTCGGCGGCGCGGCAGGCGTTGGACACCACCCGCCGGGTGGCGGTGCCCCTGCTGGAGCTGCTGGACCGGCGGGGCGCGACCCGCCGGCTGCCCGACGACGCCCGGATCGTCGTCACCTGAGCGCCGCGCCGTGACCTCGCCAACCACCGTCAGTCCAGGTCGGACATGTCCAGCACGAAGCGGTAGCGGACGTCGTTTCGCCGGAGGCGGTCGAGTGCCGTGCCCACCTGCGCCGACGGGAGTACCTCGATGTCGGCGGTGACGCCGTTGTCGGCGCAGAACTGGAGCATCTCAGCTGTCGAGCGGCGGCCTCCGCTCCCGGCGGAGCTGAGCTTCTTGCGGCCGACAAGCAGGTCGGTGGTTTCGACTGTCACCGGACCCAGGTATCCGAGCAGGCTGAGGGTGCCGTCCATCGCCACGAGATTCAGATACGGGGCGAGGTCGTGCGGTGCGGAGATGGTGTCGATGACGAGGTCGAAGGTGTCGCGGGCAGCAGCCATCTGCTGGGGATCGGTGGAGTCGACGAGGTCGTGTGCGCCGAGCCGGCGGGCGTCGTCCCGCTTGTCCAGGGTGCGGCTGATCACGGTCGTGGTAGCGCCGAGTGCCACGGCCATCTTGACCGCGAGGTGGCCCAGGCCGCCGAGCCCGGCCACGGCGACGCGAGTGCCTGGGCCGACGCGATGGGAGCGCAGGGGCTCCCACACGGTGACGCCGGCGCACAGCAGCGGGGCGGCTGCGGCCGGGTCGAGGCCGGCGGGGAGCGGGTAGGCGAAGGTGTTCCGCACGACGTATTCGCGGGAGAAGCCACCCAGGGTCGTCGACCCGTCCTGCCGGTCTGTGCCGCCGTAGGTAAGGGTCGGGAAGGAGTGGCAGAAGTTCTCCTGTCCGGCTGCGCACATGGCGCAGGCGCCGCAGGAATCGACGATGTTGCCCACCGCGACGCTTCCGCCGATCGAGAAGCTGGTCACGTCGGGGCCGGCGGCGGTCACCACGCCGGTGAATTCGTGACCCGGCACCAGTGGTGCGTCGGTGTGCTGGTCGTAGTCGCGCAGGGCGTGCAGGTCGCTGTGGCAGACCCCGCAGTAGTCGACCCGCACCGCGATGTCGTCTGGGCGGAGGTCACGGCGCTCGATCGGGGCACGCCGCAGCTGCGTCGGGCCGGTCGCTCGCCAGCCAGTGGTCCTTCGCATGATCGACTCCTTTAAACAGACTGTTCGGTCTGTTGCAGCCTAGGTCGAGCGGCGAGCCGAAGCAAACCAACTGTTCTGTTTTGCTAGTGTGGAAACATGCCGGAGCAGCCCCTGACCTCGCGAGGTGCCGCGACCTACCAGCGCATCCTGGACGCCGCCACCGAGGAGTTCGCCCAACACGGCATCGCCGGGGCCCGCGTCGAACGCATCGTGACGGCGGCCCGCACCAACAAGGCGCAGCTCTACGCCTACTTCGGGGACAAGGAACGACTGTTCGACGCGATCTTCCTCAGCTCGCTCGAACGCATCACCAACGTCGTGCCCATCGACGCCGACGATCTCGCGGACTGGGCCGTTCGCCTCTACGACGAGTACCTGCGCCGCCCCGACCTCATCCGGCTCGCGACGTGGACGCGGCTGGAACGCCGGCCCGCCGGACACCTCGTCGAGACCCACCAGCACTACGACGATCGCAAGCTCACGGCAATCGCCGAGGCCCAGGCCGCCGGACGGATCCGCGGTGGTGACCCGTTCGACATCATGGCCCTGGTCATCGCGATGTCCATGGCCTGGTCGCCGGTGAGCAACGTCTATGCGGCCAGCAGTCAGGAACCCGACGACGTGCATTCCCGACGTCGTGCTCTGCTTCGCGAGTGCGTCCGGCGAGCCACAGTGCCGACGGACCAGGATCAACCTGACCGCTGACCGCCGCGACCGATCCGGTGCTGACACGGTTGCGCCGAGATGCGACGGTGGGCTGATGGTCGAGCTGTCCCCGTCCCGGTCGCGGCCGGGCGATGGTCGGTGGCGCGTCGTCTCGGTGGCGCTGCGCTGGGGGCTGCCGGTGCTGTGGGTGCTGTGGGCCGGTCTGGCGTGGTGGGTCGAGCCCCGCGCGTCGACCGAGGCCCAGCTCGACCGGGATCTCGCGGCCGGCCGGGTGGTGAGCTACCAGCGGGCGTACGGCTGGGCCGACGACGGCGCGTACTGGGGGAGCCAGCCGCGTGTGCAGTACGCGGCCGACGGGGGGATGCTGACCTGGACCGTGTCGAACGGCCAGAACCGGTACGCCGCTGGGGCGCCGCTCGCCTCTGACTCGTCCACCGTCGGGCCGGACTCGTCGGCGAGCACCGGGTGGGACGCGCGGCGTGCCGCGGTCGACGATTCGTGGCAGGCCGGGGGCGGCACCGCGCACCGGATCGGGAACGCCGCGGCTTTGCTCGCCGGTGTGCTGATCGTGCTGTGGCTGGGCCGCTTGATCGCCGGCGCGCCGCCGCTGGCCGGCACCCGGTGGTTCTGGTTCTGGGTCGGGCTCCTGCCGTTCGGGGTGGGTGTGCTGGCCTGGACCTACCGGGAGCTGTGGAGAGCACCGCCGGTGCCGGTGCCTGACCGGGGCTCGGGGTGGCGTGGGTTCGGCTGGCTGATCCTCGCCGCGGTCGGCATCAACCTCCTGGTGTCCGTTGCCCGCATCGTGTTCGGGACGACGGTGGTGCCGGGCTGAGCCGGCGATGCCGGGCCAACCGGCCCCGAGGTCGGCGATGGTCACCTACGGTGACGCCATGGACCCTTCGGCGGTCTGGCGGGACCGGCAGCACCGGTGGCGGATCGAGGCGTACCGCGCGCCGGACCTGCGCTTCGCCATCTACGCCACCAACGGCCCCACCGAGTCGGTGCCGCTGTGGCTGTTCGGGATGTCGGCGCTGGCCCGGTGGCTGATGACCCACGCCATCTCGCTGGACGACCTGGAGGTCGACTGAGCGGTGCGCGGTCGCAAACCGGGCCCGCGCCGCGCCCCGCTGCGGTTGAGTGACCTCAGGCGGCGGACGGGGGTACGCGATGGGCGGTCAGCTCGGGCAGTTGGCGTTGGTGGCCGTGCTGGTGCTCATCAACGCCGCGCTCTCGGGCAGCGAGATGGCGTTGGTGACCCTGCGGGAGGGGCAGTTGCGGCGGCTGGGCCGGCGCAGCCGTGCCGGCGACCGGTTGGTGCAGCTGTCGCGCGACCCGAACCGCTACCTGGCCACGATTCAGCTCGGCATCACCCTGGCGGGGTTCCTGGCCTCGGCGGCGGCCGCGGTGTCGTTGGCCGGTCCGCTGGTCGGGCCGTTGGGTTTCCTCGGCGGGGCGGCGCGTCCCGCCGCGGTGCTGCTGGTGACCGTGCTGCTGACGTTCGTCACGCTGGTGCTCGGGGAGTTGGCCCCGAAGCGGCTGGCCATGCAGCGGGCCGAGCGTTGGGCGCTGCTGAGCGCGGGCCCGCTGGATCTGTTGGCCCGGGTGTCCCGGCCGGCGGTGTGGCTGCTCAGCCGGGCCACCGACGCGGTCGTGCGGCTCGCCGGTGGTGACCCGCGCGCCAACCGGGAGGAGATGACCGAGGAGGAGTTGCGGGAGATGCTGGCCAGCCAGCGCGGTCTGTCGGCCCAGCAGCGGGAGATCCTGACCGGCGCGTTCGACATCGCCGGCCGGACGTTGCGGGAGATCCTGGTGGCCCGGCGGGAGGTGACGACGCTGCCGGCCGGTCTGGCCGCCGACGAGGGGGTCCGGCGGCTCGCCGCCGCCGGGCGGTCCCGCGCTCCCGTCACCGGCCCCGGCGGCCTGGACGACGTGCTCGGGGTGGTGCACATCCGCGACCTGGTGCGGGCCGGCACCGCCCCGGTGGGTGAGCGGGTCCGGGATCCGCTGCTACTGCCGGTGACCCTGCCGGTCGCCGACGCGATGCGTCAGCTGCGGCAGGAGCATCAGCAGTTGGCCCTGGTGGTCGACGAGCACGGGGGCATCGACGGCATGGTCACCATGGAGGATCTGCTGGCCGAGGTGGTCGGCGAGTTGTACGACGAGACCGACCGGGACGTGCGCGGGGTCGTCCGGGAACCGGACGGGTCGCTGCTGGTGCCCGGCGACTTCCCGCTGCACGACCTGCCCGACCTGGGGGTGCGGCTGAGCTTTCCGTTGTCCCGGGACTACACGACGGTGGCTGGTCTGGTGCTGGCCCGACTACGGCACCTGCCGGACTCCCCGGGTGAGACGGTGCGGCTGCCCGGGCTGACCCTGCAGGTGGTGGAGGTCGCCGACCGGGCGGTGCGCCGGGTGCGGCTCCGCGGATTCGTCACCGAGCGCTGAGCACTCACCCGAAAGGTTGACAAAAGGTCCAAATAGAAAAGCGGCAACCGCGGTCCGCCTACCGTGCCAGACGTGAAGGACCGAGGGTTGCGTACGTTCGTCACGGTGCTGGCCGGCCTCGCGGTGATCTACTTCGGCAGCGCCGGCCGCAGCCCCGAGGAGGGCCGTGGCATCTCCGGCGGGGTGGTGGTCCTGGCGTTGCTCGCCGCGCTGCTGGTGTGGCACCTGACCCGCCCGGGGGACAAGACGGTCAAGTGAGCGCCTCAGCGGGCGGCGGCGCGGGTGACCTCACCGGCGGACTCCTCACCCAGCGCCACCCTGACCAGGGCTGACGCGAGCCGCCCGAAGTCCGGTTCGTCGACGAGACCGGCGAGCCGGTCCGGGGAACCCGGCAGGCCCAGCCGCTTCGCCCCGGCCAGGGCCCGACGGTCGGCGTACGGGCGCACGTCCGACCAGACCGTCTGCGCCTCGCGCAGGTAGATGTCCGCTCCGGTGGGGCCGATGCCGGGGAACTCGGTGAGCCGCCGCCGCAGCCCGGCCGGGTCGCCCTGGGCCTCCCGGTGCAGGCGTCGCAGGTCACCGTGCCAACGGTCCAGGCACAGCCGGGCGCCGGTGCCGAGCATGGTGGCGGTCCGCTCGTCGTAGCGGCGGTAGTGACCCCGACCCAGCGCGTCGACGCGGTCCTGCCAACTGGCCGCCTCCATGGCCTGTGGGGTGCGGTAGCCGGCGGCGAACAGCTCCCGCGCCGCGTCCACCGCCACGCACGCCCGGATTCGGGTGCTCAGCAGCGTGGTCAGCACCAGCAGCTGATACAGCGGCCCTGGCCGGTCGGCGAGCTGGATGCCGGCCTCCTCGGCGTACGTGCGACCACGTCGGTCGAGCAGGACCCGCACCACACTTCGATCATTGCCCACTCCGGTGGGTTACCCACTTGAGGACCCGCTAGCCGTCGCACCGGTGACGGTGGCCGGAATGCCGCCGGGGCGGGCGGGTATGCGGCTGTGGAGGCGGTCGATGCCGCCTGCCGCACCCGGAAGGGAGACACCCGTGGTCAATCCCCAGCAGGAAGAGCTCCGGCGCAACGCCAAGGGAGCCACCAGCCAGGACAGCAAGGGGCCCAATCCGACCGGGCACCCGCTCAACCGTGGCTCGTCGCGCGGGGACGCCGGTCGACCGGTGCCCAAGGGGCAGGTGTCGCCGTACGGCCCGGCCGGTGAGCCGGTGGCCGAGGACGACAGCGACACCCGCTGACTAACGACCGCGGCCTGGCGGCCGCCGCAACCTGTTCCAGGTGGCGGCGGCCGCCAGCCCGTATGCGAGGTGCGGGATGATGTCGGAGATCCAGTCGGAGCGCCGCCAGGTACGCGGGTCGCTGATCCCGAACACGGTGATCGACCCGTCGGTCATGGTCATCACACCCGCGCCGAGCAGACCGATGGCCACCGGCAACGGCTGACGTCGACCACCGGCGTAGAGGGCGAACCCGACGCCCGCGGCGACGCCCAGCCCGTAACCGATCAGCGGCCCGAGGCCCGAGCGGCGGTTGGCCGCCCGGGCCCCGTTTCCCAGGTCCACGTGCGCGATCCCGGCCAGCCGGTCGACGGTCTCCTGGGGGACGTCACTTTCCGGCCGTCCCCGTAGCGCCATGTCGAGGTAGCTGACCACGTTCAGAGCGGTGCTGCCGACGGCGCCCGCGATCGCGCCGTCGGCCACGTCGACCCTCCTCACTTCGGGTCGCCCGGTTCGCGCTCGCTCTTCGGGCCGTACGTCCGCTCACCGCGCACCACGCCTCGTTGACCGCGATCCTCCTGGAGGATCCGGTTCGCGACCTGGTTGGCCTTGCCGTCGGGTACTCGGCGCCCGGAGTCGTCGATCGCGTTGCGCAACCGCGCGCGCTGCTTGTCGTACGCGTTACTGCCCGGCCGTGGTCCTGGCATCTGTGCCTCCTTCGTCGGTCTGGGCACCTGGTGCTGCCCACCGTCCGCTGGGCCTACCGCGGCCGTCTACCCGTCTGGTGGCGGACCAACCCCGGCGCGCTACCGGGGCGCGCGGACCACGACCACCGGGCACTGCGCGTGGTGCAGCATCGACTGGCTCACCGACCCCAGCAGCAACCCGGTCACCTCGCCGCGCCCGCGCCCGCCGACCACCGCCAGTTGGGCGGAGCGGGACGCCTCGGCGAGCACGGTGCCGGGTCGGCCGTGCAGCACCTGGCACGTCAACCGCAGACCCCGATGGTCCTCGGTGAGCCCGGTCAGCCACCCGGCGAGCATCCGCTCCTGCTCGCCGCGCAGCTTCGCCTCGTCGTACACCAGGGGTTGCATGTCGCCCGGGCCGCTGCTGCCGGGGTGCCGGTAGGCGTGCACCGCCACCAGCGGCACGCCGAGCGACACGGCGGTCTCGGCGGCGAAGTCCGCCGCCCGCCGGGAGGCGTCCGAGCCGTCGACCGCGACCAGGACCGGCTCGTCGGGTCGCTGCGTGCCGCGCGCGACCAGCACCGGGCAGTCGGCGTACGCGGCGACCTGCACCGCGACCGAGCCGACCAGCAGCGCGGAGAAGCCACCCAACCCGCGATCGCCGAGCACGATGAGCGCGGCGGTGGGGGATTCGCCCACCAGCACCGCGGCGGCCTCACCGTCGATGATCTCGCCGGAGATCGACAACCCGGGCACTGTCGCCTCGGCCTCGCGCACCGCGGCCTCGACCAGCTCCTCTGCCTGGTGGCGCAGCCCACCGCCGGGCGGCGCGTCCGGGGCGGGGGTGACCGGTACGTGCAGCAGCGGCCAGATGAAGCCGTGCACGACCCGCAGCGGTCGGTGCCGGCGCGCGGCCTCGGTCGCGGCGAGGCGCACGGCGCGCAGCGCCGACTCCGAGCCGTCGACGCCGACCACCACCGCCGCGTTGTTCGCCGAGTTCACCGCCCACCTCCGCTCGCGGCCAGTATCGCGGGCCCGGACGCCCTCGTGCCGCGATACCGCTGAGCGCGTCCCGATCGGTACGCTGCCCAGGACCGGGGAGGGAGCGCCGCCGATGGGTGAACCAGACCAGCCGAGCACCGCTCGCATGATCGACTTTTGGCTCGGCGGGCAGCATCACTTCCCCGTGGACGTGGCCGCCGCGAACGCGTTCGAGCAGGCGTACGGGCCGTGCGCGCCGGTGTTCCGCGAGCTGCGGGCGTTCCTGGGCCGGGCGGTACGGGCGGTGGCCGCCCAGGGCGTGGACGGGTTCCTGGTGTTCGGCGCCGGGGTGCCGACGATGGGCAACGTGCACGAGGTCGCCACCGACGCGACAGTGCTCTACACCGACGTCGACCCGGTCACCATCCGACTGGGACAGAGCATCCTCGCCGGCAGCGACCGGGCCGGCTACGGCTTCGGCGACGCGACCGACATCGGCACTGTCGACCCGGCGCAGCTGCACCGTTTCGTGCCGGGCTGGGGTCGGCGGCCGGTCGGGGTGGTCTTCCTCGGCCTGGCCGCGTTCCTCGACGACGCCACGCTGACCCGCACCCTCGACGAGCTGTACGCGGCCGCGGCGCCGGGCAGCCTGCTCGCGGTGGACTTCGACACCGAGGAGCTGGCCGGCCACCCGCAGGCGCTGGCCATGATGGGACCGCAGTTCCGGATGCGTCCACCGGCGGCGTTCGCGCCCCTGCTGGGTCGGTGGGCGCCGACGGCGGACGGGATCGTCCCGGTCGCCGAGTGGCGGCCGGACGGCCCGCCGGCGCGGGTGCCCGACGCGTTCCACGGTGTGCTCGCGACTCGAGCGGGTGACTGACCGCGCCGATCATCCGTCCGGTGGCGTCCGTATGATGCTTGCCCTGTAGCAAGCTTCTGGGGAGGACGACGATGGTAGACGCGCCGGACGTGGTGTCGCGCGCGTTGCGCGAGGCTCCGCCGGACCAGTTGGCGGAGGCGGCGGACCGGGCGATCCGGTCCGCGATGGGCGCGCTGCGCACCGACGTCTTCGTCGCCGACTACCGAATCAGCGGCCTCTGGCCCGTGCTGGACCCGGACCTGCCGGCGGGCGGCTTCCTGGCCTGCCACACCATGGCGCAGCGCTGCTTCAGCAGTCAGCAGCCGGTACGCGACGGTGAAGGCCCCTGCCGGCTCTACCTGCCCTTGACGGTGTGGGGGGAGCGGCTGGGCGTGCTGCTGATCGAGCTGCCGACCGTACCGAACGCGGCGGTCACCGGTCGGTCGACGGACATCGCCGGCGCCCTGGCCGTGGCGATGCGCGCGGCGGACCGGGAGACCGACCGCTACCGGCGGGCCCGCCGTCGGGAGCGACTGACGATGGCCGCCGAGATGCAGTGGGACCTCCTGCCCGGTCGTGGTGTGTCCCACCACGCGTTCGACCTGGCCGGTCAGCTCGAACCGGCGTACACGGTGGGTGGCGACCACTTTGACTGGTCGCTGGACGGCGACCGTCTCACCGTGACGGTGCTCAACGGCGAGGGCAACGGGCTGGCGGCGTCCCTGTTGACAGCCGTCACGGTCAACGCGATGCGCAACGCGCGTCGCTCCGGTGGCGGCCTGGTGGAGCAAGCCGAGCTGGCCTCGGACACGGTCTTCTACCAACACCGAGGCGCCCGGTCCGTGGCTACCCTGCTGCTCGAGGTGGACACTCGCGTCGGCCGGGTGCGGGCGGTCGACGCGGGCTCCCCGCATCTGTTGCGGATGCGGGGGTCCACTGTCGAGCCTCTGAAGCTGGACCAGCAGTTGCCGCTGGGCATGTTCGCCGAGACCCGCTACGAGCTTCAGGAGGTGCAACTCGCCCCGGGTGACCGGCTCTTCGTGGTCAGCGACGGGGTGTGGGCCGCCGAGCCGCCGGGTCAGGAGCCGTACGGGCAGCGGGTGATGGCTCGTTCCCTGCGCGCCACGCGGCTGCAGCCGCCGGCCGAGGCGGTTGGTACGGTGATGCGCGAACTGCACGCCTATCACGCGGATTCCGATCTGCGCGACGACGCCGTCGTGGTCTGTCTGGACTGGCACGGTCCGCGCGAACGGGGCACGGGGTGAGATTCGCAGCCGCGTTGCCGGGCGGGCACCAGCGCGACGACGGCAGGGGACATCAGGTGGAGCGACCTGCGGATCTCGCCGCGGCGATCGACGCGGCCGCCGGGACGCTGATCGCCGTACTGGAGTCGGCCGCGTCGCGGCATCAGGTGCCGCCCACCCAGCTGAGAGTGCTCACGCTGATCTGCGGTCGCCCGGAGACCAACGTCAACGGGTTGGCGGAGTTGCTGGACGTGGTGCCCTCGTCGGCGAGCCGCCTGTGCGACCGGTTGGAGGCGACCGGGCTGTTGCGTCGGGTGGCCGATCCGCGTGACCGGCGTGAGGTGCGGTTGGTGCCGACCGCTGCGGCGCTGACCCTGTTGGGGGAGTTGGCCGAGCGGCGGCAGCGTGCGGTGCAGGCGGTGTTGGACCGGATGCCGGTGCGGCTGCAGCACGAGCTGTTGCTGGCGCTGGCCGGGTTCGCTCGGGCGGCGACGTCGGCGCCCGAGCAGCAGACCGATCCCGCCGTCCAGACGGCCTGAGCGCTGCTTCCCTCTTCCACTAGTGTCCTAGGACGCTTTAGGCGTGGTGATCCGCGCCACAGTGCGGCACAGCCGCACCGAGAGCGCGTAGCGGCGCCCGGCCAGCGAGAGGAAGCCCGATATAGTGGCAGCGCACCTACCCGGCCCGCGATCTTCGAGATCGCGGGCCGCATCAGGGGAAGGGGCCCCGCCCGGGGCCGCAGGGGAGAGCCGGCGCTGGTCGGCCCGACAGCGCGTACGACCCTCAGCCGCGCCCGGCGCCGGCCGGAGGGCTCACGTGCCGTGGAGGAGGATCGGTGTCGCGTCGGCCGGCTCGGGCAGAGCAACCGCGGGACACCGGTGACGAGACTCCCGGCAACCAGGTGCTCACCCTGCCCAACCTGATCAGCTTCGGGCGGCTGCTGGGCGTGCCGCTCTTCCTCTACCTGTTCCTGGTGGCGCGGGCCGACGTGGCGGCGGTCGTGGTGCTGGCCATCGGTGGCACCACCGACTGGGTCGACGGCTGGATCGCCCGCCGCCTGCACCAGGTCAGCCGCCTGGGCGAGCTGCTCGACCCGCTCGCCGACCGGCTCTACATCCTCGCCACCCTGGTCGCCTTCACCGCGCGGGACGTGGTGCCGTGGCAGTTCACCGCGGCGCTGCTGGCCCGTGAGGTGCTCCTGCTGGTCTCGCTGGCGGTGCTGCGTCGCTACGGGTACGGGCCGCCGCCGGTGCACTACGTGGGCAAGACCGCCACGTTCCTGCTGCTCGCGGCGTTCCCGGTGCTGCTGTTGGCCAGCGCGGCGACCGACGTGGCGACGGCGGCGAGCGCCATCGGGTGGGCGTTGGCCTGGTGGGGCCTGGTGCTGTACTGGGTGGCCGGCGGGATGTACGTCGTGCAGGCGGCCAGGCTGGTGCGCGCGGCGCGCGGTCCGGGAGCGGCGGCGTGAGCGCGCCGCGGCTGGGAAAACCCGGCCAGGACCGGGTGTACGCGCCGGACTTCCTCACCGAGCTGTTCCGCAACCCGCTGGATCCGGGGTACGCGGACGCGGCTGCCGCGCGCCGGAGCTCGGCGGAGTCGGCTCCGGCGCGCGGCTGGCGAGCCTTGCCGGCACGGTCGGTGAGCCTGGTAGTGGTGGTGATGCTCGGTTTCCTGTTCGCGGTCGCGTACCGGCAGACGATGGCGGACGAGCCGGGGCGGAGCCAGGCCCGTTCGGGTCTGGTGACGCAGATCAAGGAACGCGAGAGCCAGACCGATCGGTTGTCCACACGGGCGGACCAGCTGCGCGAGGAGGTCAGTCGGCAGCGGGACGCGGCGTTGAGCGGGTCGGCCGCTGCCCGGTTGCGCAACCTGGAGGCGAGCACCGGGCTGGGTCGGGTGCGCGGTGATGGTGTGGTGGTGCGGTTGGCGGACGCCCCAGACAAGGCGGACGCGGTCACCGGTGCCGGCGCCGGGCCGCCGCGGGTGCTCTACAGCGACCTGCAGGGTGTGGCGAACGCGTTGTGGAGTGCTGGCGCGGAGGCGATCGCCATCAACGGGCAACGGTTGACGTCGACGTCGACGATCCGGTCGGCGGGTGAGGCGATGCTCGTGGATTTCCGGCCGGTGACCGGGCCGTACGAGGTGTCGGCGATCGGGCCGGGTTCGATGCGGCGCGACTTCGAGGACAGCCGCAACGCGGCGCTGATGCGGAAGGTCGCGCAGGGGACGGGGTTGTCGTTCGGTGTGCGGGAGGCGGATGACCTCACCCTGCCGGCGGCACCGGAGCCGCAGCTACGCTACGCCAAGCCGTCGGTCAGTCCGAGCCCTTCCGCGTCGGGTGTCCGTTCCGGCAGTCCCGGGTCGTCCGGTCCGGCGACGACTGTTAGCCCCTCCGGAGGTGGCCGATGATCGCGGTGTTGGCGTTGCTCGCCGGTGTGGTGCTGGGCGTGTGGCTTGATCCCACGGTGCCGGCGGCGTTGCAGCCGTACCTGCCGATCGCGGTGGTGGCCGCGTTGGACGCGGTGTTCGGTGGGGTGCGGGCCCGGTTGGACCGCATCTTCGACGACAAGCAGTTCGTGGTGTCGTTCATTTCGAACGTGCTGGTGGCTGGTCTGATCGTGTATCTGGGTGACCAGTTGGGGGTGGGTGGGCAGTTGTCCACCGGTGTGGTCGTTGTGTTGGGTGTGCGTATCTTCGGCAACGTGGCGGCGATCCGTCGGCACCTGTTCCGGGCGTAGGTTGGGTTGCGATGAGTGACGAGCAGACCGACACGGGGACCGGGTGGCCGCAGCCGGCTGGTCCGGTGCGGCCGGATGGGCCGGCGGGTGAGCCGGATCCGCGGCCGGATGCGCCGGATCCGGATGAGTTGAGCCCGTTGGCGCCGCAACGGCCGGCGCAGCCGTCGGATGACGAGCCTGCGGCGGAGCCGGGTGTGGAGCCGGTCGACGATGGTGCGACGGTGGACCTGAGCGCGGTGTCGCGGTCGGGGGAGTCGCCGGTTGCGGGTTCCGCCGGGTCGGCGGAGCCGGTGGTGGCTGGTCGGTCCCGGTGGAGTGCGGCCGGGGTGATGATCGTCGCGTTGTTGGCGTTGCTGGGGTTCACGTTGGTCGTGCAGTTGAAGACGACGTCGACGGACCCGACTCTGGGGGCCACCCGGCAGGAGGACCTGGTCCGGATTCTGTCGGATCTGGATGCGCGGGAGAATCGCCTGCAGCAGGACATTCGGGCTCTGGAGGACAGTCAGCGGCAGTTGCGCTCGGGTGAGCAGGGTCGTCAGGCGGCGTTGGATGAGGCGACGCGGCGGGCGGACGAGTTGGGCATCCTGGCGGGGACGTTGCCGGCGGTGGGTCCGGGGTTGACTGTTCAGTTCGACGCCGGGGTGAAGCCGATTTCGGCGAACCGGGTGTTGGACGCGGTGCAGGAGCTGCGGGGTGCGGGCGCCGAGGCGATGCAGATTTCCGGTGGGGATCGGGCGACGGTGCGGATCATCGCGTCGACGTACTTCCTCGATGGGGACAACGGGTCGTTGATGGTGGAGGGGCGTCGGTTGTCGGGGCCGTACACGATCACGGTGATCGGTGATCCGGCGACGATGCGTACGGCGTTGAACATTCCTGGTGGGGTGGTGGCGTCGGTCCGGGGTGACGGCGGTAACGTGACGTTTGGGGAGCGTGAGGTTGCCGAGGTTTCGGCGCTGCACGTGCCGATCAAGTTGGAACACGCCCGTCCGGTCTCCTGACCGGCGCGGCCGCGCCGGACCCGGGTGGTCCGGGGCACCGATGGATGAAGGACGCGTCTGGTGATTCCCGAGGATCTGCGATACACCGCCGAGCATGAGTGGGTGGCGGGTGACGGCACGGCTTCGGTCCGGGTCGGCATCACCCACTTCGCGCAGGACGCGCTCGGTGACATCGTGTACGTGCAGTTGCCCGAGGCGGGTGCGGTGGTCGCGGCCGGTGACTCGTTGGGTGAGATCGAGTCGACCAAGAGCGTGTCGGAGATCTACGCGCCGGTGGCCGGTACGGTGGCGGCGCGCAACGACGCGTTGGCTGACACGCCTGAGCTGATCAACACTGATCCGTACGGTGAGGGTTGGTTGGTGGAGATCACGCCGAACGATCCGACTGCGACGGACGGGTTGCTGACGGCGGCCGCTTATCAGAAGATCACCGAAGGCTGAGTGTGCTTGATCCGGTGCGTGGGCTGTCTGCGCGCGTCCGGTTGCCCTGCATTTCGGCGCTGGCTAGGCTCGCCCAGTCGACCGAGAACCCAATAGTTGAGCGTTGCGGAATTGCCTTCCCGGGCACGGGGAGCCAGCCGCCGGGTGTTCAAGTGCCCGGCGGCCAGACCCGCCATTACCCGACGCCGACCGAACAGATCCGTGAGGTGGTCCCATGACGCGGCCAGACGACGAGTTCCCCCCACTCGACGTCACTTCGACGCTCAATCTCGGTTCGCTCGACGAAGTGCTGGAGGGGCCGGATACCGATGTGGTTCCGAGCCGGATGTCCGGTTCGTTGCCGCCGGGTATGGCGCTGCTGGTGGTTCGTCGAGGCCCGAATGCGGGTGCCCGGTTCCTGTTGGACCACGATGTGACGACCAGTGGCCGGCACCCGGACAGTGACATCTTCCTGGACGACGTGACGGTGTCGCGTCGGCACGCGGAGTTCCACCGCGATGGTGGGACGTTCACGGTGCGGGACGTGGGCAGCCTGAATGGCACGTACGTCAATCGTGAGCGGGTTGAGGCGGCCACGTTGAGCAATGGTGACGAGGTCCAGATCGGTAAGTTCCGGGTGGTGTTCATCGCCGGTCCGCGCCCGGAGGAGGAGGCCGGCCGGGGGTGAACGAGCCTGCGGCCTCCATGTCACCCGGGGCGGCTCGGTCTGAGCCGCTGATGAGCATCGGTGAGGTGCTTGGGCAGTTGCGGGTGGATTTTCCGGATACCACGATTTCGAAGCTGCGGTTTCTTGAGGCCGAGGGTTTGGTCGAGCCGCAGCGGACGGCGGCGGGTTACCGGAAGTACAGCTGGGACGATGTGGCGCGGTTGCGGTTCGTGTTGACCGCGCAGCGGGACAAGTACCTGCCGTTGCGGGTGATCCGGGAGCAGTTGGCGCAGTGGGATTCGTCCGGTGAGCAGCCGGGGCGGTCGCGGCCGGCGTTGGTGGCGGTTGGTCCCGATGGTGCGGTGCCGGGTCGTGAGTTGGCGGAGCCGGCCGAGTCGTCGCAGGTGCGGCTCGGCCGGGCGGATCTCGTGGCGCGCAGTGGGATCGACGAGTCGACGTTGGTTGAGTTGGAGCGGCTCGGTGTGCTGGTGTCGGATCCGCCGGGGTGGTATGACGCGGATGCTCTGATCATCGCGTCGGCGGTGGCGGGGTTGGCGGCGTACGGGTTGGAGCCGCGGCACCTGCGGGGTTATCGGACGGCGGCTGACCGGGAGGTTGGTTTGTTCGCGCAGTTGGTGGCCCCGTTGGCGCGGCAGAGTGATCCGGCGGCGCGGGCGCGGGCGGCGGAGACGGCGCGGGAGTTGGTGGCGTTGTCGGAGCAGCTGCACGCCGCGTTGGTGCGGGTGGGGTTGCGGTCGACGTTGGGTCGGTGAGGTTGCCCGGTGGGTGGCGGTTGCGCGGAAAGATCTCTTCCGGGAAGCGTGCCGTAGGCTTGCCGGGGTAACCCCTTTTCGGCGCGGGCGTGGTGCTGTAGCGCATGGGACGGCCGTGTTGCGGTCCGTGTACCGTGCAGGGAAGGGCGCGGTGCGGCGTAGGTGACAACGACACGGAGGCGGCGGTGCGCGAGCTGAGCGTGGTCGGAGTTCGGGTGGAGCTGCCCAGCAACCAGCCGATCGTCCTGCTCAGGGAGGTCGAGGGCGACCGCTATCTGCCGATCTGGATCGGCGCGGTCGAGGCCACGGCTATCGCTTATGAGCAGCAGGGGGTCAAGCCGGCCCGGCCGTTGACGCATGATCTTCTGCGGGATGTGTTGGCGGCGTTGAAGGCGCCCTTGCAGGCGGTGGAGATCACCGAGCTGAAGGAGAACGTCTTCTACGCGGATCTGTTGATCGGCGATGGGGTGCGGGTGTCGGCGCGGCCGAGCGATTCGATCGCGTTGGCGTTGCGGGTTGGTGCGCCGATTCGTTGTGCGGAGCAGGTCCTCAGCGAGGCGGGGATCGTTATCCCTGATGAGCAGGAGGACGAGGTGGAGAAGTTCCGCGAGTTCCTGGAGCAGGTGCGTCCGGAGGATTTCGCGGGCTGAGGTGTGCCTGGGCTCGGTTGGTGATCTTTCTCGGTGGCTGCGCGGCGTGTCGCGTCGGTTCCTCCGTGGTAACCCCTGACGGTGGCGATAGGGTTTCCATGTCGAGGGGTGCGCGTCCCGGAAACGATGCGTCGCCACACTGACGGGGAGGTTGTCCGGATGCACGAGCCGCAGGATTCCGATCCGGGTGCAGAGTTCGACGAGTCGGGTGCCTCGTCGCCAGGTGTGGCGGCTGAGGGTGACGGTTCGGTTGGCTACCGGGGTGTGACGGCCTGCCACGCGGTGGGCATCAGTTACCGGCAGTTGGATTATTGGGCGCGGACGACGCTGGTGGTGCCGAGCGTTCGGGACGCCTCGGGTTCGGGGACGCAGCGGTTGTATTCGTTCCGGGATCTGGTGGTGTTGAAGGTCGTGAAGCGGTTGTTGGACGCGGGGGTGTCCCTGCAGAACATCCGTAAGGCGATCGAGGCGTTGCGGTCGCGTGGTGTGGAGGATCTGGCGGGGATCACGCTGATCTCTGATGGGACGACGGTGTACGAGTGCCGGTCTCCGGAGGAGGTGGTCGACCTGTTGCAGGGTGGCCAGGGGGTCTTCGGCATCGCGATCGGTGGGGCTTTCAAGGAGATCCAGGGGTCGTTGTCGCATCTGCCGGCGGAGCCGGCGACGAGCGGCCCGGTGGAGCCGGCGGTGGCGTCGGGCTCGGATCCGGTGGGTGACGAGTTGGCGGCGCGGCGGGCGCGGCGGCGCGCCGGCTGATCGTTCGTTTTTCGGGTTTTTTCCGGTTGTTTTCTCGCGACCGTCGGTGACGGTGGCGGGGTTGTGTCGGCGATGGCGGTCCACTGTAGATACCGTGGGTGTCGTTTCGGTGGCCCATTGTGGAGATACCCATCGGTAGTGGTGACGCAACGTGTCAGCGTGTTGTCGGGAACCCGATAAGAGGGCGCTGACCGGGAGCGGTTGACACGCTATGGTCCCTCACGGTTCTGGACCCTTCATCCCCGGAAGGAACGACCGTGACGGTTACGGAAGAGACTGCTCCCGCCTCGCACTACGACCGCATTGGCGGTGCCAATTCGGTCAAGGCGGCGGTTGAGCTGTTCTACGACAAGGTGCTCGCGGACCCGGAGTTGGCGGGCTACTTCGCTGACGTGGACATGGCCGGTCAGCGGCGGCATCTGGCGTTGATGTTGACGGTGGTGCTGGGTGGCCCGAACGAGTACACGGGACGCGGGTTGGCCGAGGCGCACCAGCCGTTGAACATCACGGTGGGGCACTACGCGAAGGTTGGCGAGCACCTGACGGTGACGCTGACCGAGCTGGGGGTGCCGGCGGACATCCTGGCCGACGTGCAGACGGTGCTGGGGCAGGTGCAGGGCCAGGTGGTGGCTGCCGGGAACAGGTCGGGCGCCTGAGCGTGGACGCGGCTCGCCTCAAGCAGAGCTGGTCGGTGGTCGCCGGTCACGGCGACCAGGTGCCGCTCTACTTCTACTCGACGTTGTTCCTCGCTCATCCTGAGACGCGGCAGATGTTCCCCACGAACATGGCCGGTCAGCGGGACCGCCTCGTGACCGCGTTGGGTCACATCGTGTCCAACGTGGACCAGGTGGATCGGCTGGTGGGTTTCCTTCAGGATCTCGGCGCGGATCACCGCAAGTTCGCGGTCCGCGCGGAGCACTATCCGGCGGTCGGTGAGGCGCTGGTGGCGACGTTGCAGCATTTCCTCGCCGAGCAGTGGACCGACGAGTTGGCTGCGGACTGGACGGCCGCGTACGGGTTGGTCGCCCAGGTGATGACGGAGGCCGCGCAGGCCGCTGAGGCGGTCAATCCGCCGTGGTGGGTGGCGGAGATCGTGGCGCATGAGCGGCGGGCGTTCGACGTGGCGGTGTTGACGGTGCGTCCGCAGTATCTGTTGCCGTTCACACCGGGTCAGTCGATCGGGGTGTCGCACCCGTCGGTGCGGTCGTGGCGGTACTACTCGCCGGCGAACGCGCCGCGGGCGGACGGCACGTTGGAGTTGCATGTGCGGGCCGCGCCGGGTGGCGCGGTGTCGTCGCGGTTGGTGTACGGGTCGGCGGTGGGGGATCGGATCCACCTGGCGGCGCCGGTGGGGGACCGGCTGGGGTTGTGGTCGGCGGGCTCCAGTGACCTGTTGCTGCTGGTTTCGGGTACCGGCTGGGCGCCGGTGAAGGCGTTGGTGGAGCAGGTGGCGGCGGAGGGTTCCCGTCGTCGGGTGGACCTGTACGTGGGGGCCCGGTCCCGTAGCGAGTTCTACGACAGCGACGCGATCGACAAGTTGGCGTCGTCGTATCCGTGGTTGACGGTGACGTACGTCGTCGGTGCCGACGTGCACCGGCCGGGGGAGTTCGTGCAGGCGGTGGACCGGGCGTTGGTCGACGGTGACTGGCGGTCCCGGCACGTGTTCGTGTGTGGGTCGGACGAGATGGTGTCGTACGCGGTGCGGACGTTGGTTCAGGCGGGTTACCACGAGGGTCAGGTGCACCACGAGGGCCTGGGCGGGCAGTGGTACGGCCCGGCGTGGCGGACGGCGGTGCAGCAGTCGGCTGCGGGTGACACTTCGGGAGGTGGGCACAGGTGAGCGCGAGGAGTGAGCTTGCGAGCCCCGCAGTCGCGAACGGAGGTCTGCACAGGTGAGTGCGACGCCGATCAGTCGGTATGACGGGGTGCAGGTTTCCGGCGGTGTGCAGGTGCGGATGACCGCCGATCGGGTTCGGCGGTGGGAGTTCGGTGCGGCGTCGTTCGCGCGGCGTGGTTACGACAACGCTGACGTGGACCGGTTCCGGATGCAGGTCGCCGACGAGTTGGACCTGTTGGCGACGCAGATCGCGACGTTGCGGGCGGAGAACGAGCGGCTGACCGACCGGGTGGAGTTGCACCGGCACGGGGTGATTCCGAGTACGGGGGCGGCGGCGAAGGCCCCGGCGGCGCGGGAGGTCAATCTGCTGTCGGCGGCGCAGCGGGAGGCCGAGCAGATCATCGCGCAGGCGCATGACTACGCACGTCGGGTCGCCGAGTACGCCCGGGTGCAGTACGAGAGTTACCTGCACGCGGCGGAGGCGGAGGCGAAGCAGGAGGCGGAGCGGGCGGTGGCGGAGTACCGCAGCGCGGCGGGGTCGAGCTTCGACGACACGGTGGCGACCCGGGAGGCGTTGCGGATCTTCGGCGAGATGATGGTGTCGCACATGCAGGCGGCGGCGCGGCATCTCGACGACGGCAGTGAGCAGTTGGCGCGCACGATGGATCGGATCGCGGCGGAGACGCCGGGGGCGCCGTTCGTGGGTGGCGTGGTGGGCCAGTCGGCGTTGCCGCGGCACCAGCAGCGCTGAGTCGCCGGGTGGGGGGCGCTGACGTGGACCCCACTCGGTGCGCTGGCGGCGGTGGCATGGTCGGAGGGGTCAGGCGGGGCTGACCCATGGCCCGCCCCTGGGAGAGGCTGTCAGCTGACGGCGGCGCGGACGGCCTCGGCGATCGGGGTGGGTCCGTCGACGAGTTCCAGGGTCGCGCCGGTGGTGCGCGGTTCGTCGAGCAGCGCGGCGAGGACGTGGGCGACGTCAGTGCGGCTGATCGCGCCACTGCCCGCGTGTGGGGTGAGGGTGACCCGCCCGGTGGGTGGGTCGTCGGTGAGCCGGCCGGGTCGCAGCACCGTCCAGGCCAGGTCGCGGCCGCGCAGGTCGTCCTCGGCGGCGCGTTTGGCGCGCAGGTACGCCGCCCACACGTCGTCGGTGCCGGGGGCGGGTGGTGTGTCCACGCCCATGGAGGAGACGAGCAGGTAGCGGTGGACGCCGGCTCGGGTGGCGGCGTCGGCGAGCAGCACGGCGGCGGCCCGGTCGACGGTGTCCTTGCGGGCGGCGCCGCTGCCGGGGCCGGCGCCCGCGGCGAAGACCACCGCGTCGGCGCCGTGGAGGTGCTCGGCCAACTGTTCGATCGGGGTGTGTTCCAGGTCGCAGACGACGGGGGTGGCGCCGGCGGCGCGCAGCGTCGCGGTCTGCTCGGGGTTGCGGATGAGGCCGACGGCGGTGTCGCCGCGTCCGGCGAGGTGGCGTTGCAACAGTAGGGCGATCTTGCCGTGGCCTCCGGCGATGACGACGCGCATGGGCCCAACCTACCGGCGCGGCGGGGGTGCAGGTGCCGGCTTGACCTTGACCTTCGGGCAACCCTGAGCCTGGTGGGTGCCGGTCGCCGTGACCGGCGCGAGGAGGATGTCGACGTGGGGCTGATGACCATCGGGGCGTTCGCCCGGGCGGCGAGGCTGACACCGAAGGCGTTGCGCCTGTACGACCAGGTTGGGCTGCTGGTGCCGGCCGCTGTCGATCCGGAGTCCGGTTACCGGCTCTACGACCCGGCTCAGCTGCCGGTGGCTCGGCTGGTCGCCCAGTTGCGTCGCCTCGGTATGCCGCTGGCGACGATCCGGGTCGTGTGCGGCCTGGAGCCCGCGGCGGCGGCTGAGGCGGTCACCGCGTACTGGCGGCAGGTCAGCGCCGACACCGCGGCGCGTGCCCGGCTCGCCACTCTTCTCGTGGACCACCTGTCTGAAGGGGGCACCACCATGTCTGACCCGAATCCCACAATTGCCGTCCGTTGCGCCGCCGGTTGTGACACCGGGCTGGTGCGCGACAGCAACGAGGACACCGCGTACGCCAGCGAGCGGTTGCTCGCCGTCGCCGACGGTATGCGGGGGCCCGGCGGTGCGGCCGCCAGCGCCGCCGCCGTCGACGCCCTGAAGCCGTTGGCGTTCACCGACGTGCCGTCGGCCGACCTGCTGACGATGCTGGCCGGTGCGGTGAGTGACGCCGACCGCGCCGTGCACGGGTTGGCCACCGACACCGACCAGCCGGTCACCACGCTGACCGCGTTGCTGCTCAGCGGTTCCCGGCTGGCGCTGGTGCACGTCGGTGACACCCGGGCCTACCTGCTGCGCGGCGGTGACCTGTCGCTGCTCACGCAGGATCACACCTGGGTGCAGACCCAGGTTGATCAGGGCCGGCTCGACCGGGACCAGGCCGCGACGCATCCGCAGCGCGCGGTGCTGGTGCGCGCCCTCGGTGGCGGCCGGCAGGTCGAGGCGGATCTGGCGCTGCGTACCGCGTTGCCGGGCGACCGGTACCTGGTGTGCTCCGACGGGCTGTCCGCGGTCGTCGACCGGGCCGATCTGGGGTCGGCGTTGGCCGCGACGGACGATCCCGAGGACACGGTGCGGGCGCTGATCGATCTGGCGCGGGCCGAGGGGGCGCCGGACAACATCGCCTGCGTCGTCGCCGACGTCGTCGCGGTGTAGCTGTCGGCTTCGCCGCCGACGTCACCCGCGCCGGGTGGGGCCGCCCACCCGGCGCGGGGCTCGGCGTTGGTGAACCGGTTGAGGCAGCATGGAGAGGTGATGGAGAGTTTCGACGCGTTGACCTCGCTGGTGGCCGGTGGTGGGGTGGTGGTGCTCAGCGGCGCCGGCCTGTCCACCGAGTCGGGAATTCCGGACTACCGGGGGCCCAGCGGGGTGGCGCAGCGGCACACGCCGATGACCTTCCAGGCGTTCACCCGCGATCCCCTGGCCCGGCGGCGCTACTGGGCGCGCAGCCACCTGGGCTGGCGGCTGATCGCGGGTGCGGCGCCCAACGCCGGGCACCGGGCGGTGGCCGGGCTGCAACACGCCGGGCTGGTCGACACGGTGATCACCCAGAACGTCGACGGTCTGCACGGTGCGGCCGGCAGCCCGTCGGTGATCGAGCTGCACGGCCGCCTCGACGAGGTGACCTGCCTGGACTGCGGCAACCTGACCTCCCGGGAGGAGCTTCACCGGCGGCTGCGCGAGGCCAACCCGGAGTTCGTGGCCCGCGTCGCCGCGGTCAACCCGGACGGTGATGTTGATCTCCCCGATGAGCAGGTGGCGGCGTTTCGGCCGGTGGACTGCGGGATCTGCGGCACCGGGATGCTGAAACCGGACGTGGTGTTCTTCGGTGAGACGGTGCCGGCGCAGCGGGTGGCGCGGTGTTTCGCGGCCGTGGAGCAGGCCCGGTCGTTGCTGGTGCTCGGGTCGTCGTTGACGGTGATGTCGGGGCGCCGATTCGTGATTCGGGCCGCGAAACGGGGCATCCCGGTCGCGATCGTCAACCAGGGGCCGACCCGGGGTGACGGCCACGTCACCGTGTGCGTCGACGCGCCGCTGGGCGCGGTGCTGCCGCAGTTGGCCGCGCGGGTCGGCGCCGGGACACCGCTGGGGGTGTGACGGGCCGGGCCCCGGCGCGGGGGTAGGACATCCGCCGGAAACACCAACGCTGGTAGCGTTGACCACGCCGGTAACACCCACGTGGGAGAGACCGCCCGACAGCACGCAGGGCGGCGCCGAAGGGGCAAATCCTCCCCGGAACCTCTCAGGCAAAAGGACCTCGTGGGCAGGCACTGTGGAGTGCCCTGAGTGGGTGCGACAGAGGGGGAGGCCGACACGTCGACCTCGCCCCGGGAGTGCCCCTATGACCGTAGAGCAGTTCGCCACCCGTCACATCGGTCCCGGCCCCGACGATGAGCGTCGGATGCTGGAGGTCGTCGGGCACGACTCGATCGACGAGCTGATGGACGCCGCGATCCCCGAGGTGATCCGCTGGCACGGCACCCTCGACCTGCCCGACCCGGCCACCGAGGCCGAGACGATCGCCGAGCTGCGGGCCCTCGCGGCGCGTAACACCGTCGCCGTCTCCATGATCGGGTTGGGGTACCACGGCACGCACACCCCTGCGGTGATCCGCCGCAACGTCCTTGAAGACCCGGCCTGGTACACGGCGTACACGCCGTACCAGCCGGAGATCAGCCAGGGCCGCCTGGAGGCGCTGCTGAACTTCCAGACCATGGTCACCGATCTGACCGGGTTGGCCACCGCGAACGCCTCGATGCTCGATGAGGGCACCGCGGCGGCGGAGGCCATGACCCTGGCGCGGCGGGCCTCCAAGAGCAAGAGCGGTGTGTACGTCGTCGACGCCGACGCGTTGCCGCAGACCATCGCGGTGATCACCAGCCGGGCCGAGCCGCTCGGCATCGACGTGCGGGTCCTCGACGTGCAGCGCGACGAGTTGCCGGCGGAGTTCTTCGGCCTGCACCTGCAGTACCCGGGGGCGTCCGGTGCGGTGCGCGATGACGCCAGCCTCGTGCAGGCGGCACACGCCGTCGGCGCCCTGGTGACCGTGGCGGCGGACCTGCTGGCGTTGACGCTGCTGCGCGCACCGGGGGAGATCGGCGCGGACATCGCCGCCGGCACCACCCAGCGTTTCGGCGTACCGATGGGCTTCGGTGGGCCGCACGCCGGTTACCTGGCGGTGCGCTCGGGCCTGGAACGGATGCTGCCCGGGCGCCTGGTCGGGGTGTCGCGCGACGCGGACGGCAACCCGGCCTACCGGTTGGCGTTGCAGACCCGTGAGCAGCACATCCGGCGGGAGAAGGCGACCAGCAACATCTGCACCGCGCAGGTGCTGCTCGCGGTGATGGCCGGCATGTACGCCGTCTACCACGGCCCCGACGGGCTGCGCGACATCGCGACGCGTACCCATGCGATGGCGGCGCGGCTCGCGGCCGGGTTGCGCGCAGGCGGCGTGGACGTCGCGGACGTCGCGTTCTTCGACACCGTCACCGCGACCGTTCCCGGGCGGGCCGCCGAGGTGGTGGCCGCCGCCGCGGACCGTGGCGTCAACCTGCGGCTGGTCGACGCCGACCGGGTGGGCGTGTCCTGCGACGAGACCACGACCGACGCGCACCTGGCGCAGGTGTGGGCGGCGTTCGGGGTGCCCGCGTTCGACGGGGACGCGGACGCGGCCCTGCCGGTCGACCTGACGCGCGGCAGCGACTTCCTCACCCACCCGGTGTTCCGCAGCCACCACTCGGAGACGGCGATGCTGCGCTACCTGCGGAGGCTGTCGGACTTCGACTACGCCCTGGACCGGGGCATGATCCCGCTCGGGTCGTGCACGATGAAGCTGAACGCGACCACCGAGATGGAGCCGGTCAGCTGGGCGGAGTTCGCGAACATCCACCCGTTCGCACCGGACGCGCAGACCGTCGGGTACCGGGAGATGATCGGTCAGCTGGAGTCGTGGCTGGCCGAGGTGACCGGCTACGACGCGGTGAGCGTGCAGCCCAACGCCGGTTCGCAGGGCGAGCTGGCCGGGCTGCTGGCGATCCGCTCGTACCACGCGTCGCGGGGTGAGACGCACCGCGACGTGTGCCTGATCCCGTCGTCGGCGCACGGCACGAACGCGGCGTCGGCGGTGATGGCCGGCATGCGCGTCGTGGTGGTGGCCTGCGACGACGACGGCAACGTCGACCTCGTCGACCTGGACGCGAAGATCGACAAGCACCGGGACGCACTCGCCGCGATCATGGTGACGTACCCGTCCACGCACGGTGTGTACGAGACGGGCATCGCGTCGTTGTGCGCGAAGGTGCACGACGCCGGCGGGCAGGTGTACGTCGACGGGGCGAACCTCAACGCCCTGGTCGGGTTCGCCAAGCCCGGCAAGTTCGGCGCCGACGTGTCGCACCTGAACCTGCACAAGACGTTCTGCATCCCGCACGGCGGCGGTGGCCCCGGCGTGGGCCCGGTGGCGGTCCGCGCGCACCTTTCGCCGTTCCTGCCCGGTGACCCGCTGGGCGCGCACGTGGACGCCACGCCGGCGATCTCGGCGGCGAAGTACGGGTCGGCGGGCATCCTGCCGATCCCGTGGGCGTACCTGCGGATGATGGGCGCCGAAGGGCTGACCCGGGCCACCGGTGTGGCGGTGCTCGCGGCGAACTACGTGGCGGCGCGGCTGCGGGGGCACTTCCCGGTGCTGTACGCCGGCAACAAGGGCCTGGTGGCCCACGAGTGCATCCTCGACCTGCGGCCGTTGACGAAGGCGACCGGGGTGAGCGTCGACGACGTGGCGAAGCGGCTGATCGACTACGGCTTCCACGCGCCGACGATGTCGTTCCCGGTGGCGGGGACGCTGATGGTGGAACCGACCGAGAGCGAGGACCTGGCCGAGTTGGACCGGTTCTGCGACGCGATGATCGCGATCCGCGCGGAGATCGAGCAGGTGGGTTCCGGGGCGTGGCCGGTAGGGGACAACCCGCTGGCCAACGCGCCGCACACCGCGGCGATGGTCAGCGGTGACGAGTGGTCACACGCGTACCCGCGGTCGGTGGGCGCGTACCCGGTCGGGGTGGACCGGGCCGGGAAGTACTGGCCGCCGGTGCGGCGCATCGACGGCGCGTACGGCGACCGGAACCTGGTCTGCTCGTGCCCGTCGCCGGAGGCGTTCGAGGACTGACGACGCCGCAGCCGGTCGAGACTGACGACGGCGCGCCGGGGCGGGCGGTACGGCCTGCCCCGGCAGCCGCTGCGACCTGGGCGGGGACGTCCCTTACCGGGGGACTAGCCTGGGTCGACGGCGGCTAAACGGTGACGCTGAGTGGTCGGTCAGGCCACGAGAGCGTGGCGGGCGGGGCCGCGGTGCGGTGCGATGCTGCTGCCGTCGGGAAGCAGCTCGCCGGTGTCCTCGAAGACGATGACACCGTTGCAGAGCAGGCTCCAGCCCTGCTCACGGAAGCAGGCGAGGACCCGTGCGGCTTCCCGGTCGGTGGCTTCAGCGGAGGGGCAGGTCGGTTGGTGCTGGCACATCGGGTTCTCCGGACTGTGGGGGCACTGTGTCATGGTTCACATGACCAGTGACGCACAGTACCAAGCGAAAGTGTCCAGCATCGACCAGGTGCCCGCCTGGTGCACGGGAAATCCACTGAACGGATGAGGAAGGTTGGACCGTACGGCGTGGAAACGCTCCCACAGGTGTGCGCCGCGGACAGCGGCCCTGCTGCACTGGCCGCCCACAGCGGCCCGGCTGCGTCGATCGATGTACCCGCCGCTCCGGCCGCGTGTCGGGGCGCGCTGACCGAACGCGCACGCCTGCACTGGTCCCGCGGCGACGGCGGCGACCCCGCGGCCCTCGCCGAGGAGTTCCTCGCCGCGCACGGCCTACCCCTGCACGACCTGACCCGACCCGCCACCGGCCAGCACGACAGCGGGGTCTGCGGCGCGGCGCTGTACCTGTCCGCCGCCGCCGGGGCGCTGCTGGCCGGCGCACCCACCGGGGCGCCCGAGCCCGCGCCGGCCCTGCCCGACCTCGCCGTCGTCGTCTACCAGCACGGCCCCACCCGGGTCACCCGGCCCGGCCCACCGCCGCCGTGGTGGCTCGGCGAGTGGATCGAGAGCTGGACCCCCGGCCAGCACGCCGCCGCCGTCGACGCGGTCCGCGCCGCCATCGGCCGCGGCGACGTCTACCAGAGCAACCTCGTGGGCCACGCCGCCGCCCCCTACACCGGCGACCCGCTGCCGGCCCTGAGCCGCCTCGGCGCGCTCCCCGGCGCCCGCTACGGCGGCGTCCTCACCGGCGACGGCTGGGCCATCGGCTGCGCCTCCCCGGAAACCCTCGTCGAGGTCACCGACGGGCAGGTGATCACCCGGCCGATCAAGGGCACCCGCCCGGCCACCGCCGCCGGCCGCGCCGAACTGCTCGCCAGCGCGAAGGAACGCGCCGAACACATCATGATCGTCGACCTGGAACGCAACGACCTCGCCCGCATCGCCCGCACCGGCACCGTCACCGTCGACGAGCTGTTCGCCGTACGCCGCTGGTGCGACCTGTGGCAGGCCGAGTCGACCGTCCGCGCCGCCGCCGACGACGGCCTCGGCCTCGCCGACCTGCTGCGCGCCACCTGCCCCGGCGGCTCCGTCACCGGCGCCCCGAAGCTCGCCGCCCTGACCCAGATCAGCGCCCTCGAACCGGTCGGGCGGGGCGCCAGCATGGGCGCGCTGGGCTGGGTCGCCCCGGGTCACGTCGACCTGGGCCTGACCATCCGCACCGCCGCCGCCGACGGCCAGCGGCTGCACACCTGGGCCGGCGGCGGCATCACCTGGGACAGCGACGCGCACGCCGAGGTCGCCGAGGCCGCCGCGAAGACCACCCCGATCCGCGCGACCCTGGCCGGGCGCTGACCGGCGTACCGCACGGCGATACGCTGAACCCCATGACCATGCGGCCCATCCGGATCATCGGCGACCCTGTCCTGCGCACCGGATGCGAACCGGTCACCACCTTCGACGCCGAGCTGCGGGCCCTCGTCACCGACCTGATGGACACCCTGCTCGGCGCCCCCGGCCGCGCCGGTGTCGCCGCACCGCAGATCGGCGTCAGCGCCCAGGTGTTCGTCTACGACGCCGACGGGCACCGCGGCCACCTCATCAACCCCACCCTGGAGTTGTCCGACGAGCTCCAGGACGACGAGGAGGGCTGCCTGTCCATCCCCGGGCTGTACTTCCCGACCGTACGGGCCCTGCACGCCACCGCCCACGGCGTCGACCAGCACGGCGAGCCGCTGACCATCGCCGGCAGCGGCTTCCTGGCCCGCGCCCTGCAACACGAGACCGACCACCTGGGCGGGCGGCTCTACGTCGACACGCTGCGCGGCGACACCCGCCGCCGGGCCCTGCGCGAGATCCGCGCCGGACGCTTCGACTCACCCAGCCGCCGCCGCTGACCCCTCGTCCGGAAGCCGGCGCTCAACGTTTCGCGACCATCCGCCCGAGGGTGGTCACCGGGCCGTCAGCGTCCACTCCTCGTAGTCGGCGACCCGGGTGAACCCCACCCGCTCGTACAGCCGCACCGCCGCCGTGTTGTCCGCCTTCACGTTCAACGTGACGTGTTCCACGGTCTCGCGCAGCCGGACACAGAGCGCTGCCACCACCGCCGCGCCCAACCCTCGTCCCCGCCACCGCGGATGGGTCGTGACGTTGCCCAACGCCGCCACCCGGTAGACCGGGGACCACACATGCACCCCGGCCACCGCCACCAACTCACCGTCCTCGCGTACGCCCAGGTACTGCCCGGTGTCCACCATCCGAGGATCGAACCAGTTCCCCGGGTACGCCTGCGCGTACAGGCGGCGCAGCCCCGGCAGGTCCGCCGTCCCGAGCACCACACCCTCGGGACGCACCACCGACAGACGGGCCGGAGCGGTCAACGCCATCCGGTGGTGCAGGCCACCGGGATCCAACCGGTACGACCCGGCCAGGATGTCGGACAGCCCGGGGGAGAGGTGGGCGTACAACCGCGCGGGCAGCGTCGGCGCAAGGTCGGCCAGCAACGCCGCCAGCGCCGCGGTGTCCGCCGGCGCCGCGAACGCCAGCAGCGTCGGCGGATCGACCCCGTGATAGAGCAGCGCGACCTGCTCACCCCGGCGAAACCACGAGGTGTACGGCCAGAAGAAGTCGTCCAGGTCGCCCAACTGGTAGGCATGCAGCACCGGATCACGCCCCAGCAACCGTGCCAGGACCGTACGGTCATGCTCGGGGCGTACCGCCATCAGCGGGCCACCCACTGGTCGTATCCGAGCTTCGCCACCAACGCCACCACCACCACCAGCAACACCACCCGCACGAACCCGGAGCCGCGGCGCAACGCCATCCGCGCCCCCAGCACCGCGCCGGCGATGTTGCACACCGCCATGCCCGCGCCCAGCAGCCACCACACGTGCCCGGTCACCCCGAACACCACAAGCGCGCCCAGGTTCGTCCCCGCGTTGACGACCTTCGCCATCGCCGAGCCGTGCACGAAGTCCGCGCCCACCAGGGCGGTGAACGCCAACACCAGGAACGTGCCGGTGCCCGGGCCGATCAACCCGTCGTACAGGGCGATGCCCACCCCGGCCACCGCGATCACCACCGCCACCCGCACCGGAGTGCGCCTCGCCGGCACCGCCACCACCCCCATCCGGGGACGCAGCAGCACGAACACCGCCACCGACACCAGCACCACCAGCACCACCGGCCGGTACGCCGACGCCGGCACCGCCCCGGCCAGCGCCGCACCCACGCCCGCGCTGAGCACCGCGAACCCCGCCGCCGGGCCCGCCACCCGCCAGTCGACCTTCGTCCTACGGGCGTACGTCGCCGCCGCGGTGGCCGTACCGAAGATCGCGGCCAGTTTGTTCGTGCCCAACGCGGTGGCCACCGGCAACCCCGGGGCAGCCACCAACAACGCCGGCAGCAGCAACAACCCGCCACCACCGACCACGGCATCGACCCACCCGGCCATCGCGGCGGCGGCCAGCAGCGTACTCAACGTCACGG
>NZ_QGSY01000184.1 GCF_003857035.1 Micromonospora arida
CCCCACGTCGTAGCGCGTCCACTGCGTCTCGACTGCGTTGATCAAGAGGTTTGCGTCATCGATCGGCCTGGTGATGACGCAAACCTCTTGATCAACGCAGTCGAGACGCAGTGGACGCGCTACGACGTGGGGGGTGGGCAGCGGTCGGGGAGGGTGACCTCGCCGGGGCGGTGGTCGAAGGTGTCCATGGTGAACCATTCGTCCAGCTCCGGGTCGAAGAGGTTCTGCAGGCCGAACTGCAACACCTGCCACCACCGGCTCGGGTCGTGCTGGTCGACGTAGATGTCGCCGAGCGCGATCGGGAACCGGAAGAACTCCCCCGGCACTGTGGAACCGCCGACGACCCCGACCCGCCAGTGGTCCACGTGCCGGTCCTTCTCACCCTGGAGGATCTCCGGCCCCACGTAGCGGGCGGTCTTCAGCTTGTCGTTGAAGATCTGGCGGTTGAAGAACCCCGGCACCTTGCTGCACGCGCGGGGCGGGAACAGCGGGATGTTCGGCCACCTGTAGGTGAGCGTGTAGAGGGTGTTCTCGTAGATCAGGTTCGTGAACCAGATCGGGTGCTCCGGGCCGCCGGCGGTCATCTGGCTGTTGCCGTCGCGGCCCTGCCAGGAGAACGGCACGTCGATGCCGAGGTCTCGCACGATGTACCGGCCGGTGCCCTGAAAGTCGGCGGGGAGCAGCGGTGGGCGCGGCTCGCGCGGCTCGGGAACGGTCGGGCCGTCGGCCTGGGCCGCGCGGGGCAGCGGCGCCGCCGCCGGACCGGGCGCGACCACACCGAGGGCGAACAGTCCACCGGCGACCACTGACACCAGTGTCCGACGTGTACGCCCCGACGCCATGTGTCCTCCGCCGATGAAAGTGCCAGATGCCTTCGGCGAAGCGTAGGAGCAGGCAGAACGTGAGGATGGACGGAACGAGCGGGCTCCACCGGAAGGGTGAGGCGATCGGGGCCGGCGGTTCGCCGCAGAGCGATTCGCCGGCCCCCGACCTCCAGTGGGCTATCCGGCCCCGCCAGCGCGGAACGCCACCCAGGCGTCGCTCATCCGGTCGGCCTGGCCGGCGGTGAACATGTTCATGCAGGAGTCCTGCGTGTAGTCCATGAAGTTGTGGATCGGGTCGAGCCCGGGCGCGGTGCAGGAGTCCGCGCCCACCGGGCAGTCGAACTGCGGCGCCGCCTCGCGGGGGGTGTCCGCGACGAAGTCGCCGGACGCGGAGCAGCCGTGCGCGAAGGTGTGCTCCAGCATCAGCCAGTGCCCGACCTCGTGCGTCAGCGTGTCACCCAGTGCGTACTTGCCGGCCGTACCGCCAGGCATCGACTCGTCGAGCATCACCACGCCGTCGATGTGGGCGCGCCCGTTGTTGTAGCCCTTCGGGAAGTACGCCCAGCCGAGCAGCCCGCCGCCGATGTTGGCCGCGTACACGTTCAGGGTCTCCGAGTCGCCGGTGTACAGCGCCTTCTTCATGTCCCGCTCGTTCTTGCCCGGCACGACCGTGTACCAGGCGCTGTTCACCGTCCACGTCGTGTCGACGAGCGAGAACCGGAACGGAGTGTTGGAGGCGTCTCCCGCCGTGCGGCCCGCGAACGAGTCGTTGAGCACCGTCATCTGCGCGGCGATCAGCGTGTTCCACCTGGTCGTCTCGGCTGCGGTGAGCGGATGGTCGGAGATCATGTGGAAGACCGTCGGCACGGTGACGCTGCCGTTCGGCAGGCGCGGCGCGTCCTTGATCACGCCGTAGGCGTTGGCTTCGTTCTTGGAGTACAGCTCCGGCTCCTGGGCGGTGGCGCCCTCGGCCAGCCGGGCGGCGCTGTGCGCGTCGGCGCCCGGCTCACACGCGGTGACGCCCGGGGAAGCGGTCGCGGGCGCGGCCGTGGCGAGCGCCCCGGAGGCACCGCCGGACGCCAGGAACGTAACGGCGGTGGCGGTGAGGACCGCCAGTCGGAAGGTTGGTCTTCTGCGCATCGGTGCACCTTTCGATGAGGGTGGCGGTGCGGGGTCGATGACGTCGTTGTTCGGGTATGAGAACACGCCGACGGCATCGACAAAAGACCCTCTGAGCAGGGCAGATGGCGATGTAACGGAACCGGATCGGCCAGCGCTGTTTGCCCGGTCCGGCGGGAGTCAGAGAACCCGGGTCACCTGTTCGGCGACGACGACCGCGTCCCGCCGCGCCGGGTCGAGGTTGGCGCTGATCACCACGGACGCGCCGGCCGAGAGCGGTGCGAGCAACCACTTGAGCGGCTGCTCGGTCTCGGCGGCGTCGACCAGCAGGCGGTCGCCGGCGCGCAGGTCCAGCATCGTGGCGAACTCCTGGGCGAGCGCACCCCACTGACCGTAGGTGGTGCCGTCCGCCGTGGCCGGGTCCGACGGGTGGATGGCGGTGTGGTCGGGCGCGCCGTCGCCGTGCCGGAGCACCTCGGCGGACCAGTCCAACCAGCCCAACGGCACGTCGTCCAGCCGCCCCGGCCCGGTGCCGACGAGATAGCGGTGCGGCGCGTCCGGCACGTCCTCCAGCCAGTCGTCCTGCCGCTCCGGCGTCACGAAGACCGCATCGAACGGCCGGTCGCCGCCCGGTTCGAGCACCGCCAGGCCCGCGGTGGCGCGCGGTCGGAACGACACCGCCAGGCCGGAGGCCCAGGCGCCCAACAACACCGCTGCGGTACGCCAGTGCGGCGGCAGCAGGACCGCTACGCGGCTGCCGGGGCCGAGACCGCAACCGTCCCGCAGCAGGCCCGCGCTCCGGGCCGCCCACTGGCCGACCTGCTGTGCGGTCAGGTCGACGCGCTCGCCGGTCGCCTCGTCGCGGTAGCTGAGCAGCGGACGCTCGGCCTCGACGGGCCGGGCCGCCAGGTCGGCCGTGACGGTTGGCTGCATCTCCACGCTCCCCGGGTCGACGTCGGCACCACAGTACTCAACGACTTTGGTCGCACCGGTCGTCGGCCGATGGCCGTATCGGGTGACCGGATGGCCCGCGCACGGTGCAGGTGACCCCCGAGACGCCGTCGAGGAGCGCCGATGCCGACCGAATCCGACCCCGTCACCGCCGACCATCCCGTCACCGCCGGCCGCCCTGTCGCCGCTGACCGCCCTGTCGCCGCTGATCGGCTGCCGCTGCGTCGGCGGCTGCTGCCGGTGATCGCGTTGCTGCTGCTCGCTCCGTGGGCGGCCGAGTGCTCGTGGGGCGGCTTCGCCATCGACGACTTCCTGCCGGTGCTGATCTTCCTGGGCCCGATGTACGGCGGCGCGGCGATCCTCATCCGGGAGACCGCCCGGCACCTCGGGGCGGGCTGGCCGACCATCGTGCTGCTCGCCGCCGCGTTCGGCGTACTCCAGGCCGGGCTGGTCGACCAGTCACTGTTCAATCCCGACTTCCTCGACGACACCCAGTACGCCGACACCCGGGCCGCCGCCGAGGCGACGCTGGTGCCGGGGCTCGAATTCAGCCTCCGGCAGGCGTTCGACTACGTGGGCAACCACATCGTGCTGACGATCTGCGCGCCTATCGTGCTCATCGAGTCGTTCCTCGGGCCGGAACGGCGGCTGCGGCCGTGGCTGGGCCGGCCCGGTCTCCTCGTCGTCGGCCTGATCTATCTGCTCGGCAGTCTGTTCATCTTCTCGGACATCAACGACGACAAGGGCTTCCTGGCCAGCCCACTCCAGCTGTCCTTCGCCGCCGTGGTGGTCCTCGCCCTGGTCGCGACCGCCCTGCTGCCCCGCTGGCGCCGCCCCCACCCGCGCCGGACCCGCCGGGCGCCGCACCCGCTCTGGGTCGGTTTGCCGGTCGTCCTCGTCCGCCTCGGCAGCGACCTGGCAACCGGCTGGACGGGGGTGGCCATCGCATTGGGACTCGCCGCCACCGTCGGCGGGCTGATCGCGTACTGGTCGTCGGGCAACGGCTGGGGGCAGCGGCACGTGCTCGTTGCCGGCACGGCGGGCCTGGTCATGGCCGCCGCGTTCGCGTACCTGGTGCCGCCGTACTCCCCGGCGAGCCCGGCGGCGGCCCTGGCCGGCGACATCGCGGTCACCGTCATCACCGTCGCCCTGGTCGGCGGCGCCTGGTGGCGGCTGCGCGCTTCGCCCGCTGTTCACGTCGCCGCAAGCTGATGCTCCCCACCGGGTGTCAGCTGCCCGGTGCGGCGGCGGTGCTGCTGCGGCTGGGCTCCAGCCGCAGGGTCTTCGGCCGCAGGGTCTTCGGCCGCAACTGACCCACCGCCCGTCCCCCTCGGCCGGCGTCCACCCTCGCGGTGGCGTCGGCCGATCACATCAGGTGACCCCCGGTGCTGGCCACCGCCCCCGCTCAGAGCCTTTGCTCTGCTTACCTATACGCGACACGCACTCTCCGCGAGGAAAGTTCCCCCTTTCAACCGCGCGGCCGTCATGAAGTCCCAGCTCAACGCGGTGTCGCATATAGGTAAGCAGAGCAAAGGCGGTGCGAGGCTCGGGCGGGACCCCGAGGCCAGTTACACGCTGTTGCGGGTACCGCCCCCGCCCATCCGGGCACTCATCGTCACCTGGCAGTCAGCGGGTGGGCAGTTCCGGGCCGCCGTCGAGCAGGGGGGCGAGCAGGTCGTCGTACTCCTCGACCCGGGCCAGGACCTCGGCGGCGGTGAACTGGCGGACGGCCGGTTTCCGGCCGCGCGCGCCGGCCTCGACCTCGTCCCAGGTCAGCGGCGTCGACACCGACGGCACCGACTGGGCCCGCAGCGAGTACGGCGCAACTGTGGTCTTCGCCGCGTTGTTCTGGCTCCAGTCGATGAAGACCTTGCCCGGTCGCAGGTTCTTCGCCATCTTCGACACGACCAGCTTCGGGTGGGCCTTCTCCAACTCCTGGGCGATCCGTCGGGCGTAGTCGGAGACGAGGTCGGACGACTGGGTGCCGGCGATCGGGCAGCAGAGCTGCATGCCCTTCTTTCCGGACGTCTTCGGGTACGACTCGATGCCGTCGTCGGCGAGACGGTCGCGCATCAGGACCGCCACCGGGCAACACTCGGCGAGCCCGGCCGGCGGCCCCGGGTCCAGGTCGACGACCATCATGTCCGGGTGTTCACCCACCTTCCACTGCGGTGTGTGCAGCTCCAACGCGGCCAGGTTGGCCAGCCAGACCAGGGTGGGCAGGTCGTCGGCGACCACGTAGTCGATGGTCTCCCGGCCCTTCGTCGACCCGGGCGCGGGCAGGTTCTCCACCCGCACCCAGTCCGGCGTCGCGGCCGGCGTGTTCTTCTCGAAGAACGACTTGTCGTCCACCCCGTTGGGAAAGCGGATCCGGGTGACCGGCCGGTCCCGCAGGTGCGGCAGCAGCACCGGGGAGATCCGGGTGTAGTAGTCGATCACCTCACCCTTGGTGAACCCGGCCGCCGGGTAGAGCACCTTGTCCAGGTTGGACAACTCCAGCGCGCGGCCCTCGACGTCCACCCGTAGCCGCTCAGCTGGCATCGTCGACCTCCTCCGGAGGCTTGTCCGGGCGCAACCGCAGCACCCGGGGGAAGCGCAGCCGGCCGTCGGGGGTGCGCTGGCCGTACTTCACCTCCACCACCACCTGGGGTGTTACCCAGATGGCGCCCCGCGCATCCTCGCGCGGCACACCCGGCGCGAACGGTGACACGCCGGAGCGCAGCGGCTCCAGCTCGGCGAGGAGCTGCCGCTCGATGGCCGCGCCGATCCCACCGCCGACCCGACCCCGGTAGATCAGTCGACCGTCCGGGCCGGGCACCCCGACCAGCAGCCCGCCGATCCGGCGCGCGCCAGGTCGCCAACCGCCGATGACGAAGTCGCCGGTCACCTCCAGCTTGACCTTCACCCAGTCCGGCGAGCGCACCCCCGGGCGGTAGACGGCCCCGACCCGCTTGGCCATCACACCCTCCAGGCCGTGCTCGCCGGCCGCCTCGTAGGTGGCCGGTCCGTCGGCGAACATCGGCGGCACCGCCCATCGGAGGCCGCCGAGCGCGAGCGCCTCCAGCGCCTCCCGGCGGCGCTCGTACGGCCAGCCGGTCAGGTCGTCGCCGTTCAGCCGGAGCAGGTCGAAGATCATGTACGTCACCGGCATGACCGCGGCCAACCGGGCCGCCTTGGCCCGGTCCCGGACGTGCATCCGCTCGGCCAGCGCGGTGAACGACGGCTGCCCGCCCTGGCCGAGCAGCACCACCTCGCCGTCGAGCAGCGCGTCGTCGACCTGCTCGGGCAGGGTGGCCAACTCCGGGTACGCGGCGGTGATCTCCACGCCGGAACGGGCATACAGGTGCTGACCGCCACCTGAGATGTCGGCCAGGGCGCGTACGCCGTCCCACTTGAACTCGTAGGCCCAGCCGTCACCCGCCGGGAGCGGCCCGGTCATCGCGAGCATCGGCTTGAGCGGCGCGCCGGGCACGACCCGACTGTAGTAGCAGCCCGAACACCTCGCGTCCGGTTCTTTCGGATGCGAGCATGGTCGATACCGGGGAAGGGAGCGCAGGATGCGTGCCATCTGGAAGGGAGCCGTGTCGTTCGGGCTCGTCTCGATCGGGGTGAAGCTCTACTCCGCGACCGAGGAGAAGGACATTCGGTTCCACCAGGTGCACCGCGAGGACGGCGGGCGGATCCGCTACAAGCGCACCTGCTCGGTCTGCGGCGAAGAGGTCACCTACGACGACATCGCCAAGGGCTACGACATCGGCGGCGGCGAAATGGTGATCCTCACCGACGAGGACTTCGCCGACCTGCCGCTGACCAGCTCCCGCGCCATCGACGTGCTGGAGTTCGTGCCGGCCGAGCAGGTCGACCCGATCCTCTACAACAAGGCTTACTTTCTCGAGCCGGAGGGCGCGGCGACCAAGCCGTACGTGTTGCTGCGCGACGCGCTCATCGACTCGGAGCGGGTGGCCATCGTCAAGGTGGCGCTGCGCCAGCGGGAGCAACTGGCCACGCTGCGGGTCCGCGAGGGTGTGCTGCTGCTCAACACCATGCTCTGGCCGGACGAGATCCGTACCCCGGACTTCGGTTTCCTCGACGAGGACCTCAAGGTACGCCCGCCGGAGCTGGCCATGGCCAGCTCACTGATCGACTCGATGACCGGCGAGTTCGAGCCGGACGTCTTCACCGACGACTACCGGGCCGCGTTGCAGGAGGTCATCGACGCCAAGGTGGAGGGTCGGGAGGTCGTCCAGCCCGAGGAGGTCGAGGAGGCCCCGGCTGCGGCGGTGGACCTGATGGCGGCGTTGAAGGCCTCGGTGGAGCGCGCCAAGGCGGCTCGCGGCGAGCAGCCGGCCGGCGGTGGCGGCGGCGGCGAGCCGACGCCCATCTCGTCGGCGCGGTCGGCGCAGAAGGCAGCCGAGAAGAAGGCGGCCAAGGCACCCGCGAAGAAGACCGCCGCGAAGAAGACGGCCGAGAAGAAGGCGTCCGAGCCGGCGAAGAAGACCGCCGCGAAGAAGACAGCCGCGAAGAAGGCGGAGCCGGCGAAGAAGACCGCCGCCCGCAAGACCGCACCCCGCAAGAGCGCCTGACCGTACGGCAGCGGCGGCGGTGTCCGCCTCGCCGGGTACGCTCCGCCGGCCGCTGGCGACCGGAGGAGCCCCCATGCCGTACACCCCTGATCTGGACCGGTTGTTGACGCCCGGCTCCCGCTTCACCGACCAGCACGGCGGTTACCTGATCGAGGTTCACCCGGTGGGCGACATCGTGCTGCCCACCGGCCAGGTGGTCGGGTGTGACCCGCTGGTCTGCCCGGAGGCCGAGCCGTTCACGGTCACGGTGCCGCCGGGGCGGTATGCCGCCCGCGCCTGGGTGGCGGTGGTGCTCCGGGAGGACGCCGAGGTGGACCGCCGGGTCGCCGCGCTGGAGCTGGTCGTCTCGGCGGAACCGACGATCCGCTGGGAGCCGGCCGTCGCGGGCGACCAGGACGTCGCCACGCTCGGCGCGGACGACTACTTCGGCTACGGGGTGGACGCCGGCGTCGGCACCCTCGCCGACCCGACCGCGCTCGCCGTCCTGGAGAGCTGGGACTCCGACCGGGTCGAGGAGGTCTTCATCCCGACCGAGCTGCCCTCGTCCCCGGTCCCGGGGCTGATCAGCGCCGTGTTGGACGAGGCCAGCGGCGCCAACGTCGTCACCGTGTCCACGGGCTGGGGCGACGGCTGCTACGGCACCTGGATCGGCCGTGCCGCCGACGGCCGGGTCACCTCGTTCGTGACCGACTTCATGGTCGTCCCGGAATAACCGCCCGGGAAAGCCCCGGAACTGTCGCGCTGGGCGATCCGAGGCGTCCGCGGCGGGCACGGTAGGCCGCGGTGCGGGTACCGTGTGCGTCGGCTTTCCCCCCGGCACCGGGTGCCGGCCACACTTCGCAGCAGGGAGTCGACGACGTGAGCGAGCGGACGCAGCAGACGGGCCCGGACCAGAGCCCGGCAACCAAGTCGGGGCGCCGCCTGGCCGCCCAGTTGGCGGAGAAGAAGGCCGCCGACGCGAGGCGCAAGCGCAACGCGTGGGCCAGCGGTCTCGCCGCCGTCGCCGTGGTCGGGGTGCTGATCGGCGTCTTCGTGACGATCGGCGGGGGCGACGACAAGCCCAAGACCCAGGCCGACTCGACCCCGTCGGCCTCCGCCCCGGCTCCCGACGAGGCCGGCGCACCCCCCGCTCCGCAGCTGCCCGAGGGCGCCGATCCGGCGCTGGGCAGCAAGCCGGAGGTGACGCCGGGCACGGGCGACCTCAAGAAGCTCACGGTCACCCCGCTGATCAAGGGCAAGGGCCCGGCCGTGCAGAAGGGCCAGAACATCACCACCAACTACGTGGGTGTGTTCTACAAGGACGGCAAGGAGTTCGACTCCTCCTGGAAGGCCGGGCAGCCGGCCACCTTCCCGATCGGCGTCGGCCAGGTCATTCCCGGCTGGGACCAGGGTCTGGTCGGAGTGACAGTGGGCAGCCGGGTGCAGCTCGACATCCCGGGCGAGTTGGCGTACGGCAACGACGAGGCCGCCGCCGGTGGACGTCCCACCGGTCCGCTGCGCTTCGTGGTGGACGTGCTCGCCGCCCAGTGACCTGTCCGGGTCGTCCCGGTTGTCGCCGGGACGCGATGGAGTTGTTCACATGGGGCTTCCGGCCCGTCACCCTGCGGCAGTAGGTTCGGCGTCACCCCGGGCGGTTCGCCGCCCGGGGTGAGCATCCGGAACCGGGACGCGGAGGTGCATGTGACGGCGCTGGACGAGCCTGGGCGGACCGCCCGGTTGATGTGGACGCACTTCGAGCCGGTGCACGCGGTCACCTACTTCCACCCCCGGGCGCGGGCCGCGTTCGAGGCGGTCGGGCTGCGCGGTTACTGGCGGGGTTACTTCGCCGGCCGGGCCGCGCCGCTGGGTGCCACCGAGGCGGCTCCGGTGATCGCCACGTTCTTCAGCTTCGCACCGCCGATGGTTACCCGGGCGCTGCCGGCGGTGTGGCGGTTGGCCACCCCGCAGGAGGCGCTGCGCGCCCGTCTGACCGGTGCCGTGCAGGCGCTCGCGGAGCTGACCTACGAACTGCCGGAGACGCATCTGACGCAGGCCGCCGACCTGCTGGCACGGGCCGCCTCGTCGGTGCAGACGGCCGGCCGGGTGCTCGGCGCGGTCAACGCGGCGCTGCCGGTCGGGGAGTACCCGCTGGCTCGGCTCTGGCAGGCCGCCACCACCCTGCGGGAGCACCGGGGCGATGGGCACGTGGCGGCGTTGGTGGCCGCCGGCCTGGACCCGGTGGAGACGCTGGCCTGGCGGGTCGCCGAGGGCATGTCGCCGGTGAATCTGTTCGGTCGGGGCTGGTCCGAGGAGCAGTGGGGGGCCGCCCGCGAGCGGCTGGTGCAGCGGGGCTGGCTGACCTCCGACGGCGCGGCCACCGACCACAGCCGAGCCGCGTTCCAGGCCGTCGAGGACGCCACCGACCGGGCCGCCGCGCACCCGTGGGAGGCGCTCGGCCGGGACGACACGAATCGGCTGCGAGAGCTGCTGGAGCCGATGGCCCGGGCCTGCCACACGCTGATTCCGGAGGGCAGCCCGATCGGGCTGCCCGCGCTGCCCGCCTGACCGGGCACCCACGGGTCGGGCAGGATGGGCCCGTGACGGATGCGGTGGTCTTCGACCTGGACGGCGTGATCGTGGATTCCGAGCCGGTGTGGGAGGAGGTCCGCCGGGCGTACGTGGCGGCGCACGGCGGGACGTGGCAACCGGACACGCAACGCCGGCTCATGGGGATGAGCACCGGTGAGTGGGCCCACTATCTCAGCGGTGAGCTGGGCGTCGACCGCACCGCCGAGCAGGTCGCCGTCGAGGTGGTCGAGGAGATGACCCGCCGCTACCGGGACCACGTACCCCTCATCGACGGCGCCGACCAGGTCGTCCGCCGGCTGGCCGCGCGGTGGCCGCTCGGGTTGGCCAGTTCGTCACCGACCCGGCTGATCGAGGCGGCGCTGGCGGCGACCGGCCTGACCGACGCGTTCGGCGCGACCCTCTCCACCGAGCAGACCGAGCGGGGCAAGCCCGCGCCGGACGTGTACCTGAGCGTGGCGCAGCGCCTCGGCGTCGACCCGACCCGCTGTGTGGCGGTGGAGGACTCGTCCAACGGGGTGCGTTCCGCCGCGGCGGCGGGGATGCGGGTGGTGGCGGTGCCGCATGGCTCGTACCCGCTCGATCCGGACGCCGCCGGGATGGCGGTGGCGACGCTGAACGCGATCGGTGAGCTGACCCCGGAGCTGGTGGACAACCTGGGTTGACCCGGGTCGAGCCGGGTAGAGACCACGGATGAAGGCCATCGTGTACGAGCGCAACGGCGACCCTTCGGTGCTCGACCTGGTCGACCGGCCGGTGCCCGAGCCGGGTGCGGGCGAGGTCCTGGTGCGGATGGCGGTCTCCGGGGTGAACCCGACCGACTGGAAGTCCCGCCGCAACGCCCCGCCGAACGGGTGGCAGATCCCCGGGCAGGACGGCGCGGGGGTGGTCGAGGCGGTCGGCGAGGGGGTCGACCCCGACCTGATCGGTGAGCGGGTGTGGGTCTGGGAGGCCGCCTGGCAGCGGCCGTGGGGCACGACGGCGGAGTACACGCTGGTGCCGGTCCGGCAGGCGGTGCGTCTCGGCCCCGCTCCGTTCGAGCTGGGTGCCGCCCTGGGCATCCCGTTCCTCACCGCGCACCGCTGTCTGACCGCTGGCGAGTTCATGCCGGACACGCTGCGGGCCGGCGCGCTGGCGGATCACACGGTGCTGGTGCAGGGCGGCGCGGGCGCGGTCGGCAACGCCGCGATCCAGCTCGCCCGGTGGGCCGACGCCACGGTGATCGCCACGGTGAGCAGCGCGGAGAAGGCCCAGCTCGCGGCCTCGGCCGGCGCCTCCTTCGTGATCAACTATCGGGAGCAGGACGTGGTCGAGGAGGTCCACAAGATCGCCCCCGACGGGGTCCACACGATCGTGGAGGTCTCCCCCGCCCGCAACGCCTCGGTCGACGTACGGGTGCTGCGGCACGGCGGCGCGGTCTGCATGTACGCCGACAACGGCGGGGACGAGGTGAGCATCCCGATCCGGGCGATGATGGCGCCGAATGCCCGCTGGCAGTTCGTCCTGGTCTACACCGAGCCGAAGGCGGCCAAGGCGCAGGGCGTGAAGGACGTGGCGGCGGCGGCCAGCCAGGGCGGCATCCGGGTCGGCGCGGACGCCGGTCTGCCGCTGCACTACTACCCGCTGGCGGAGGCGGCCGCGGCCCACCAGGCGGTGGAGGACTCGACTGTGGGCAAGGTGCTCATCACCACCAGCGACGCCTGATCGGGTCGCTGACCACCCGATTTCCCCGACAGCAGGACAGAGGCGAACAACTTTCGCAACAATGACGGTGCGGGTCACCCCGTGTGGAGCGGGCGGCCCCGGCGCGGTGCGAACGCCGGGGCCGCCCCTGGGGAGGGTTCAGGAGTACTCCCGCCCCAACAGGCGACAGTGCCCGGGAAAACGTTACGGGGCTGTCAGCTCCCGGACACTCAGCTCGCCCCCGGCGTACCGCGAACGGACGACCTTCTTGTCGAACTTGCCGACACTCGTCTTCGGCACCGTGTCGATGAACGCCCAGCGCTCGGGCAATTGCCAGCGCGCCACCGACCCGGCCAGGAAGTCCCGCAACTCCTCGGCGGTCACCGAAGCGCCCTCCCGGACCACCACCGTGGCCAGCGGACGTTCGTCCCAGCGCTCGTCCGGGACCCCCACCACGCACGCCTCCAGCACCGCCGGGTGGGCCATCAGCGCGTTCTCCAACTCCACCGACGAGATCCACTCACCACCGGACTTGATCACGTCCTTGGCGCGGTCGGTCAGGTTGATGTACCCGTCCGGCGAGAGGGTGCCCACGTCGCCGGTACGCAGCCAGCCGTCGCGGAACTTCTCCTCGTCCGGGGCGTCGTCACCGACGTACCGGGCGGTCACCCACGGCCCTCGGACCTCCAGCTCGCCCACGGCCGTGCCGTCGGCGGGCATCGGGTCGCCCGACGGGCCGACGATCCGCGCCTGCACGCCCGCCGGCACCCGCCCCTGGGTGTAGCGGTAGCGCCAGGCCTGCTCACCGGTCGCACCGGCGGGCGGACGCGAGACCGACCCCAGCGGCGACATCTCGGTCATCCCCCAGGCGTGGATGACGTCGATTCCGTGCCGCTCGTCGAACGCGTGCATCAGCGCCGGCGGGCACGCCGACCCGCCGACGATCACCTCACCCAGCGAGGAGGTGTCCACGTCGTGGGTGTCCAGGTAGGCCAGCAGGTCGGTCCAGATGGTCGGCACCGCGCCGGCCAGGGTGGGCCGCTCGGCGGCGATCATCTCGGCGATCGGCGCGGCCTGGAGGAACCGGTCCGGCATGATCAGCGACGCGCCGGAGAGGAAGGCCGCGTAGGGCAGGCCCCAGGACATGGCGTGGAACATCGGCACGATGGCCAACTCGCGGTCGGTTGGGCCGAGGCCGAAACCCTCCGGCATGCAGACCTGCAACGAGTGCAGATAGATCGACCGGTGCGAGTAGGCCACGCCCTTCGGGTTGCCGGTGGTGCCCGAGGTGTAGCAGAGCGCGGCGGCGTCGCGCTCGTCCACCTCGGGCCAGTCGTACGTGTCGGGCCGGTCGGCGAGCAGCGCGTCCCAGTGGTGCACGGTTATCCGGTCGCCGGCCGCGGCCACCAGCGGCGCCGGGTCACCACCGCCGACCACCACGACGTGCCGCACCGTGGTCAGCTCACCGATCACCCGGGCCAGCAGCGGGATCAGCGTGCTGTCGACGAGGACCACCCGGTCCTCGGCGTGATTGGCGATGTAGACGACCTGGTCGGGGAAGAGCCGGATGTTGAGCGTGTGCAGCACCGCGCCCATGCTCGGCACCGCGAAGTAGGCGACCAGGTGCTCGTTGTTGTTCCACATGAAGGTCGCGACCCGCTCGTCGCCGGTCACCCCACACTCGTCGCGCAGCCCGTGTGCCAGCCGGGCGGCGGCGCGGCCCACCTCGGCGTACGTCATCCGGCGGGGTTCGGCGCCCGTCCAGGTGACCACCTCGGCCGTGCCGTGCACCCCTGCACCGTGGTCGAGGATCCGGGAGATCTGCAGAGGGGCGTCCATCATCGTGCTACGCATGGGTAACAAGCTAGTGTCGGCGGTCACACGTTGGGAACCCCCGTAAGTTGTCGCAGGTGAGCATCTCCTGGGCCGACTCATACGTGGGGCAGTTACGCGCGCTCGCCGGGGACCGGACGCTGATGTTCGTCGGCGCCCGTGCCGTGGTCAACGACGACGCCGGACGCATTCTGCTGATCAAACGCTCGGACAACGGCCAGTGGGCCATGCCGGCCGGCGCGATGGAGCTGGGCGAGTCGATCGCCGACTGCGCCGTACGCGAGGTCCGTGAGGAGACCGGGCTGCGCGCGCTGCGGGTCTGCGCGTTCGCCCTCTACACCGGCCCGGACCGGACGAGCACCAACATGTACGGCCACACGTACCAGGTGTTCACGACGGCGTTCAAGGTGGAGGAGTGGGACGGGCAGTTGGCCCGGGTCACCGACGAGACCACCGACGCCGGCTTCTTCACCCGTGACCGGTTTCCCGCCCCACTCTCCACCTCGGTCATCGAGACACTTGCCGACCTGGACGTCTTCGAGCAGACCAACCGGCTGATCCTGAAGTAGGTCGGCCGGGCCGCGTTACTGCGGGTGGCGCATCCCGGCGAAGAACCCTTCCTGGATCCAGTTCGGGTACGCGACCGGCAGCTTGGTGGCCTCGTCCAGCTCGGTGAGGTCCTGCTCGGTCAGCGTGAGATCCGAGGCGGCGATGTTGTCGACCAACTGCTCGTGCTTGCGGGCACCGACGATCACGCTGGTCACGGCGGGTCGGGACAGCAGCCAGGCGACCGCCACCCGGGCCGGGCTCACCTCGTGCCGCTCGGCGACACCCTTGAGCACGTCGACCACGCCGAAGGCGTGCTCCGGGTCGAACGGGGTGAAGCTGGCGTACCCGGGCTGGGCGCTACGCGCGCCACTGTCGGCGACGGCACCGTCCCGGCTGACCTTGCCGGAGAGGAAACCACCGGCGAGGGGGCTCCAGACGGTCATCCCGACACCCTCGTTGAGCGCCATCGGCACCACGTCGCGCTCCACGTCCCGGCCCAGCAGGGAGTAGTACTCCTGCACCGAGACGAACCCGGCCAACTTCTCCCGGGCGGAGATTCCCAGCGCCTTGGAGATCTGCCAGGCGGCGAAGTTGGCGGCGCCGATGTAGCGGACCTTGCCCTGCCGGACCGCGTCGTCGAGCGCGCGCAGCATCTCCTCCATGGGAGTGATCTGGTCGAAGTTGTGGATCTGGTACAGGTCGATGTGATCGGTGCCCAGTCGGCGCAGGCTGTCCTCCAGGTTCTGCATGATGTGCAGCCGGGAGGTGCCGACGTCGTTCGGGCCGGGGCCCGTCCGGGAGTGCACCTTCGTCGCCAGTACGACGTCGCGACGCCGCTTGCCGAGCGCCTTGCCGAGCAGCTCCTCGCTCTCGCCGTCGCTGTAGCCGTCGGCGGTGTCGACGAAGTTGACGCCCGCGTCCAGCGCGGTGTCCACCAGCCGCTGCACCTCGGGCAGCGCCAGCCCACCCAGGGTGCCCCAGAGCGGGTGCCCGCTGCCGCCGAAGGTCATCGCGCCGAGCGAGATCTCCGAGACGTACACCCCGGTGGTGCCCAGCAGTCGGTACTTCACGTGTGTCGCTCCTCGTGGTGGGTCGGAGGCCGAGGTCAGGCACTCCGTGGTCACTATGTCGGACACTGTGTCCGGCAACGAGCGTACGTCGCCGAGCCGACCCCCGGCCACCTAGGATTCCGGCTATGCCCTCGATCACCCGCCGCCGCCCGCGCAACCCCGACGGACGCGCGGCCGTCGAAGCGCGGGTGCTGGCGGCCACCGAACGGCTCCTGAAGGAGGGGATCCGGTTCACCGACCTCGGCGTGCAGCGGATCGCCGCCGAGGCCGGCGTGGCGCGGTCGACCTTCTACACGCACTTCCGGGACAAGACCGAGTTGCTCATGCGCCTCGCCGGCACCATGCGGGAGAGTTCGTTCGACCGCACCGGCGAGTGGGACCCGGGCGGCCCCGGCGACCCGCTCGCGCGGCTGACCGAGGTCTTCGCCGACGTGATCCGGATATACCGGACGTACGCCCCGGTGCTGGCCGCGATCAGCGAGGTCGCCGCGTACGACGAGGCGGTCCGGGAGTACTGGGCGGCCGGGCTGGAGCAGTTCGTGGCCCGCACCATCGACGCGCTCCGGATCGAGCAGCAGGCCGGGCGTACCCCCGCCGACCTGGACGTGACGACGGCCAGCCGGCTGATCGTGATCGGCGGCGACCGCTTCCTCGCCGACCACGTCAGCACGACCTCGGCCGACCCCGAGACCGACGCGGCAGCCGCCCGGGAGTTGGCCGCGACCTGGTGGTACGGCGCCTACCGCCGCCCCGCCTGACCACCTGGGCCCGACTGACACCGACCGCCCCGGAGCGGTCCGGGGCGGTCGGTGTCGAGACACTCAGATCATCGTCTGGGACTTGGCCTCCATGTCGGCGGCGGCCTCCTCCTTCGACTCGCGGGTCAACGGCTTGCCGCCCGGAGCCGGGGCCTCCCCGCCGAGCGGGTCGGCACCACCGGTGGCACCCTTCGGGCCGGCACCCCGAAGCTGCGTGTTGGGAAGCGTCAGGGTGACCACCACCGCCACGATCGCGATCAGGCCGGCGGTCAGGAAGACCATGTCCAGCGCGTCGACGAAGGCGCCCTGGATGGCCGCGCGCACCGGCCCCGGCAGGGCCAGGATGGTGGCCGGATCGTTGATCGAGATGTTGGCGCCGCCACTCGCCGCCACAGCGGCTTGCTCCTGAGGCGGGAGCTGCGCGATCGCGCCGGGCAACCGGTCGGCGAGTCCGCTGGTCAGCCGGGACGAGAGCACCGTGCCGAGGATCGCCACCCCGAACGAACCGCCCAGCGACCGGAAGAAGGTCGCCGAGGAGGTGCCGGCACCCAGGTCGCGTATCGAGACCGCGTTCTGTACCGCCAGGATCAGCGACTGCATACACAGACCCAGCCCGACGCCGATCACCACCATGTACCCGAACGCCACCCAGAGCGAGGTGGCCACCTCCAACTGGGTGAAGAGGAACATGCCGACCAGGAGGGTCACCGAACCGGCCACCGGGAACCACTTGTAGCGGCCGATCCGGGTCATCGCGCGGCCGGTCAGGATCGAGGTGATGATGATGCCGGCCATCATCGGCAGCATCAGCAGACCGCTACGGGTCGGCGAGGCGCCCTTCACGATCTGCAGGTACAGCGGGATGAAGATGATCGAACCGAACATCACCAGACCGATGATGAGCAGGGCCGCGTTGGCCAACGCGAAGGTGGCGCTCCGGAACAGCCGCAGCGGCAGGATCGGCTCGGCCACCCGGGCCTCCTGGAGGACGAAGAGCACCCCCAGCACCACGCCGGCCACGAAGAGCCCGATGATCACGCCGGAGCCCCAGGCGTACTCGTTGCCACCCCAGCTCAGCGCGAGCAGCAACGAACTCACCCCGGCCACCAGCAGGCCGGCGCCGAGCCAGTCGATCGAGTGGTCCCGACGTTCGAACGGGATCAACCGCATCACGTGGTAGCAGACGACGATGGCCAGGATCGCCAGCGGCACGTTGATGTAGAAGATCCACCGCCAGTCGGTCTCCGCGAAGTAACCGCCCACCAGCGGCCCGGCGACCGACGAGATCCCGAAGACCGCGCCGAACAGGCCCTGGTACCGCCCACGCTCCCGGGGTGACACCACGTCCGAGATGATGGTGAACGCGAGCGTCAGCAGACCACCGGCACCGAGACCCTGGATACCCCGGGTGACGATCAGCTGGGTCATGTTCTGCGACAGCCCGGCCAGCAACGACCCGAGCAGGAACGTGCCGATCGAGAAGAGGAAGACCGGCCGCCGCCCGTACAGGTCGGCCATCTTGCCGTAGAGCGGCGTCGACGCGGTCGAGGCGAGCAGGTACGCGGTGACCACCCAGGAGTAGTGGTTGATCCCGCCCAGCTCGCCAACGATTGTCGGCAGCGCCGTACCAACGATGGTCTGGTCGAGTGCGGCCAGCAGCATGCCGGTCATCAGGCCCAACATGAGCAGCCGGATCTGCTGACGGTTCAGCACCGGCGCATCTGAGGCTTCGGTGGTCATGTGGCCTTCTATCCCGCGAGCCGCAGAACATGCGCCGAACCACCAAAAAACCAACCCCCTCTCACGCCACGACCCCGGCGGTGATCAAGAGGTTTGCGTCATGACGCACCGCATTCCTGACGCGAACCTCTTGATCACCGGGCGAAAGGGGAGGGGCCGTTAGGGGGTGGTGAAGGTTTTGGTGATTGCTGCGCAGAAGGCGGGAAGATCGTCGGGTTTGCGGCTGCTGGTCAGGTTGCCGTCGGTGACGCACTCCTCGTCCACCCAGGTGGCTCCGGCGTTGGTCAGGTCGGTACGCAGGGTCGGCCAGGAGGTGATCCGCCGGCCGCGCACCACGTCCGCCTCGATCAGCGTCCATGGGCCGTGACAGATCACCCCGACGGGCTTGCCCGCGTCGAAGAACGCCTTCACGAACCGCACCGCGTCCGGGTCGCCCCGCAGGAAGTCCGGGTTCGCCACCCCTCCGGGCAGCACCAGCGCGTCGTAACCGGCGGCGTCGGCCTTGTCGACGGTGACGTCCACGTCGTACGTCTTGGAGTGGTCCAGGTGGTTGAAGGACTGGATGGAACCGGACTTCAGCGAGACCAGCTCGGCCGTCGCGCCAGCGTTCTCGACCGCCTCGCGTGGCTGGACGTACTCGATCTCCTCGACCCCGTCGGCGGCCAGGAAGGCGACCCGCTTGCCCTGCAATGTCGATGCCATCTCGGTACATCTCCTTTCCGGGGGTACCGCAATCCCCTTCCCGCCCTCGAACGCCCGAAACAGGTCGGACAGGTTCGGACCGGTGAGGACCGGTCAGGAGCCGCCTGACCAGCGGCGGGACCGGTCGGCGCGCAGGTTTGTCCGCCAGGCCGCTGGGGACCCGGGGAGGCATGGCAGGAGCAGCAGCGGAGCAGCGCCGGTTCGCCACCGTCGTGGAGAGCTGGCTCGGACGCCCAGTCCTGATCGTCGGTGACGCCATGTTGGACGAATGGCGGTTCGCCGACTCCGACAGGCTCTGCCGGGAGGCGCCCGCCCCGGTCCTCACCCTGCGCCGGCGAATCTCCGCCGCCGGTGGGGCCGCGAACACCGCCGTCAACGTCGCCGCCCTCGGCGGCCGGGCCGTGCTGGTGGCACCGGTCGGCGCCGACGTCGCCGGGGACGAACTGCACGACTGCCTGGACCGCGCGAGTGTCTGGGACCGCACTGTCAACCAGCCCGGGCGACCCACCCCGGTCAAACGGCGAATGTTGGCCGGCAACCAGATCCTGCTGCGTGAGGACTCCGGCGACCCGGAGGACGCGCTGGACCACGACGGGGTGAGCCGGCTGCTCACCGCCCTGAGCTGCGCCACCGAGGAGTTGCGCGCCGCCGCCGGTGGAGAGGCGCCGACCCTGGTGGTCTGCGACTACGGCCTGGGCGCGCTGCCCGCGCCGGTCCGGGCGTGGCTGGTCGAGAACCGCCAGCGGTACGCCACAGTCGCGCTGGACGCCCACGACCTGGCCGACTGGCGGGGCCTCGCGCCGACCGTGGTCACCCCCAGCTTCGCCGAGGCGACCCGGCTGTTGGCCCGCGCGGGCGGTACGACCCGACCGACGGGCGGGACCGAACTGCACCTGGAACACCCGGACAGCGACCCCGTCGACGGGCCGTCCGAGATGACCGTCGGCGCGGCCCCGGGGGCGGTACGCGCCGACGACACCGCCGCCGAGTTGACCCGGGCCGACCGTCCGGGGCCGGTCGGCGAGCCCACCCCGGGCGAGGGACGGGTCGCCCTCACCGGTGACGGGCTCAGCGTCACCGGCACCGGCGTCACAGTGAACACCAGGGCCGGAGAGGGCGTCGACCGGGCCGTCCTGGCCAGGTCGCGGCTGGCCGAACTGCGCGCGCACACCGGTGCCGACGTGGTCGCGGTGACCCTGGACACCGAGGGCGCGGTGGTCGGCGGCGCCGACGGGGAGCCACGACGCAGCCACAGCACTCCGGTGCCGGCAAGCCACGCCGTGGGTGCCGGCGACGCATACCTGGCGGCGATGACGTTGGCCCTGGCCGCCGACGCTCCCCTGCCCACCGCTGCCCAACTCGCCCAACTCGCGGCCACCATCACCGTCTCGGACACCGGCACCTGCGTCTGCCGACGGGACGACCTGCTCGCCGCGCTGGACCAGCCAACCGACAGCACGAGCCACCCCGCGCTGGTCAGCGGCGACGAGTTGGACGCGATCGTCGCCGAGTACCGCGAGGCGGGGCGGTCGGTGGTCTTCACCAACGGCTGCTTCGACGTGCTGCATCGCGGGCATGTGCGCTACCTGGAGCAGGCCCGCGCGTTGGGCGATCTGCTCATCGTGGCGGTCAACTCGGACGGCAGCGTACGACGGCTGAAGGGCCCGGACCGGCCGGTCAACCCGGTCGAGGACCGGGGTGCCCTGCTCGCCGCACTCGCCTGCGTGGACCACGTGGTGGTCTTCGAGGAGGACTCACCGGCCGCGCTGATCGAGGCGGTCCGACCGGACGTGTACGTCAAGGGCGGCGACTATCCGCCGGAGCTGGTGCCGGAGGCGCCGCTGGTGCGCCGGCTGGGCGGCCAGGTGCGCACCCTGGGGTACGTGCCGGACCGGTCCACCTCCGCGATCATCGAGCGGATCCGGTCGCACAGCCAGGACCCGTCGCCGCACGTCGACGACCGGGAGCCCGACCCGTCGCTGCGCACCCGCACCCAGGCGTCGTGAACCGCCCCCTCGACCTCGGCACCCCGGCGGAGTTCCGCGCCGACCGGCTGGTGGACGTGCTGATTCCGACCCGGAACCGACCCGCCGAGCTGGCCGTCACCCTGGGCGGGCTCGCCGCCCAGGACGGGGTACCCGGGTTCGGCGTGGTCGTCAGCGACCAGTCCGACGGGGACCCGGCGTACACGCATCCCGCCGCGGCCACCATGGTCCGGGCGCTGCGTCACCGGGGCCACCCGGTGCTGCTGACCCGCCGGCTGCCTCGACGGGGGTTGGCCGAACACCGGGCGTACCTGCTCGCCGCCTCGGCCGCCCGGTACGTCCTCAGCCTCGACGACGACATCTGGCTGGAACCGGGTGCGCTGCACCGACTGGTCACCGCGATCGGTGAGCTGGGCTGCGGGTTCGTCGGCAACGGCGTGCACGGGCTCTCGTACACCGACGACGTACGGCCGGAATCGCACGGCCACTACGAGGAGTGGGCCGGCCCGCCCACACCGGAGCGGATCCGACCCGACACCCCGGAGTGGGACCGCGCCCGGATCCACTCGGCCGCGAACCTGCTGCACATCACCGAGCAGTTGGCGCTGCCGCCGGGCGCGTGGCGGGCGTACAAGGTGTCCTGGATCGGCGGGTGTGTGCTCTACGACCGGGCCAAGCTCGTCGACGCCGGCGGCTTCGACTTCTGGCGTCGGGTGCAGGAGAAGCACCAGGGCGAGGACGTGGCCGCGCAGCTTGCCGTGTTGTCCCGCTACGGCGGCGCGGGCATCCTGCCCAGCGGCGCTTACCACCTGGAGTCCCCCACCACGGTCACCGACCGGGACGTCGAGGCGTGGGAGGTCGTCCTCGCCGACGAGGACACCCCACAGCCGGCCTGACCTACGGGGTGAGTAACTCCCGGGCGGCTTCCAGCACCTCGATCACCGGTACGTCGGTCACGAACGAGTCCCGGTGCGGGCACTCACCGTCGCCGGGCCGGTGCGGATAGATCCCCGGTGTGCAGTCGACCCCGCAGACCGGGCAGTGCACCGTCCACGAGCTGATCGGCCGGTGCCGACCCCGCAGCGGGCTGGCACCGTTGATCAGGTTGCCGACCCAGAAGATGCCCACCGTGGGCGCGCCCACCGCGGCGGCCAGGTGCAGCGGGCCGGTGTCGTTCGAGACGACCAACGCGCAGTCGGCGTAGCAGCCGACCAGCCCACCCAGGCTGAGCGTGCCCACCTGTGGCCGCACCGGCACCTGCGCCGCAGCGACGACCCGGTCCACCACCTCCTGCTCGGAGGGCGTGCCGGTGACCAGCACCTCGTAGCCGTCCTCGTGCAGCGCACGGGCCACCTCGGCGAAGCGCTCGGCGGGCCAGCGGCGGCGGGTGTCGGTGGCACCCGGGTGCAACGCCACCCGGGGACGGCCTGCCGGGCCGAGCACCTCGGCGGCCTCGGCCCGGTCGGCGTCGGTCACCGCCAGCGTCGGCGTGATGGTGGTGGCCGGCGCTCCCGCCAGCGCCACCACCTCCAGGTAGCGGATCACCTCGTGCTGGTAGTAGACGTAGCGCAGCCACCGGTCCAGCGGGGGCGCGTCGTCGGCGCGCAGGCCCACCGTCAACCGGGCACCGAGCCGACTGATCAGCGGGTTGGAGTTGGCACCCCCGCCGTGGATCTGCACCGCCACGTCGAATTCCGCACCGGCGGCAGCGGCCACGAAGTCGTCCATCGACGACTCCGGCTCGCCCGGCTCCGGCGTACGGATGCCGGGTGCCGGCGGCACCACCAGCACCCGATCCACCGGGCCGGGCCGGTCGCGCCAGAGCTTCGCGTGCCACGGCGCCCCGAGCAGCACGATCTCCGCCGAGGGGTACGCGCTGCGCAGCGCGTCCAGCGCCGGCAGGGCGAAGATGAAGTCACCGAGCGCGTTGGCGCGCAGCACGGCGATCCGCCGCACGTCGGGAAGGCGCTCGGCGGTCGGACCGAGCACGGACGGGGTGACCACCCGACCCGCTACGGCCGGTCGATCTCGCCGGCGGTGTCCGGGCGGTGCAGCTCCCGGTCCGCTGCGGGATCGGCTGGCATCGGCGTACCCCCGGAGAGGTCACCGGAGCGCGGCCCGGTGCGGCCGACGGTGATGGTGCGCGGCGCGGGCCGGGTCGCCCGCGGCAGCCGCACCCGGAGCAGGCCGTGGTCCATCACCGCGTCGATGGTGTCGGGGTCGACCCGCGCCGGCAGGTTGACCCGGTATTCGAAGCCGCGCGTCTCGAAGCCCCCGGGGATGCCGTGGTCGGCGTTGACCTCCGCCTCCGAGCGGGCCCGCACGCACAACTCGCGGTCGTCCAACTCGACGGCCACCTCCTCCGGCGCCACCCCGGGCAGCCGGACGACGACCTCCCAGCCGTCCGAGGTCTCGGTCAACTCGACGTCGGACGCCCCGCCGCGACCACCGACCAGGCGACTCAACTCGGAGCGCAGCGACTGCAACTCCCCCATCGGGTCCCAGCCCTGCTGCCGGCCGCCGCGCCACCCCCGGCCGAAGCCGCCAAACTGCTGCTCGCTCATCACACCTCTCCGATCCGCTGGGTGGTCGTCGATGGGCGGAGTGAGCTGGGCGCGTCCAGGCCGGCGTCGGGGTCGACGCCCACGCCGAGCCGGTCGACCAGCTCACCACCGAGCCAGGCGCTGATGCCGAGAATCGCCACCGCGACCACCTCGATGGCGACAAGCGCCCCACCGGCGGCCCGGGAATCCGCGTTGAGCCGTACCGCCCACACGGCGGCGAAGAGCAGGATCACCGCGACGTTGGCGCCCGCGTGCAGCAGACCCACCCGCTTGGCGCGGGTGCCGGTCGGGATCGCCAGCAGGTCGAACGAGCCGGCCGCCGCGGCGAGCAGGCCGCCGATCAGGCCGACGGTGATGTTCCAGTACGCGACCTCGCCGAGGAAATCGGGACCGCCGACGGTGTCCACCACGTCGAACAGCACTGCCGTGACCAGCAGTGCGACCGGGAACATGACCAGCATCGGGTGGACTGGGTGACCCAGTACCTTGAGTCGGCTCTCCATCTCCCGGCCTCCACTGGTCGGCGTCCTGCGGAACGGTCTCGTACGGCGAGCGCGTCGGGTGAGGCCGTACCCACGACGACCAGGCACAAACCTCGCGCTGGTCACGGCGGCCTAGGCTGACGACGGTGGTGCCCGCCACCAGGTCAACGGCTGAGGGAGGATCAACGTGACGGTGGAGATCACATCGCACGAGGAGTTGCGCGAGCTTCTCGGCGTGCCCAACGCGCGGGCCGCCAGCAAGGAACGCACCCGGCTGCACGCACGGGACCGCGAGTGGCTCGGTGCCTCGCCGTTCTGTCTGATGGCCACGGCCGGCGCGGACGGCAGCTGCGACGTCTCACCGAAGGGCGACCCGGCCGGGTTCGCCCTGGTGCTGGACGACACGACCATCGCGCTGCCCGAGCGGCCCGGCAACAGGCGAGCCGACGGCTACCGCAACATCCTCGACAACCCGCACATCGGGTTGCTCTTCCTGATCCCCGGGCGGACCGACACGCTGCGCATCAACGGGCGGGCCCGCCTGGTCAGCGACGCGCCCTGGTTCGACGACATGGTGGTCAAGGGGCACCGGCCGGTGCTCGCCGTGGTGGTGGAGATCGAGCAGATCTTCTACCACTGCGCGAAGGCGTTCCTGCGGTCCGCGCTGTGGCGGCCGGAGACGTGGCAGCCCGAGGCACTGCCGTCCCGGGCACGCCTGATCAAGGAGGTCGAGGCCCCGACGGAGAGCCTCGAAGACCTGGAACGGCACTACGGTCCGGCGTACGCCACGAAGATCTACGTCTGACCCCGCTGTACGACAGGAAGACCGTGCCACCGGACGACATCCGTTCGTCAACCCATACTTACCGAGAGCAATGGCCCTGGCGGTCGGCTGATAGCTTTCGTCGATGGGCTCGACAACTGAGCAGGGTGCGTCCGGTCATGTTGGTCGCGTCGCTGACTACTACGACGACAACACGCGTCGGTTCCTCCTGGTTGCCGAAAGCCCAGGCAGTGACGCCATCCATCGTGGCGTGTGGACGCCGGACGTGGCGAACACGGCAGCGGCCATGGACACCGTCAACCGCCTCATGATCGAGCGTTTGCGCGGGCACGTCCCTGCGGGAAGCGCAAGGGTGCTTGACCTTGGCTGTGGTGTCGGCGGGACGATTGTTCGCCTGGCCCGCGAGGTGGACGGGTTCGTCTCCGGGGTGACCATCAGCCGAGTGCAGGCCGAGATCGCAGCGAAGCGGTTCGACCGCGAAGGATTGACCGACCGCTGTGACGTGATCTGTGCCGACTTCGCCGAGCTGCCCGCGGAACCGCACTACGACGCGATGGTCGCGGTGGAGGCGGTCGTTCACTCGCCGTCGCTGGAGAACCTGATCCCGTCCCTGGTGGACCGGTTGCGCCCTGGAGGTCGCCTCATCCTGTGCGACGACTGGGCAACCGAGAAGGATCGCGGGCTCGCCGCTCGGGAGCGTTGTCTCGACCAGTTCCGCGCCGGCTGGCGTGTCGGAAGCTTGCATACCGTGGGCGAGCTGGTCGCCATGTCTGAGCGCGCCGGCTTGCGTCTGGTCGAGGACCTGGATCTCACCCCGTACCTGCACCTCGGGCGGCCCCGCGACCGCGTGATCAAGCTGGCTGTCGGCGCCGCAGCCCTACTTCCACGGCTGCGCAACCGTCTTGTCGAGATGCCATTCTGGGCCAACATGATCGGCGGTTCAGCGTTGCAGGCTGGATTGTCACGGCGGTGGCTGGAGTACCACTTGATCGTGCTTGAGAAGGCGTGAGGTTACGGCCGATCACCTGCGGCGGGGTGGGCCGGCGACGGAGGCAGCCCCACCTCGGCAGCACGACCCTGAACTGATTCGCCGGGCGCCGGTCAGGCCGACCAGCCGGCCGGGTTGCCGAACGACTCCCGGGAGAGCCCGGAGCCGGTCTCCGGCCAGGAACCGAACCGGTCGTTGTGCAGGTGCGCGAAGAAGTAGCACATGCCTTCGCAGTCGGCGTCCAGCAGCGCCATCGCGGGGTCGGCGAGAACCGCCTCGTAGTACGACCGCCCCAGGGCCACGATGAAGCCTCGCGCGTAGAGGAAGCCGTCGTCCGACCCGTCGGTCACCTCGTGGATGTCCTCCCGATCGATGTCGTGCAGCTTGCGCTCCACCACCCGGTCGAGATCCGTCAGCTCCTGCCCGGTCAGCTCGACGGTCAACTGCCCGAGGTGGTCCAGGAAGGCATCGAGCCAGGCGTCGATCGCGTAGGACGGACCGTCGTCGTCGCCGTCGTCGTTGGGGTCGCGCTCGACGAGGGCCTGCCGCAGCGCCAAGGGCTCGGCGCCCAACTCGGCCCAGGCCGCCTCGATGAGTGCCCAGAGCCGGGCCTCGTCGGCGGGGGTGGGCAGCGTCCCAGGGGCATCGGTGGTCACGGTCACCGCCGGACCGTAACCACCACCACCGACGGTTTCAGGACCCCGAATCGGCGGACACCATCCACAAGTGGCCGTCAGGGTCTGCGAAGACGCCCGCGTACGCCCAGGGTTGGTCTGCCGTCTCGGTGATGATCTCGGCTCCGGCAGCGCGCGCCCGCTCGACGAACGCGTCCACTTCGGTCGGCGCAGCGACACCAAGGTTGAGCAGGCATTCGCTCTGGCCCCTCGGGGCGACCTCGTGCCGGCCGATAACCCAACTGAAGCCGCCGGTCGGGATGAGCATCAGCCGCAGCCCGTCGTTGACCACGAACTGCAACGGCTCCGGGATGCCATCGTCTGCCAACTCGCCCACGGCGTCCAGGCCGAGTCCGTCGCGATAGAAGCGGTAGGAGGTAGCCCGGTCGGAGATGGGCAGACTCACGATCACCGGTGCGGAAGTCACGGGTGGACGCCTCCAAACTGTCGGTCCGGCAAGGTCAGGCATCAGTATGTCGCTGAATTAGCGTTGGACTCGTGACCGTAGACGAGTGGTTGACAGCGACCCGCACTTCCTACGACACCGTCGCGGTCAGCTACGCGCATCTGGTCCGTGACCTCCTGGCGGAGGCACCGTACGAACGAGCCGCCCTGGCATCGTTCGCCGAGTTCGTGCAGGGTGCCGGCGGCGGGCCGGTCGCGGATGTGGGCTGCGGGACGGGGCGAATCACCGCCCACCTGCACACGCTCGGCGTCGACGCCTTCGGGATCGACCTCTCGCCCGGGATGATCGCCGTGGCCCGCCGTGACCACCCTGAGCTGAGGTTCGAGGTCGGCTCGATGACCGACCTCGATCTGGCCGACGGCTCGGTCGCCGGCCTGGTCGCCTGGTACTCCCTCATCCACATTCCCGACGACCAGATCGGCGTCGTGTTCGCGCACTTCCGGCGGGTGGTGCGCCCCGGCGGCCCCCTGCTGCTCGGCTTCCACGTGGGCGACGAAACGACCCTCAAGACCGAGGGCTACGGCGGCCACCCGATGAACGTGCACGTCCATCGTCGACAGCCAGCCGAGGTGGCGGCCTGGCTGCGCGAGCACGGCTTCACCGTCGACTCGCAGACCACTGTCACCTCGGCGGAGAGCCGGCTCGGCGGGATCATCCTCGGACGACGACAGCCCTGATCCACCGTCATCCCTGCTAGCCTAACTGCGAACTGCGTTAGCAGTATCGACCCGAGTGGGGGACTGATGACGGACGACACGCGACCCGTCTGGGTGCTCGGTGGGGGTGGAGTGGCCGGCATCGCCTGGGAGGTCGGCATCCTCACCGGGCTCGCGGACGAGGGAGTGACCGTGACCCCGGAGGCCACCCTCATCGGCACCAGCTCTGGTGCCGTGGTGGGCGCCCAGCTCACCAGTGGCACCCCACTCGCGGAACTCTTCGAGCGCCAGCGCAGGGGCGTTGCGCACGAAACCTCACCCGCACTCGGCCTACTCCACCTGCTTCGGCTCGCGCGGGCACAACTGTTCGCGCGCAGCCCCGAGCAGGCCGCTCGCCGCCTCGGTCGACTCGCCCTCGCCGCGCGCATCGACGACCCGTCCCGGCAGCGCCGGACAGCCGAGGCCCGCCTGCCCAACCACGCCTGGGCGGACGACGTGGACCTTCGCGTCGTGGTCGTCGACACCGGGACCGGCGCCAGCCGCACCATCACCCGGCACGACGACGTCCCCCTGGTGGATGCCGTCGCCGCGAGCTGCGCCATGCCGATCTCCGCGGCCCCGGTCAGCATCGGCGACCGCCGCTACATGGACGGCGGCATGCGGTCGACCCTCAACCTCGACCTCGCCCCCGGAAACGGCCCGGTCATCGCCCTCGCGCCGAGCACCGCCGCGATCGGGCCCTGGGCGCGCATCGACAAGCAGCGAGCCGCGCTGGGAACGGGTCGCCGGGTGGAGTTGCTGCTCCGCGACCCGGCCTCCAGACGAGCGCAGGGGACCAACGTGATGGACCGCTCCGTCGTGCCCGCGCTCGTGGCCGCAGCCCGCGAGCAGGGCCGACGCGAGGCCGCCCCGGGTGGCCGCCACGCTTGCGGAGACAACGCCGGGACGGGAAGCGCGAGGCTGACCCCCAGGCCTTCGCGTGCCGTCGTTTAAATAGGTGCACCACGGGAGCCCGGGACACGGCCGCCGGGCAGAACCTGGCAAAAGGCGCTGCGGGGAGGAAGCCGGGGGGCGAGTGGTCGGTCGCTCTCGCGGACGGCCCCTACTCGCGACCCGCCCGCCGACGTCGGGCCAAGGCGTACCGGTGGTTCTACTGCTCGATCTGCGCCGCCCGCCGCCGGGCACGCTGGGTCTGCCACATCACCGCGACCAGCAGCGCGGCCACCGCCACCAACAGTGACATCGCGGCCCATCCGAGTGCCCCGCGCCTGCTGTCGTCCATGGCCTCCAGACCGATCTTCGGCCCGAGCAGCAGCACTGGCCCGAGTAGCAGCATGGCAGGCCACCAGGCACGCCGGTCGCGCCGGGCGGCGAGGACCACCCCGGTGACGATGAGCGCCAGGAGCAGCATCATGCCGAGAAGTACGTCGTACCGAAGGCCGTATCGCGAGCCGACCAGCACCACCGTCGCCGCAGCCGCGATGACGGAAGCGGTGACCGCAGTGCTTCGGTAGCCGTGTCGGGGGGGCATTGCCAGCGCGAACAGGCCGAGCGCGATCTGCGGCACGAGCACGAACAGGCCCGGCTTGTGAAGTGAGGTCAACTCTGTTGCCGGGACCACCGCGACGACCACGGCCACGCCGATCGTCACGACGGTCGCGACCGCGACCGCCCATCGGCCTAACCCGGCGAGCCCGGCCGGCAGGACGAGCATCCAGGCGATCCACGCCAGCGCGCCGAGAGTGTGGAACGGCCCCAGCATCGGGGCCCCGACACCGTACTGATCAGGATCCGGGAACACCTCCGTGAGGATCAATCCCACGGTGGCCATCGTCATGGCCGTGACCAGAGCGATGGTGCCGGTGAGCGGCAGGGCGTCGACGAGGCCGCCGGCGTTGCGAGCCCGGAGGCGTTGGCGCAGGCCACCGGCGACCAGGTCGGCGACATCACCGGGACGCGGCCGACGCTGGCCGGCAGACGACAGTTCCATGTACGTCTCCACAATCTCGACGCCCCGGTCGCCTCGGTCGGCGGCGGGGTACCAGCACAGGAGTTTGGTGTAGCGATGACGCAACACGGACGTCACGCGACACCACCGGCGAGGTTCGGACGGAGCGGTGCGGTCAGGGGTTGCGCGGCCGCACGACCATTGAGGCGGCTGGTTGCCGCCTCGACGGCCCGGCGCATGCGTTCCGTCTCCGCGCGCAGCAATGAGAACCCCTCCTTGGTGAGGCGGTAGTACTTGCGGGCGCGGCCATCGACGATCTCGATCCGGTCCACTGTCACCAGCCCGTCGTCGGCCAGCCGGTCAAGGGAGCCGTACAGCGTGCCGGGCCGGAGCGACAACCGACCCTGCGACAACTCGGTCACCGTCAGGATCAGCCCGTAACCGTGCATGGGCCCCTCCGCCAGGGCGGTCAGGATCAGGAATGTGGGCTCCTGTAGCGGTGTCTTCATGCACCGACCTTATCTGCGGGAAGATATCTTCGCAACGAGGATATTAGGTCGGCTGGCTGGTGCCATCGGGGCCGGACGACCGGCAGGCGTTACTGACCGCGCTGCGACAGCTGACTCGGCGGCGGGTGCGAACGTCAAGGCGGTTCAGCGGATGCTCGGGCACGCTTCGGCGTCGATGACGTTGGACGTGTACGCGGGGCTGTTCGGTGACGACCTGGACGCGGTCGCCAACCGGCTGGACGAGGCGGTCGCGGCGCGGGATGCGGACTATTTGCGGACCGGCACGGCCGGTGGCGGTGTCGTCGACCTCGGGAAACGGCGAAGCCCAGGCCGATGACCTGGGCTTCTGTACCGAGCCGCCTGACGGAATCGAACCGTCGACCTACGCATTACGAGATCAAGTCGCCCACCTCGTTCTACCTGCCCGAACCACGCTTGGCCTGCGGAAATCCCTCTCGACATCTCTCACTGTCACCGGCTGAGGGTCGATCTCTTGAGGACTGAATGAGGACTGAATGAGGACTGATGCCGTGCAAGGCCTTGATCCGGACCCTCCGCGAGCCGTTCGGCCCCACGGGGTGTCTATTCAGACCCAGGTTGCGACAATCGTGGGTATGTCTGAGCCGGCGGACCCGACCAACTACCTGACCTCCAACCACTCGGAGAACGTTGAGGCCACACTTGCGGAGGACGCCGCCGCCACGCACCTCGACCAGATCAACTTTGGCCTCCTTCTAGCGGCACACGTCCTTCTCGAAAATCCCATCGATGACGTGACTGCTTCCGGCGTAAACGAGGTAGCCTCAGTCACAGCATTCACTCGCGCGTTCAGCGCAATCCGCGCCGCCACCGTAGTCGCCGTTCATGGTTACTACATCGATGCGCGAGCGCTCGTCCGAACAGTGTACGAATCGGCGGGCCTTGCCCGGATGCTGGCCAAATTGCCCGACAAGGCAGAAAAGTGGCTCGTCAAAGGCGACTGGTTTCCCGATAGAATCGTTCGCGACTACATCGAGAGCCAACTAGCGCCTGTCGGCGGCTCCCCATATCAAGCCTTTTACAAAATGTCATCGGCAAACGCTCACCCTACTGCGAACACGTCTGCCTATCTCGTATTCGAGCACGAATCAGTGAGGCTGAGGCCGAAGCTGAATCCTCAGTTCAACGCCGACTATGCCATTCGGACACTACATGAGATCGCAGGAGTAACCCTCTTCACGTTGTTCGCTATGCGTAGGGCGATAGCTTCTTCGGACTTTCTCCCCGTATGGTGGCTACAGGGCCTCGCGCAGCTCGCGAACGACGTGCACGACGCGGATTGGTCACATTTGGAGCAAGACTGGAAGGCGCAAAACGAGCGATACGCGAAGCTCAACGCGGCTACCGTGCCGGCCGAACGGCTCGACGAATATTTGCGGCTCCATCCAAACTCGTTTTCCAACATCGATAAGCGGCAGGCTGCAGAAGAAGATTAGGCGCCTGGTCCAGATCTCTTCTTGCGGACTAGATGCGGACTCCCAAGACGCCGGGATGACCGAGACCGCCCCAGAACATCACGAGCAGCCGGCCAGTGGGCGACACCCAAAGCCCGCTGACTATTTCCTGATGCTTGACGCTCGTCCGGTTCCGCAGTCGGCGAACCCGAATCCATCTCTCTCACCACCTTTATAAAATAGGAATTTCCTCCTCGACAAATATGTCCTCCTCCGCAGCCTTCCTGGAGTTGCGCCTGTCCTGCCACCAGTTCTTGATCCTGCGGCGGCCCCTCCTCCAAGATGTCTCACCCTCCAACTCGGCCCTAATTTGACGCAAGAGGCGGTCAGCTGACTCGTCTCCCCTACGGTTAGAAATTCGCACCAAGCCCCTGAGCCTGCCCCACTCCTCGTCTGACAGATACTGGAAGTCGTTCGCCCTATCCAGGTCAACAAAGAGGCGCTCAAGAGTTGCAAGCCAGGAGTTCGATAGGTGGGCGGCCCTCCAGAAGACGAACTGAAGATCCAACCAGACAGAACCGTAAGTCGTCAGACGCGCTGCAAGTTCGGGACTGAGCTGCGGCGCTTCCGCATGCTCGGCATCAAGCGTCCTTTTCTCGCTGCTATCGCTGAACGCACCGGGGCTTCGCCCGCTCGCCGATTCCACGTGCATCACATACTGAGCCAGTTCGGAGTAAGACCGGAATCTTTCCTCCACCCTTCTCATCTCGATTGCCAGCCTTCGTTCATGCTGGCGATTCGTTCGGGCCACATGGGCTTGAATTAGCCCTCCTACCAGGACGCCGGCTACACCGATCCCGGCCACAACTATCGGATCACCCAAGTTCAAAGCCGTGCCTCATTCCGGCACCAAGACTTGCAAGCCGCCGATCCAACACTGTTGCACAGCAGGTCTAGAGAGCTGATCTCCTCGTCGGGCAGGCGTAGACCGTCCAGCCTCCCCGGACGGGGACAAGGTGGAGCGCCCTACCGGACGAACGACCTTGGCCCCGTCCGGGGAGGCTGGTAGCCCTCGTGGTGCCCGGCGAGGTGATCTGCAGCGGCATCTCTGAGGAGGGCCGGGGTTCGGGGCGGAGCCCCGAGGTCTTCCGATCCTGTGCCCCTAAAGCATGGCCGGCCGGCCCGGCCGATGCCGGCCGAAGGTCGCCAGCAGGCCGGTGCCGGGCCGGCGCGGCCCGCTTGCGGGCCGCCTTGATCTAGTAGAGGCTGATTCGGCAGTCAAACCATGTGATTCGTTTGGCTAGGGTCATGGCGTAGCGACAGGGGTGTCCATGAGCAAGGCTGGTCACGCGCAGACCGCTAACGGCTACCAGGTGCTCAATTTCTTCGTACCGTTACGCCGCGGGGTCCGGATGCCAGATGGAATCACGTTTACCGGAGTCTTGAGACCAAGCGGGGGAACCCTTACCAGGAGGCCGCCAGCAATTGTGGAATCGGATAGCCCGCTACCTCCCTTGCCACACCCTAACGGCGCGATTCAGATCCGGCTAATTCGGGTTGATTCGGTGCATCCGGACCTAGCGAGCCTGGACGCCGTCTATCCTGTTGCCGGCCGAGCATTGGGGCGACCAGAAGACGCTACCTCACCCATCGGGGACTCGTTCGGCACCGTAATCAAGACTGTCGCGCAACTAAACGTTTCATCGCCCTGCAAGTTAGGTAGCGATGCGTCGACAGTGGCCGCTGTTGAGGAATCCTTCGGATGGGCTCTAGATTGTCTCCGAGAGTTACTGTTTCGATATCGGCAGGAGTCCGATTCTTACGCTCTCATCCCCGCTCGCGAGACCCTGCCCGCCATGGTAATGATGCATCGGATAGCGTATTACCCAGACGGGAGCGTCTACGACGAACCTGGGGGAATGGGCGCCTACTTCCCGGGCGGACAGGGCGTCGAAGAGAGGGAGAAGAGCCTTTTATCTCCGGAGCAACTGAGGGCGACACTCTCCGCCGCGTGGAACTCGTATGAGGACCCAATCTTCCAGCGGTTTAATACATTCTCGCTGGACGCCCGTGAAGCGCTCTATCTTCATGGCGACTACCGTGCCACTGTGCTGAATGCCGCCACGGCGGCCGAATGCTTCTTGGACGACATTCTCAGCTATGCCCTCTGGTGGGAAGGATTAACTCCTCAAAACGCTGCCCCAATTCTCTCGATGCCCGTCTTCAAGAGAGTCAAGTCGGAGTTTGCCAGTCGATTCGGCGGCGTTTGGCTCCCGGCAAGGGAGGGCGCGGTCCTGGACTGGCACCAGAAGGTGGCGCGATATCGGGACCGGGTAATCCACGGCGGATATCAGCCGAGTCAAGAGGAGGCTCACGCGGCGCTTAGCGCGCTTAGCGGTCTTCGCAAGTTCGTCGGAAGGCGGGTGACTTCAAATAGAGTGATCCAGCGTTACAGACACCTTCCACTGCTCCTTCTAGGCCGAGACAGATTGCGAAAGGAAGGCGTGAACTTCTCCCGGATGACGGAGTGGTACACGGACCCTGTCGACTTCGATCGACGCTTCCACAACTGGAGGTCTATTTGCCGCAGACTTCGCATTGAAAGCTTTTCGGGAAGCGTTGAACCGGAGTTGAACAAAGTGCCCGTCATTGCGGTCGTAACCAAAGATAAGATCGCACATTACGCGATTGACACGCCTGTCGCGGTAGCCGCCGAAATTAAGATCACTCGCTTGCAACCCGAGGAGCGCGAGTTCCTTGAGGATGCACAAAAGAACTTACCTTCGACGGAGAGCCACGCATCATATCCATTTGTCGACATGGGAGTCAAAAGCAGGATAATGGTGTCGACAAAGTGGCACCCGGCGGAAGAGCTATTGCCTGGCTACGAATACATGAGGCCCGCATCCAGCTAGCAGCAAGACACCCGATAGCGCTTGCGACTGAGCTGGCAAATGGCCGCTCGTTGGTGCGGCTAGTTTCGGAGGTCCTCAGCCGCTCCGACGATTATTCTGCGCGCCTCTTCTCCGGTCACGGCTTCATGCCAGAGTCGCTCCATGGCCTTTGCGTACGCTGCGGCTTCGTCGTCGCGGTGCGTGGTCTCGCCGACGAAGGTTTCCGCCTGGTGGAGGGCACGCCGAAGAACCACCAGCGTCGGTCGGTGCCCATTCCGCGGTTCCTCGTCGACGAGCTGGCCGCGTACGTCGCCGGCAAGCGTCGGGACGCGCTGGTGTTCACCGCTCCGAACGGCGGGCCACTGCGTAACACCAACTTCCGGTCACGGGTCTTCGCGCCGGCTGCTGCGTCGGTCGGGCTGGCTGGGCTGACTCCGCACGACCTGCGGCACACGGCGGCGAGTCTCGCCGTGGCGGCGGGCGCCAACGTCAAGGCGGTGCAGCGGATGCTCGGGCACGCCTCGGCGTCGATGACGTTGGACGTGTACGCGGGGCTGTTCGGTGACGACCTGGACGCGGTCGCCAACCGCCTGGACGAAGCGTTCGCGGCACGGGACAAGGACTATCTAAGGACCGGCACCACGAACGGAGGCGTGATCGACCTCGGGAAACGGCGAAGCCCAGGCCGATGACCTGGGCTTCTGTACCGAGCCGCCTGACGGAATCGAACCGTCGACCTACGCATTACGAGTGCGTCGCTCTAGCCGACTGAGCTAAGGCGGCAACGATCAGCAAGTGTACGGCACCCCGGCGGCACCGACCGAACGGGATACCCCCGTCGCGCCCGCCAGCACCAACCGGACATCGGCCGCCATCTGGACGTTTACCGGACAGCGGATGATCGGGGCCGGGACTACGCTGCGGCGGGTGAGCGACGAACGCGACGATTCCCCCCACCCGGAGCGTCCTGACCGTGCGCCGGCCGGTGAACGCGCCGCCCATCGGCCGCGCAGCACCGACCCGCTGGAGCTGGGCTTCACGCCGCGCAAGCCGGTGCCGTGGCTGGCGCCGTTCCTGTTGATCAGCACCGGCATCCGGACGCTGCTGGCGGTGCTCTTCGGGGCGTACCTCGACAAGCGCGAGTTGCAGAACGCGTTCGGCGACGGCGTCTTCCGCCAGGTCGGGCCGGACGGCGGGCTGTGGCTCGACTACGTGGCCGACCTCGGTGACGGCTTCAACGCCACCTATTCGGTGGCGTACCTGCTGGCGCAGCCCGAGCTGACCGTCGACGGGCACCGCCTGCCCCGGGCGCAGACCCTGGTGATGGGCGGCGACCAGGTGTACCCGTCGGCGGCCTACGCCGCGTACGAGGACCGGTGCAAGGGCCCCTACCAGGCCGCCCTGCCCGTAGCGCCGGCCGAGAATCCGACGCTCTTCGCGGTGCCGGGCAACCACGACTGGTACGACGGTCTCACCGCTTTCCTGCGGTTGTTCGTCCGCTCCCGGGACCGCAACTTCGCTGGCTGGGGCACCGGGCAGTCCCGGTCGTACTTTGCTGTGGAGTTGCCGGCCGACTGGTGGTTGCTCGGCGTGGACGACCAGTCCGGCTCGTACCTGGACGACCCGCAGCTGGCCTACTTCGACGAGGTGGCCCGGCGGCTCGGGCCGGAGTCCAAGGTGATCATCGCGGCGCCGGCGCCGACCTGGGTCAAGGCCGCCGACAACCCCACGGCGTACGACTCGATCGACTACTTCATCCGCACGATCATCGACCCGACCGGGGCGCGGGTGCGACTGCTGCTCTCGGGCGACCTGCACCACTACGCCCGCTACTCCGGGCCGGACCGGGAGCTGATCACCTGCGGTGGTGGCGGCGCGTACCTCTACCCCACGCACAAGCTGCCGGAGCGCATCGAGGTGCCACCGCGGGACACGCTGACCCGCAAGGCCAGCTCCGCCCAGCCGTACGACCTGGTGGCCCGTTACCCGGACGCCGCGCGGTCGCGCCGCTACGGCTGGGGCATCTTCCCCCGGTTGCCGTTGCGCAATCCCGGCTTCACCACGTTGCTCGGCACCCTGCACACCCTACTGATGCTGGCCATGGCCGGTGCGACGGCGAACTGGGCCGACAGCACCAACCAGCGGCTGTTCAGCGTCCCGCTGGTGGTGATGGTGCTCGTGACGGTGATCGCGGCGGCCCTGTTCGCCAAGCCGCCGAGCGCGAGCGGCAAACGCCACGCTCGGCACTGGATCCTCGGCGTGGGCCACGGCGTGGCGCAGGTGGCTCTGGCGGCGGCCGGCACCTGGGTCTGGTTGGCGCTGCCCTTCTACGACTGGCCGTGGCCGCTGCCGGCGGTCGCCGCGGCGGTGCTCTACGGCCCGGTGATCGGTCTGGTCGCCAGCCAGCTGGTCGCGGCGTACCTGCTGGTGGCGGGCTCTTTCGGCGTGAACGTCAACGAACTCTTCGCCGGCCAGGGCATCGAGGACTCGAAGTCGTTCCTACGACTGCGCATCGACCCGGACGGCACGTTGACCATCTACCCGCTGGGGGTGGACCGGGTCTCCCGCGACTGGCAGGTGAACCCCGACCAGTCCCCCACCCAAAGTTGGCTGATCCCCAAG
>NZ_QGSY01000182.1 GCF_003857035.1 Micromonospora arida
GCCCCCGCCTGGGGTGCCGCCGCCGCTGCGCAGCCCAACGACCCGGCGCAGCCCGCCTTGGCCGCCGGCGGTGGCGCGAGCGAGCCGCCGCAGCAGCAGCCCGGCACGTGGCCCGGCAACGACGGCGCACCGGCCCCGGCGCAGCCCGACCCCTGGGCCGCGCAGCAGCAGGGCTGGACGCCCGCCGAGCAGAGCACACCTGCACCGACCTGGACCCCGAACGCCCCCGCAGAGCAGCCGGACTGGGTGCAGGCCCAGCCAGCCGCACGGGGCGCCGCGCAGGTTCCCCCGGCCACCGCCGCCTGGCCCGCCCAGGAGGACCCGGCCAGCGGCTGGGGCGGCGCGGCGCAGGCCAGCCCGCCCGCAGCTGACTGGCGAGCGACCGAATCTCCGCAATCCGATGCGCCGCAGGCCGCCGGCTGGTCCGGCGGTGCCCAGCAGGACCAGGCCGCTGGCAACGGCGGCTGGCCCGCCGCCGGCGCCGCCCGTGACGACCAGCCGGTGTGGACGCCGGCGGAGCAGTCACCACCGACCTGGGGCCAGCCCGCCGAAGCGACCGAGCAGCCCGCCCCCGGCTGGGGTCAGGCCGCCCAGCCGAACCCGGCCCGTGGCGCCGCCCAGGTCCCAGCCCCGACGACGACCTGGCCCGCTCAGGACGATCCGGCCAACTCCGGCGGGTGGGCCGCGCAGCAGCAGGCGCAGCCCGCAGCGTGGAACGACGGCAGCGACGCGCGGCAGGACCAGCCCGCGCAGCCGGCCGCCTGGGGCGAGGCCGAGAGCCGTCCGCAGCAGCCCGACTGGGTGCTCTCCCAACCGGAGCAGCCGACCGAGCGGCCGGAGCAGGCTGGGTGGACCCCGGCGGAGCCGAGCAACCTCCCCGCCCGGGCCAGCGCCGGCGTGCCCACCAGCGGCGGTGCGCCCAACTGGGCCGCCGGCCCGGACAACGCCGCCCAGGGCAACTCCGGCGGCGTGCCCGAGGTCGAGCCGTGGGCCCCCGGGGAGGTGTGGGGTCGCGCGGAGGCCGAAGCTTCCGCCCAGTCCCGCGGCGGTTGGGAGGCGGACCGAGGCGACGAGGCACCGGCCTACCAGCCCGGGCCCGCGCCGGGCATCTCGCCGGCGAACGCGGTGCCGCTGCCCCCGCAGGAGCAGCGCGTCCCGGGTGCCAGCCTGGCTGCCGTCCCGCCGTCCGACTACGCGCCCCAGGCCCAGTTCGCTCCGGTCCCCGAGCAGCCCGCCTACGCCGAGCGGGAGACCCCGGACGCCGCCGCGCAGTACGGTGGCCGCCCCGAGGACGTCTCCGCGAGCGGCGCTGTGGTGCCCGCCCCGCGTACCTCTCCGGAGTCCGGAGCGGGCCGCGCGGTCGTACCGGTGTCGGACGCCGAGTCGGCAGCCGGCGCAGCGGCCCGGGCCACGGCGAGCGCTTCGGTGCCGCTGGCCAGCCGAGTGATGCCCCCTACCGACCAGGCCATCCGACCGACCGGCACGGCCACCCCGCAACCCCGGGTGTACGGCCGTCCGGCACGATCGGAGCCGGAGGCCGAGCCGGAGCCGGAGGCGTTCCAGGGCGACCCGGGCGCCGACCGCCAGGTTGCTCCGGAGTGGCAGAACGACGCGCCACGGCAGTCCACGCCCGACTGGCAGAACGAGGGGCAGCGGCAGATCGCGCCCGACTGGCAGAACGAGGCGCAGCGGCAGCAGTCCACGCCCGACTGGCAGCACGAGGGGCAGCGGCAGGCTGGGCCCGGCTGGGGCGACGAGTCCCCGGCCGATCCGCGCTTCGACGACCGGCAGCCCGCACCGAACGCGTTCAACGAGGCCCCGCCGGCGCCGCCGGCGTTCCCGCCCGGTGTGCCGTCCTTCGTCGACGCCCCGGGCAACAACAGGCCGGTGAACGGCACCCGCCCGCACTCCGGTGGCGAACCGCCGGCGGACCAGTTCGGCGGCCCCGGGTCGCCTGCCGCCGGCACCGCGAACGGAGCGGCGACCTTCGGTGCGCCGAACTTCGGTGGCCCGGGCTCCGGTGCGCCGGGCTACGGCGGGCCGGCGACCGAACCGGTGCCGGGCGGCGGCTTCCCGCCGTCGTTCCCGCCACCGCCGCAGCCCGCGCCGTCCTGGGGCCAGGAGACCGGCCAGTCGGACCACGGCCGGTTCGACGCGTTCAAGCCGGACGCCGCCGACGAGCCGAAGGTGGAGCCACCGACGCCGAAGGTACGCAACGGCCGGGTGCTGGCCGCGGTGCTGATCGCCGCGATGCTCATCCTGGCGGTGCCGCTCGGCCTGCTGCTGCTGCTCGGAAAGGTCGGCGGGAACGACGCGCCAACCTTCGACCCGGCGGTCGGCACCTGCGTGAAGCAGTCCGGGCAGGGCGGCGCCTCTGCGGCGGACTGCGGCGAGGCGGGCGCGTTCACGATCGTCTCGAAGGTGGACGCCAAGGAGAAGTGCACCGACACGACGCAGCCCCACGTGGTGCTGCCGGGTGAGGGCGCCAACCGGGTGCTCTGCCTGAAGCCGGCCGCGAAGTAGCTGCACCGACGGCGGGGTCACGGGCAACCGTGACCCCGCCGTCGTCGTACCCGCAGGTGGTACCGAATCTCGCCCCCTCCGGCCGGACGCGGGCCGATGGTCAGGCACGATGGGTGCATGAGCGCACGAGTACGGGCTCCCGAACTGCGCGGTCGGGGCTGGCTGAACACCGGTGGACGCGACCTCAAGCTCGCCGACCTTCGCGGCAAGATCGTGATTGCGGATTTTTGGACGTTCTGCTGTATCAACTGCCTGCACGTGCTCGATGAGCTGCGCCCGCTGGAGGAGAAGTACGGCGACGTGCTCGTCGTGATCGGCGTGCACTCGCCGAAGTTCGAGCACGAGAAGGACGCCGACGCGCTCGCCGCCGCGGTGGAGCGGTACGGGGTGCACCACCCCGTACTCGACGATCCTGAGCTGGACATGTGGCAGCAGTACGCGGCCCGGGCCTGGCCGACCCTTTCGGTGATCGACCCCGAGGGTTACGTGGTGGCCACCATGGCCGGCGAGGGGCACGCCGAAGGGCTGGCCCGACTGATCGACGAGTTGATCGCCACCCACGAGGCCAAGGGCACCCTGCACCGGGGGAACGGCCCGTACGTCCCACCGCCGGCACCGGAGACCGCGCTGCGCTTCCCGGGTAAGGCGGCGCTGCTGCCGAACGGCAACCTGCTGGTCTCGGACTCGGCCCGGCACTCCCTGGTCGAGATCGACCCGGACGGTGAGACGCCGGTGCGTCGGATCGGCTCGGGCGAGCGCGGCCGGGCGGACGGGCCGGCCGCCGCGGCGACGTTCTCCGAGCCGCAGGGGGTGTGTCTGCTGCCCACGCACGTCGCCGAGGTGGCCGGTTACGACCTGGTGGTGGCCGACACGGTCAACCACCTGCTGCGCGGCGTACGGCTGGAGTCCGGCGAGGTGGTCACCGTGGCGGGCAGTGGGCGGCAGTGGCGCGCCGAGGTCGACGACCACGCCCACGACGCGTTCGCCGTCGACCTCTCCTCCCCGTGGGACCTGGCCTGGTACGACGACAAGCTGATCATCGCGATGGCCGGCATCCACCAGCTCTGGTGGTTCGACCCGATCAAGCGGACCGCCGGCATGTACGCCGGCACCACGGTGGAGGCGTTGCGCGACGGTCCGCTGACCGAGGCGTGGATGGCCCAGCCGTCGGGGCTCTCCACCTCCGCCGACGGCACCCGGCTCTGGGTGGCCGACAGCGAAACCAGCTCGATCCGCTACGTCGAGAACGGTGTGCTGGGCACCGCCGTCGGGCAGGGCCTGTTCGACTTCGGGCACGTGGACGGTCCGGCGGAGTCGGCGCTGCTCCAGCACCCGCTGGGCGTGTGCGCGCTGCCGGACGGCTCGGTGCTGATCGCGGACACGTACAACGGCGCGGTGCGCCGCTTCGACCCGGCCAGCAACCAGGTCTCCACCGTCGCCGACGGGTTGGCGGAGCCGAGCGACCTGGTGCTCACCCCGTCCGGTGAGGTGCTGGTGGTGGAGTCCGCCGCGCACCGGTTGACCCGGCTCGCCCCCGGTGCCCTGTCGGCGGCGGGTGCCAGCACGGTGGACGGGCCCCGGCACCGCACCGAGCGCAAGCCGACCGACGTCGCCGCCGGCGAGGTCACCCTGGACATCGTCTTCACCCCGGCGCCGGGGCAGAAGCTGGACGAGACGTACGGGCCGTCGACCCGGCTGGTGGTCTCAGCGTCCCCGCCGGAATTGCTGGTGGACGGTGCCGGCACGGGCACCGAACTGTCCCGCCGGCTGGTGCTCAACGGCGAGGTCACCGCGGGAGTGCTTCAGGTGACCGCGCAGGCGGCGACCTGTGACGCGGACGTCGAGCACGCGGCGTGCCACCTGACCCGGCAGGACTGGGGCGTACCGGTCCGGGTGGTCGACGGCGCCGTGACCCGGCTGCCGCTGGTGCTTCGGGGCCTGGACGCCTGACCCGGTCGGAGGGGCTCACTGGGCCCCTCCGGTCAGGCGAAGGGGGCCAGGGTGATGTCGGCGTCGATCAGGGTGGCGCGGACGAGTTCGGCGGCGGAGACCGCGCCCGGGGTGTCGCCGTGCACGCAGATCGAGTCGACCGAGCAGGGGATGATGGTGCCGTCGACCGCCACCACGCTGCGTTCGGTGGCCATCCGCGCGGCCCGTTCGGCGACCTGTTCGGGGTCGGTGATCACCGCACCGGGGGTGCCGCGCGGCACCAGCGCCCCGTTGGGCAGGTAGGCGCGGTCGGCGAACGCCTCGGCAACCACCGGCAGGCCCGCACCCACTGCGAGTTGGGCGAGCGTCGAGCCGGGAAGGCAGAGTACGGGCAGTTCCGGGTCGTAACCGCTGACGGCGGCGACCACCGCCGCCGCCTGGGACTCGTCGGTGCTGGCCGCGTGATAGAGCGCGCCGTGCGGCTTGAGGTAGCGGACCCGGGTGCGGAACAACCGGCAGAACGCGTCCAGCGCCCCCAACTGGTAGGTCACCTCGTCGCGTAGCTCGGCGAAGTCGTACGCGATGTGCCGCCGGCCGAAGCCGGCCAGGTCCCGGTAGCCGACCTGCGCGCCCACCGCGACCCCGCGGCGCGCGGCGCCCTCGCAGACCCGCCGCATGGTGGACGGGTCGCCGCCGTGGAAGCCGCAGGCGACGTTGGCGGAGGTGACGAGGCCCAGCAGCGCCTCGTCGTCGCCGAGTCGCCAGATGCCGAATCCCTCGCCCAGGTCAGCGTTGAGGTCCATGGAATCTGACGGTAGTACCTGGCCGGGCCTGCGCGAGCGGGGTCACGTCGGTGACCACCCCGATGACGGGGTATCCACCGGTGGTCGGATGGTCCGCGAGGAAGATCAGCGGTTGTCCGTCCGCCGGCACCTGCACCGCGCCGAGCACGATGCCCTCGCTGGGGAGTTCGCCGGCCACCGCGCGGGGCAGCGCCGCGCCGGCGAGCCGCGCGCCGACCCGGTTGCTCACCGGGCTGATGGTGTACGCGCTGCCGAAGAGCCGGTCGAACGCGGTCGGCGTGAACCAGTCCTCGCGAGGACCGGGGCCCAGCGTCAGGTGCAGCTCTTCAGGCGGCGTGGGGCACACGGTCAGGTCAACCGGTGCGGGGGTGCCGACCGGATCGCCGAGCGGCAACAGGTCACCGTCCCGCAGCCGGGGCGGGCCGAGCCCGGAGAGGGTGTCGGTGGCCCGGCTACCGAGCACCGGTGACACGTCGATGCCGCCCGCCACCGCCAGCCAACTCCGTACGCCCCGTCGGGCGGGACCGATCCGCAGCACCGTCCCGGCCGGCACGGTGAGCGGGCGTCCGGTGTCACCGGGCCGGGCACCCGCCTGGACGGGGACCTCGGCGCCGGTGACCGCCACCGTGGCGGCCCGGGTCAACCGCACTGTGCAGCCGGTCAGGGTGATCTCCAGGCCGGCCGCGTGCTCCGGGTTGCCGACCAGTCGGTTGGCCAACCGCAGGGCACCCGGGTCGAGGGCGCCGGACCGGGGTACGCCCAGGTGCGCCCAGCCGGGCCGGCCCAGGTCCTGCACTGTGGTGAGCGCACCGGCGCGGAGCACCTCGATGGTGGCCGGGTGGGTCACGCCACCACCATCCTGACCCTGGTGCCCGGACCGAGTCGGGCCGGCGGGTCGGCGGCCACGTCGAACAGCACCAGGTCGGTCCGGCCGACCAGCAACCAGCCGCCCGGGGAAGCGCCCGGGTAGATGCCGGCGTACGGGCCGGCCAACGCGACCGAGCCGGCCGGCACCCGGGGACGGGGCGTGGCCAGCCGGGGCAGCGCCAACTCGGCGGGTAGCCCGGTCAGGTAGGGGAATCCGGGGGCGAAGCCGCAGAAGGCGACCCGAAACCGGGTGCTGGTCAACCGGTGCCGGACTGCCGGCACGTCGACGCCCCAGTGCTCCGCCACCGCCGGCAGGTCCGGCCCGTCGAAGGTGACCGGTACGACGACGTCCGCCGCGTCGCCGGCCCCGTCTTCGGCTGTGGCGTCGTGGTCTTGGGCGTGGGCTTCGGCGGGGGCGTGGGCTTTGGCGTCGGCCTGGTTGGGGCGGGTGATCGCGGCGGTGACGGCGGACGTCCATCGGGTCAGCTGCTCGGCCGTGGCGGTCGGGTCGGGCAGGCCGTCGAGCAGCACGGTCCGGGCCGCCGGCACGATCTCCACGGCGACCAGGTCACCCCGCTCCCGACGCCGCCACAGCTCGGCCCGCCACGCTTCGACGAACGCGGCCTCCGGGATGTCGGCCACGGCTTCGGGGGTGTCGGCGGGGGCGGTGCAGTCGAGTAGCAGGGCGTGCGCCCCGACGGGTCGGATCCGCATCCGCTCATCCTCGCCGATGCCGAGTCGATCCGGTGTTCACGCTGACGGTGCCGGGTGTCACCAACGCCACTACTTACAAGTAACCTACGGTGCCGTAACCTGATTGGGTGACCACCTCCGCCCCGCTTCGCCTGAAGCCGGTCGACATCGGTAAGCCCCGGATGCGCGGCTGGCTACACACGTACGCCTTCTTCGTCGCCGTGGTCTGCGGCATCGTGCTCTGCTCGATCGCCGCCACCCGGCCGGGGTGGGCACCCCTGGTGAGCTGCCTCATCTACAGCCTGACGGTCTGCGGGCTCTTCGGCACGAGCGCGCTGTACCACCGTCGGGTGTGGTCGGAGCGCGGCTACCAGGTGATGCGCCGGATGGACCACTCGATGATCTTCGTGTTCATCGCCGGCACGTACACACCGCTCTGCGCGATGCTGCTCGCGCCCCGGCCGGCGACCGTGATGCTGGCCCTGGTCTGGGGCGGCGCGCTGGCCGGCGTAGCGGTCAAGGTGATCTGGCCGCACGCGCCGCGCTGGGTGTCCGCGCCGCTCTACCTGGCGCTGGGCTGGGTGGCGGTGGCCATGCTGCCGGAGATCCTGCGCGGGGGCGGCGTCGCCGCGCTGGTGCTGCTGATCGTCGGCGGCGCGATCTACAGCGTCGGCGCGATCTTCTACGCGTTGCGCCGACCCAACCCGTGGCCGACCGTCTTCGGCCACCACGAGTTCTTCCACGCCTGCACGCTGCTGGCGGCGCTCTGTCACCACATCGCGATCTACTTCGCGCTGTTCGCCTGACCCAACCGACCCGACGGCCTGGTCAGCGCAGCGCCGAGCGGCGAGAAACGCCACGGCGGCAGCCGCCATGATCGTGCTCGATCAAGGATGTAGCGGCCTCGCTCGCACCTCGAAAGCCCTATTTCCTGGATCGAGCACGATCTCCGGCCGATCGCCGCAACAGACCGAGCCGGGCGCACACACAGACGAGTTGGACCGAAACGCGAGCCGGGGCCCCGCGACGCTGCGGGACCCCGGAGTGTGTGGGCGAGGATCAGACCGGTCGGCCCGGCCGACGAACCTCGCGGTACTCCTGCACGACCTGGTTGTCCTGGACCGGCACGACCCGGTCAGCCACCACGCGCTCCTCGCGTACCGGCGCAGCCACCGCAGGGCGGCGGCGGCTGTTCCAGAAGTAGAGGGTGGCGAGCAGGCCGGCGACGCCGGCGAGCATCAGCACCCAGCCGACCACGGCCAGGTCCAGCCAGCCCAGGTCGGCCTCCACTGCGAACGCGAAGATCGCGCCTAATGCGATCAAGAAGATGCTGCCACCAATGCCCATGTCTCGCTCCTCGGCTCTAACCTGGCGTACGTCGCGCCGCGGCCGTCGGTAGGGGTGCGGCATCCATCGACTTACCCAGGCACGGAGATCGCCAATCGGGCAAGCTGAGGGCATGACGGACGTCGACCCCGACACACGGACACTGGTGTTGCTGCGGCACGCGAAGGCCGAGCAGGGCAGCGACGCGGCGGACGACGCTGAGCGGCCGCTGAGCGCACGCGGGAACGCCGACGCGGCTGCGGCTGGGGCCTGGTTGGCGCACCAGGGGCTGCTGCCCGACGTGGTGATCTGCTCGACGGCCCGACGCACCCGGCAGACCTGGCACGGGGTGGCGATGGGGATGACCGGTTCACCGCCGGAGGGTGGCCCGACCGGTCCTCGCCCGACCGTCCGCTATGAGCCGGGTGCGTACGACGCGCACCCTGAGGAGTTGTTGTCGCTGGTCCGCACGGTGGACCCGGCGGCCCGCACAGCGTTGCTCATTGCCCACAATCCGGGCATCTCGCTGCTCTCCGCGCTCCTCGATCCCCAGGGATTGGACGAGGGTTTGCGCACCGCCGAGCTGGCAGTGCACCGCTGCCCGCCGAGCTGGATGGAATTGAGCAGGGCGGGAGCACCACTCACGGCTCGGCACACCGCACGAGACTGAGCCACCCGCCGATCCGGCGGGTGGCTCAGGGGTACGCGTTGGACGGGGATCAGGACGGCGGCGCGGTTGGCGGCGGCGGGTCCGGCGGTGGCGGCATCATCGCCGTCGGATGAGACAGCCGGTTCTCCTCCACGATGAGGGTCCGAGCCCGCTTGCGCCGGTCCTGCCAGAACCAGACCGTGGTCAGTAGTACGGCCAGCCCGGCCAGGATGAACACCCAGCCGACCGCGCGTACGTCGATCCACCAGACGTTGGCTCTCAGCGCGAAGGTCAGGATCGCGCCGATCGCGATGAGAAAAATGCCGCTTCCTACACCCATGTGCGCTGCACTCCCCCGTGCGGTGGCTCTGGGCGTTCCCTTTCGAGGTCACGCGACGGTTACCCGCCACACCAGCGGCATACCCGACCGGGCGCGGCCAATACGTGTCGCCGCCGGGCGGAGACGGCGACGGCCGGCGGGGCAGAAGCCCCACCGGCCGTTGCGGTGCCGGGTGGTGCGACCCGGAACCGTCAAATGTGCCGTGGCCTGCTTAGAAGGCCTCCTCCGGGAGGTCCATGATGTCGAGGTCGGCACCCTCGATGATCCGCCGGTCGGCACCGATACGGGGCAGCACCTCACGGGCGAAGAAACGGGCGGCGGCCACCTTGCCGGTGTAGAACGCCTTGTCGCTGGCGGAGACCTCGCCGGTCAGCGCCTTCAGCGCCACCTCGGCCTGCCGCTGCAGCAGCCAGCCGACCACCAGGTCACCGATCGCCAGCAGGAACCGCCGGCTGCTCAGCCCGACCTTGTAGAGGGCGCGGGTGTCGCCGCCCTGCGCCTCGCCCAGCCAGCCGGTCATCACACCGAGGATGTTCTGCACCTCGCCGAGCGCCTTGCCGAGCGCCTGCCGCTCCTCCTTGAGCTGGCCGTTGCCCGCCTCGGAGGAGATGAACTCCTGGATCTCGCCGGCGACCGCCATGAGGGCCTTGCCGTTGTCCCGAACGATCTTGCGGAAGATCAGGTCCAGGCTCTGGATGGCGGTGGTGCCCTCGTACAGGGTGTCGATCTTGGCGTCCCGGACGTACTGCTCCAGCGGGTAGTCCTGGAGGAAGCCGGAGCCGCCGAAGGTCTGCAGGGCCTCGTGCCCGAGCATCTCGTACGCCCGCTCCGAACCGACGCCCTTGACCAGCGGCAGCAGCAGGTCGTTGACCCGCTTGGCCAGCTTGGTGGCCTTCTCGTCGCCGGCCGCCTCGGCGATGGCGACCTTGTCCTGCCAGGTGGCGGTGTAGAGAACCAGGGCACGAAGACCCTCGGCGTACGACTTCTGCAGCAGGAGCGAGCGGCGCACGTCCGGGTGGTGGGTGATGGTGACCCGCGGCGCGGTCTTGTCCGCCTGCTGGACCAGGTCGGCGCCCTGCACCCGGTTCTTCGCGTACTCCAGGGCGTTGAGGTAGCCGGTGGAGAGGGTGGCGATGGCCTTGGTGCCGACCAGCATCCGGGCGTACTCGATGATCATGAACATCTGCCGGATGCCGTCGTGCTTGTCGCCCAGCAGCCAGCCCTTGGCCGGTACGCCGTGCTCGCCGAAGGTCAGCTCGCAGGTGTTGGAGACCTTCAGGCCCATCTTGTGCTCGACGTTGGTGGTGTAGACGCCGTTGCGCTCGCCCAGCTCGCCGGTGGTCTCGTCGAAGTGGAACTTCGGCACGACGAAGAGCGACAGGCCCTTGGTGCCGGGGCCACCGACGCCCTCCACGCCCACCGGGCGGGCCAGCACGTAGTGCACGATGTTGTCGCTGAGGTCGTGCTCACCCGAGGTGATGAAGCGCTTCACGCCCTCGATGTGCCAGGAGCCGTCCGGCTGCTGGATGGCACGGGCGCGGCCGGCGCCGACATCCGAGCCGGCGTCCGGCTCGGTGAGCACCATGGTGGAGCCCCACTGCTTGTCGATGAAGAGCTTGGCCCACCGCTTCTGCTGCTCGTTGCCCTCGACCTCCAGCACGTGCGCGAAGGACGGGCCGGAGGCGTACATCCAGATCGGGGCGTTCGAGCCGAGCACCAACTCGGCGAGGGCCCACCAGAGGGCGCGGGGCGCGTTGGTGCCGCCCAGGTGCGGCGGCAGGTCCAGGCGCCAGAACTCGGAGTCCATGAATGCCTGGTAGGACTTCTTGAACGACTCCGGGAGCGGCGCGGTGTGCGTGGCCGGGTCGAACACCGGCGGGTTGCGGTCGCTGTCCGTGTAGCTGGCGGCCAGGTCCTCGCGAGCGAGGCGATCAAGCTCGGAGAGGAAACTGCGGGCGGTGTCGGCGTCGAGTTCGGAGTACGGTTCCTGGCCGAACGCCTGGTCCGCCCCGAAGACCTCGAACAGGTTGAACTCAAGGTCCCGCAGGTTGCTCTTGTAGTGGGTCATGCTCGCTGGCCCCGCTTCCGGACAGGTGTTACCGATCAGTAACCCCGACTGTATTACTCGCGGGTAGGCAGCGACAAGCGGATCACCCAAGTGACGGCCATTACACACCTGCGGGCGCGGCCGGGCGACTCAGCTCTCGGCGGCGCCGACCTCCCAGCTCGGGACGGCGACGGCCGCGCCGGTACGGGCACCCACGTACTCCATCAGGACCAGCGCGATGTCGTCGTCGAGCCGACCGTGCACCCACTCGACCAGGGCGGTCTCCAGCGATGCCAGCCCGTCGGCGACCGTGCCATGGCCGAGCAGTCGCCAGGCCCGGTCGGCGGTCGGGAAGAACTCGCCGTCCCGCCGCGCCTCGCCGAGACCGTCGGTGAACAGCAGCAGCCGGTCCCCGGGCTCGAGGCGTTCGACCCGGGGACGGACCACCGGCATGAAACCGAGCGGAGGCGCCGGGGCCGGCGGTTCCAGCGGGATCACCGCACCCCGGCGTAGCAGCAGCGGTGGCGGATGCCCGCAGTTGACGATCGTGAGGGTGCCGCCACGCTCCTCGACCAGTGCCGCCGTGACGAAGTCCTCGTCGCCGACGTTGCGGGCCACCGCGCGGTCCAGGTCGGCGACGACGGCCCGCAGGTCGGCCCGCTCGTACGCCACGTGCCGGTAGGAACCGAGGACGATGCTGGCCAGCCGGACCGCGTCCAGGCCCTTGCCTCGCACGTCTCCGATGATCATGCGGACGCCGTAGGGCGTGTCGATCGCCTCGTACAGGTCACCGCCGATCTCGGCCGTCGCGGTGGAGGAGATGTAGCGTCCCGCGACCGAGAGCGTGCCGACCTGCGGCCCGAGCGGGCGCAACACCGCCTGCTGGGCCACCGAGGCGAGCTTGGTCAGCTCCACGATCCGCTCGGCCTGCCGCTGGCGAACCCACGCCACCGCCACGGCCATCCCGGTGGTGAGCGCGACCGCGACAACGTCGACCGAGGTGACCAACGAGACCTTCGGCGCGACCAGCGCGAAGCCAGTGCCGATCAGTATCGCCGCGACGCCCACCCCCAGGACCACCAGCCAGGACGCCAGGGCGGCGGCGAGAACCGGCGCGGCAGCCAGGAGCGCGACGTAGTGCACCTTCCGGCCGTCCGCCGCCTCAACCGCCGACACGATCGCGAGCAGAACGAGGGCCGCGCCGAGGCCGGCGCGGGATCCGGGGCTCAGCGGGCGACGGCCCGACTGGAGGAGTCGCGTGGGTACGAGGGACAGTTTGCCTGATCCACGTGAACCGGTGAATGAACCTGACCCGTCGTCCGAGGAGGTTCTGTCCGGCCGGCCCAGTCGGCCGGCCGAATCGGCGTCGCCGGTCCCGTTCAGCCGAGGACCTCGTAGCGGACGGTGAGCGCGCCCACGTCGACCGAGGCGATGCTGGCGAAGGCGGCCCGGGAGAGGTCCAGGCAGCGGCCGTCGATGAACGGGCCGCGGTCGTTGATCCGCACCGTCACCGACTTGCCGTTGGCCGGGTTGGTCACCCGGACCTTGGTGTTGAACGGCAGTGTCTTGTGCGCGGCGGTCAGCGCACTGGGGTTGAACGACTCGCCGTTGGCGGTGAGCTGCCCGTCGGAGTAGAACGAGGCGCCGCACGAACCGCTCTCCAGCACCTTCGCCGCGGCCGTGGTCTTCTTGACGGTCGGCTTCGGCTTCGGCTTCGGCGACGAGGTGCGCTCCTTACCCCGGGAGGCGGCCTGCTGCGACCGGGTCGCCGACGGGCTGGCGGTCACGCTGGGCGAGGCGCTGACGCTCGGGGTGACGGCCGGGGAGCTGGGGGTGAGGCTGCTCGCGGCGGTGGTCGGGGTGAGGTCGAGAGCCACCTGCCCCAACTGGTCGGAGCCGGAGACCAGTTGCACGGCGCCCACCGTGCCTCCGACGGCGAGGGCGACGCCGACCGCCGCGGTGGCCACGATGCCCGCCGGGGAGGAGAAGATGCGGGTACGGGAGTGCTTGCCTGCCACCGGCCCGGTCCTTTCGTCGTCGTCTGAACAAACCGGGTCGGACCGTAACGAGAGAAGCACTTCCGAAGTCAACGTGATCATGGTGGTATGCCCGTATTTACCCAGATACGTGTAGCCGATCATCCGACCCGGGGTGGGCCGGGTGGCCCGGGTGCCGCCACGCCCGCCGCCCGTGCCGCAGGATGAGCGGATGCCCGCCGATCTGACCGAACGCCTGGCCGCCCTGTTCCAGTGGATCGACCCCGGCCCGGACACCAGCCACCTGGTCAGCGACATCTCCGGTTGGTGGCGCGACCCGGCGGTGCTGGCCGAGCTGGGCCCAGCCCTGGTGGCGCCGTACCGGGCCGCCCGGCCCACTGTGGTGCTCGCGCCGGCCGTCACCGGGCTGCTGCTCGGGCCGTTGGCCGCCACCGCCCTCGGGGTCGGCTTCGTGGCCGCCCACAAGCCCGGTGACGGGCGACTGCCGGCCGGGCCACTCACCTGGGCGCAGAGCCCACCGGACTACCGGGGCCGACGGGTGGACCTCGCCGTACGGGACCGACACCTCGGCCCCGACGACCGAGTGCTGGTGGTGGACGACTGGGTGCGTACCGGCGCACAGCTACACGCCCTCTACGACATCTGCGCAGCACGGGGCGCCGAGGTGCTGGGCACCGCCGTGGTGGCCGTGGACTGCCCGCCCGACGTCGCGGCCGACCTACGGATCACCGGCCTGATCGACGCCGCGGATCTGCCCTCTTGACCTGAAGCGAGGTTCAACACCGACGATCGGCGGATGAGCGACGGAGTTCTCGACGAGGCGTACGAGCGACTGCACCGCACCGGCCCCGAATTTCAGGGCTGGCTGTCCAATCACGGGCCGATGGCCGTCGAGGCGTTGGTCCGACACGGGCACCCGCACCGGGTGCACCGTTGGCTCGACGACTACCTCGGCCGACTCGACGAGTTGCCCCGAGGGCTGCACCCGATCGACGACTGGCGGTCGGCGCTTGGCGATCCGAAGCGCGCCGGTGACTGGCTGGCCTACTTCGACCGGCAACTGCGCGAACACCCGTGGCGTGCGGTGCTCGGCACCTGGTGGCCCCGGCTGCTGCCAGGCATCGCCGCCGGCGCCACGCACGGTGTGATCCGGGTCGGGCACGCCGTACGCGCGCTCGAAGCAGACGACGAAAACCCACGACGGCTCGCCGAGTTGGGTCAGGCCCTCGGCTACTGGGCGGCCCGCTGGCAGTCGATCCCCGGCACCGACCAGTTACTCGCCGACGAGACGCCCCGGCCGGGCACCGACGACATCGACGTGGAGGTCGCGCTGGCCGGGCTGCCCCGGATCGAGGATCAGACCGGAGGGGTCCGGGATCGGCTGGAGCAGTTGCCGGCCGTACCCCGATGGGAGCCGGCACTCGCGACGCTGCGCCCCGTGCGGAGCCCGGCCGAGGCGGAGCGCGGGCTCACCACGCTGGTGCACCGAGCCGGCCTCGACTACCTGCACTTCGGGCACGCCGCGCCGGTCATGCTGGTGCACGCGGTCACCGCGCCGACCGCCGTGCTGCGTACCCTGCCGGCACTGGACAAGGGCCTGTGGGCGCCGAGCCTCGCCGCGGCCTGGGCCGCGACGGCCGCCATGACCTCCGTGTACGCCCCAGCCAAAGGCATCGCGCCACCGACAGTGACTCCCGCGACGCCGACGGAGGTCTTCGCCCGCGCGGCCCGCCACGGCGACGAGCACGTGGTCAAGCTCGCCGACGCGATCCTCGACGCGTACGCGACCAGTGCCGACGAGCGGCTCCTCACCGCACCCGGCTACGCCGGCCAACTGATCTGAGCGGGGCGACGGGTATTGCGGCGGCGGCCCGGGCCGCCCTGGCCTAGCCTCGGCAGGATGTGGCCTCGGATCGGTGAACTGCGCGCCCTCGCCCTCGGCACCCCCGGCGACCTGCGGTCAACCCTCAACACCCTGGTGCTGGCTGGTCTGAAGACCGCGACGGCCGGCCGGCTCGCCGAGTACGCGGAAGAAGGCGAGGAGTTGGAGCACGTCGGCGAACGCCTGGCCCTGGTCGACGACGACAACGCACTGGCCGGCGTCGTGGAGATCACCGGAGTCGAGGTGGTCCGCTTCGCCGATGTGCCCTGGGACTTCGCCCACGCCGAGGGCGAGGGTGACCGCTCGATCGAGGAGTGGCGGGCCGGGCACTCGACCTACTGGGCACGGCTCGGCACGCCGGTCGACGGAGACACCCCGATCGTCTGCCTGCGCTTGCGCCTGGTTTCCGGCGGCGAGGGCGGTGTGGCCAGCGGCGACCTCGGCACCTGACCGGCCGCCCCAGGGCTCGGTGTGGCGGCCTCAGCCGCGTAGTTGTGGCAGCAACCGCGTCGCCACGTCCACCAGGATGGCCTCGTCACCGGCGTACCAACTGCTGGCGCGCGGCCAGTGCGTCACCACGTCGGTGAAGCCCAGCTCGGCGGCCCGGCCGACCTGATCGGCGAAGAACTGTGCGCTGCTGAGCGAGAAGACCGGCGCCGCGTCCAGTGACAGGTAGCGGTCCAGGCTGGCCGGGTCGCGGCCGGCCTCGTCCAGGGTCCGGTCCATCCGCGCGGACAGCGCGGACACACTGGCCCACCAGCCCGCCAGGTCGTTGTCGTCACCGGTACCGGTGGTCACCCAACCCTGCCCGAAGCGGGCCACCAACCGCATCGACCGTGGCCCGTTGGCGGCCACCACGAACGGCACCCGAGGCTGCTGCACACAGCCGGGGTTGTTGCGGGCATCCACCGCGGCGAACCACTCGCCACGCCAGGTGGTGCCGTCCTCCCGCAGGATCAGGTCCAACAACTCGGTGAACTCGGCGAACCGGTCGACCCGCTGCCGCGGCGGCAGAGTCTCACCACCCAGCACCGCCGAGTCGAAGCCGATGCCGCCCGCTCCCAGACCGAGCAGCAGGCGGCCGGCGGAGACGTCGTCCACAGTGGTGATCTGCCGGGCGTACGCGGCCGGGTGCCGGAAGTTCGGCGACGCCACGAGAGTGCCCAGCCGAATCCGCGACGTCACCGTGGCGGCCGCGGTCAGCGTGGCCATCGAGTCGAACCAGGGGCCGTCGACCAGGTCACGCCAACCCAGGTGGTCGTACGTCCAGGCGTGGTCGAAACCCCACTCGTCGACCTGCCGCCAGCGACGCTGCGACTCCGCCCACCGCTGGTCCGGCAGGATCACGATGCCAATCCGCATGATCGCCACCCTAGTCGGGCCGGACATCCGCGCCCTAGCATCACGTCCATGCAGGGGACCGGGCCCATCGGTCTGCGGATCGAGGCGGCGATCGCCGACCGGCAGTCCTAGATCACCGTTGCGGCCAGCCCGTACTCTCCGAGGATGCCCACCGAAGGAGCGGCTGCTGCCCGCGTATCCCCGGATCGCCGGGCGCGTCGGGTCCGCACGATCCGCACAGGGGCGTTGCTGGTCGGGGTGGTCGTTCCGTCCCTCGTTCTCCGCGAGCTGATCGAGTCCCGGTTCGGCCGCGGGCCGCTCGCCGACCTCAGTGCGGTCGCGGTGCCGATGGCGGCGACCGCGTGGCTCGCGCCGTACGCCTCCTATCGGCGACGCGACGCCCTGCTCTGGCTGGTCGGCCCGGGCCTCTACGTCTTCGCTGTGATCGCCTGGCGGGTGGCCCTCGCGCCCTACCGGGACTGGAGCCCCCGCCCGGAGGAAAAGGCCCGGATGCGCTGGTCACGCGACCCGGAACACGCCGGGACGTGGTACCTGACCGAGCCCGAGAGTGGCACGCGTCACACTTCTTCCCGGTAGGGACATCCCGTTCGGCTCCGACCCCTCGGGGAGCGGCACCCAGGCGGGGTGTCGCCCGAGGAGAGGACCAGAGCGCGATGACGAAGGTGACCGCACAACTGTCGGTGTCGGTGGACGGCTTCTACGCCGGCCCACAGTTCGACGGAAACGGCAACTGGATGGACTCGGAGGAGAGCGCGAAATTCTTCCGGGTCACCCGGTGGGCGACCGAAGCGGCGGCCTGGCGCGAACGGCAGGGCTTCGCCGGCGGGGAGCAGGACACCAACTCCGAGGTGATCGCCGAGTCGTTCGGCGCGGCCGGCGCGTACGTGATGGGGCGCCGGATGGCCGACGGGGGTGAGATCCCCTGGGGTGAGGAGCCGCCGTTTCGCGCGCCGGTCTTCGTCGTCACCCACCGCCCCCGCCAGCGGCTGCTGCGGGGAGGGGGCACCAGCTTCACCTACGTCACCGACGGCGTGGCCAGCGCCGTCGAGCAGGCGCGCGCCGTGGCCGGCGGCAAGGATGTCGCGGTGGCCGGAGGCGGCAGCCTGGTCCGGCAGGTGCTCAAGGCCGGCCTGCTCGACGAGTTGGAGCTGCACGTCGTACCGGTCGTGCTCGGCACCGGCCTGCGGCTCTTCGACGCCGACCTCGACCTGGGCGACCGGGAGGGGATCGAGCTGACGCCCACCCGCGTCCTTGCCACCCCACAGGTGACCCACATCCGGTACGCGGTGCGCGGTCGCGCCCCGCTCGTGCTCGACGACCGGGGCCGCGGCGGTGGCCCGACCGTGACCACGAACTGAATCCGCCCGGTAAACCTGAGAGGAGATGCCATGCCACAACTACTGCGGGTGCAGTGCTTCAACGTTTCGCGCGACGGGTTCGGGACCGGAGAGGGGCAGAGCCTGGAACGGCCCTTCGGTCACGCGGACCCCACCCCACTGTTCTCCTGGCGTGCCGCCACCGCCAGCTTCGTGTATCGCACCGAGCCGGGCGGCACCCGTGGCCTGGACGACTACCTGACCCGCGACGCCGAGTGCAACATCGGCGCGGAGATCATGGGTCGCAACAAGTTCGGCCCCCAGCGTGGCCCCTGGGAGAACCATGACTGGCAGGGCTGGTGGGGAGACAACCCGCCGTTCCACACGCCGGTCTTCGTGCTCACCCACCACGTGCGCCCGTCGTTCAGCCTGTCCGACACCACGTTCCACTTCCGCGACGTCAGCCCGGCCGAGGCACTGGCCGAGGCGAAGCAGGCGGCCGACGGTCGGGACGTACGCCTCGGTGGTGGGGTCGCCACCATCCGCGAGTTCCTCGAGGCCGATCTGGTCGACACGATGCACATCGCCGTGGCGCCCGTCGACCTCGACCGGGGCGAGCGGTTGTGGGACAGCCCTGACGAACTACTCGACCGCTTCCACCTCGAGTCGGTGCCCAGCCCCAGCGGAATAACCCATCTCCTGTTCTGGAGGCGATGACCCGCGCTTCCCCGGCACTGTCGTCTACAGCCGGGCCAGCACCAGCAACCGGTTGCCGTCGGGGTCGGTGACCCGCGCGGACCGCTCACCCCAGGGCTGGTCGACCGGCTCCTCGGTGACCGTCGCCCCACCCGTGCGCAGCGCGCCCACTGCTGCGTCGCAGTCGTCGGCGTAGACGCACAGCTCCCAGCGGTGCGAGTCGGCCGGCCCGCCAGCCTCCGGGTTGGCGGCCAGGCCGAGCTCGCTGCTGCCCAGTCGGAGGGCGACGAACTCCGGGGCGCCCTCGTCCGGGAACTGGTAGGTCAGCTCGAAGCCGACCACGTCCCGGTAGAACGCGATCAGTCGTGGCAGGTCAGGTGTCGTCACGATCGGAAACGCTTCGGTGAACACGGACCACCTCCAAGCCGGACCCTAGCCGGTGCCGAGGTCCGGAAGGAACTACCACGGTCGATCCCCGCCGGAAAGCCGGATGGCAGGCCGTCGCCGTACGCCTCGACGTGGTCCGCAGGTCACCGCCGGAGCGCGACCCCGCCGGCGAACCTCCGCAGCAGTGGCGCCTGGAACCTGCTCCGAAATGAGATGCGGACCGCCTGGCACCCATGTTGGATCTCGACATGGTGCATGAGCTTGTTCGCCCTCGGAAGGCACGCCCGGGAGACCGCCTCGCGGTCCTCTCACCGTCCTTCGCCGCGGCCGGTGCCTATCCGGAGATCCACGAGCAGGCCATGCGACGGCTTGCCGACCTGACCGGCCTCCTTCCGGTCGAATATCCCACCACCCGCCAGGTGGGCGCGAGCGCGGCAGCGCGGGCGGCGGACATCAACGCCGCCTTCGCAGACCCCCAGGTACGCGGCATTCTCGCCGTCATCGGCGGCGACGACCAGATCACCGTCATCCCCCACCTGGACGCCGACCTGGCCCGCGCCGACCCGAAGCCGTTCCTCGGCACCAGCGACAACACCAACCTGCACCACTGGCTCTGGGGCCTCGGCATCGCCAGCTTCTACGGCGGATCCTCCCAGGTGCACCTCGGCCCCGGGCCTGCCGTCGACGACGTCCATGTCCGGTCGCTGCGAGCGGCGTTGCTCACCGGGGAACGGCTGGAGATCACCGACCCGGGTGAGTCCGAGGACATCGGCGTCGACTGGGCAGATCCGCAGGCGTTGAAGTCGTTCGGAGAGCGCGAACCGACGGAGCCATGGAGTTGGTACGGGCCGGCCCGAGCGGTCACCGGCCGCACCTGGGGTGGCTGCCTGGAGGTCATCCAGTGGATCCTGACGGCGGGACGCTTCCCGTTTCCTCCGGAGGTTTTGCAGGGTGGGGTGCTGCTCATCGAGACGTCGGAGGAGCTTCTCCCCGCCCGCGAGGTCGGCTGGATCATCCGGTCACTGGGTGAACGCGGTCTCCTCAGCGCCGTCGACGCCATCCTGGTCGCCCGTCCGCCGGTCTCCGACCACACCCGCCGACCCCCGGCCGCGGATCGGGCACGGCTACGTGAGCAGCAGCGTGACACGGTCGTCGACGTGGTGACCCGCTACAACCCCGAGGCGGTCGTCTGCGTCGGCGTCCCGTTCGGCCACACCAGACCACAGTGGATCCTTCCCCACGGCGGCCCGGTCACCGTCGATGGCGCCGAACGTCGAATCTTCGCCGACTACCGATAGGGGATCTCCGCCCAGCCGCTGCGGGCGCCAGCCGCTCGAACGCGTGTCGCCGGGCGAAAACGGTTGCGGATCCCCTGCGCGGTCGAGATTGTGCTCGGATGCCGACCGGGACCGGGTACCACGACGAACTCGGCGAGTTCTTCGCGCAGAACGCCGACACCAGCCCCTACAACGCGTACACCGATCGGCCCGCGATGCTGGCGCTCGCTGGTGACGTCGCCGGTTCGGACATCCTCGACGTCGGTTGCGGTGCCGGCCACTATGCCGCTGAACTGTTGGCGCGGGGCGCCCGGGTGACGGGCATCGACGCCAGCGCCACAGTGCTCCGCCATGCGCACTCACGTGCCGCTCAGGCGCAGTTGCGCCTGCACGACCTGGAGCAGCCACTGGACTTTGCCGCTGACGCGTCTTTCGACGGCATCGTCTGCGCGCTGGTCATCCACCACCTGACGAACCGGCGACAGTTGCTCGCCGAGATGCGTCGGGTGCTACGTCCCGCCGGCTGGCTCGTCATCTCGACCACTCATCCGACGGCTGACTGGCGATACTTCGGCGGCTCCTACTACGACGAGTCCTGGGTCGACCTGCCGCACGGGCCGGGCGCCCTTCACTTCCAGCGGGCGACGCTGGAGACGTTCCTCGGCGAACTCCTGGACGCCGGATTCATTCTGGAGAAGCTCGTCGAGCCACGGCCCTGCCTCGAACTCCGAGAGGTCAACGAAGACGCCTACGCGCGCCTCACCGAACGGCCGTCCTTCCTCGCCGCACGAATGCGGTCCCGAGACTGAGAAGGCGCTTGCGCACCACGCCCGTCGGACTCTGCTGTTGGCGAGACTCAATGCCGTTCTGGTGGCTGCGGGTCGGCCCGCGGCCGGTGGCGAATCCGGTGGACCGGCACTGATCGTGGTTGGAAACTGCGGGGATGGAACCGACACAGACGGCGCTCATCGTGCCGATACCCGAGGCCGAGGAGGCGGTGGGCCGGTTCCGGGCATCGCTCGACCGGGCCGCCGGGTGGGGCGTACCAGCGCACGTGACCGTCCTCTACCCGTTCCTGCCCCCGCAGCAGATCGATGAGCAGGTCTTGGCGGTGCTGCACCAGACCATTGCCGGGATACCGCGGTTCGACGTCACACTGACGCACGTCGGCTGGTTTGGTGACACGGTCGTCTGGCTTGCTCCGCAGCCAGATCGTCCGTTCCGAGAGCTCACTACGGCGGTGTGGCGGCAGTTTCCCGAGGCACCCCCGTATGCCGGGGCGCACAGCGACGTGGTGCCGCACCTGACCATCGGTCACGACGCCGCCAAGCCCATGCTGCGCCACGCCGCGAAAACCGTCGCCGCGCACCTGCCGATCCGCACAGCCGTCGACAGGGTCCGGCTCATCGCCGGAACGCCGGACATCAGCCCTTGGGGCAAACTCTGCGAGATCCCGCTGGGCGCCACACCACAGGCGCCGGCTGGTACGGGATTCGAAGCGGCCACAGCGTGACGTTGAGGCCCGGCCAGTGGTTCCGTGGCTGGCCCGCCGGGTCCTCGTGTCCAAGAACGTCGAAGGCCCTGACCAGGACTGTCGTCCTGGCCAGGGCCTTCACGCTGGAGCGGGTGACGGGAATCGAACCCGCACTGTCAGCTTGGGAACCGTACAAGGGGCACTGGTGATCACTCTGTCGAGCCGCTCAGAGAGAGATCGAGTGGCCTGGAGTTACCTGCCACGGCCTGCTCTAATGGCCCGCCAATGGCCCGCGCAGACTGGCCTGGGGCGTCAAGCCTCGACTCCTGCCCCTCACCCTGTAGCACGCGGACCAACTATGGTTGGCCCGAGACAAGGCGCTTCATACTCTCGCCGAGTCTCGATCTTGCCGGAAGGTCTCATCGGAGGTTCCGTTGGCTATCACCATTCGTAGGATTCTTGAGCAGGTGCAGAATGGGACTATCAGGATCCCCGCATTTCAGCGAGGATTTGTATGGGATTCCGAGCGAGTGGCCTATCTGATGGATTCCATCTACAAAGGCTATCCATTCGGCTCGCTGATCTTATGGCGCACCAAAGAGAAGTTAAGCTACGAGAAAAGGCTCGGCCCATTCGAGCTCCAAGACGTAGAACCAGAATATCCGATCGACTATGTTCTTGACGGTCAGCAACGCCTGACGTCGATATTCGGGGTGTTCCAGACGGACCTTAGTCCAACCGAGGATTCATCTTGGACTCGAATCTATTTCGACATGGGCGCACATTCGGATCTCCAGGAAAGCCAATTCGTCTGCCTGCCTGAGAATGAAGTAAAGCCGGACCGCCACTTCCCCGTGGGAACCTTTTTCGACGTAACGGCTTACAGGCAGGCAACCAGCTCCCTTTCGCCTGAGCAGGCGAATCTGATCGACCAGGTTCAGTCTGTATTCAAGGAAGCCACCGTGCCTACGCAAGAGGTAGCGACCGAGGACCGCGCCAAGGTCGCTATCGTCTTCGAGCGTGTCAATCGGATGGGCGTCGAGCTGGACACTTTCCAGTTGCTTTCGGCTTGGACTTGGAGCGAAGACTTCGATCTCCAAGAACGAATTCGCAGCTTGGCAGATGAAGTCTCCCCTCACGGGTTCGGAGATATCTCAGAAGACACGAACCTCATCCTCCGCTGTTGTGCGGCGGTTGTAGCCCAGGACGCGTCGCCTGCTGCACTGATGGACCTCAAAGGGTCAGAGGTCCGAGGGAGGTTTGATGAAATCGAAAACGGAGTAAGAGGAGCGATCGACTTCCTTCGGTCGAATCTAGAAGTTAAAACTCTCGCGAACCTCCCATACAGCGCACTTCTTGTTCCGCTTTCAGTCTTCTTCTCGACTTCGGGAAGCGCTGGACGCAAGCTCACAGATGAGCAGAGGTCGGCCCTAAAAAGGTGGTTTTGGAAGTCCTGTTTCTCACGACGCTTTAGTGCGGGCGTTCTTCGCAACCTCAAACGCGATATCGGCGAAATGCGAAAGCTTCAAAAGTGGGGCAAGTCGGCTATCGACACCTTCGCAGCAGTGGTGGACGCGGACTACTTCATGGAGCAGTCCTTCACGATTGGAACTGTGCACACCAAGACGTTTATTTTGCTTTTGGCGAACCGTCGTCCTCTATCATTTGTCTCCGGCTCGCCGATCGATCTTGGGCCAGTTCTTCAAGCCTATAATCGTGAAGAATTTCATCATTTGATGCCCCGCAGTTTCCTGAAGGGGCAAGGTAAAAGCACTGGCGAAATAAACAAGCTGACGAACTTCGCGATTATATCCGCGGACGACAATAAAACGCTGGGTGGTGTAGCGCCAAGCGTTTACAAGTCCAGGATGCCAGGCGCTTCGCTTGACACGATCCTGGAATCTGCCGCTTGCCCGCATTCACTCTTCGATGACGATTATGCGATTTTCATGGCCGCCAGATCTCGGGTCCTCGCCGAATACGGAACCGGCCTAATGACCGCATCCTAAATCAGCGCTATTGGACCAGCGGGCGGCCAGTGTCCCTTCGTCAAGGCGGCCCGGCGCAAGCCGAGCATGCGCAAGGTCAAACGGGCCGACGCGGCAACGGACCGGCCGCCGAGGCGAGCTATTGACCATCCCTATTTCCCAATGTCTAGAACCACGGAAGCCCTGGCGGGACCTGAGTCCTGACCAGGGCTTCCGTACGTGGAGCGGGTGACGGGAATCGAACCCGCACTGTCAGTTGGGAACCTTCCAAGATTCCCAGACGGTTCTCTGCGAACCCAGGTGGCAGCGGTACCGAGTGGTGTGCTCCTCACCGACGACGGCCGGGTGCTTGCCGGAGCGGCCTGGCGTTGCCTGGCATAGCCGGGCCTGATGGCCTGCTCATGGCCAGCCGCGATGGTCAGCACAGTTTGCGTGACACGACGGCTCATACTGGGGCATCCAGGCAACCCTGCCGAGTCCAACAAGGGAGCCCGCCCGTATGGCCGCTCAAGGTGTAAATCCGTACTTGATCAGCATAATAGCTGTTGGTGGTACGTTATTTGGCGCGCTGGTCGCTGGAGGATTTCAGTACCTCACGAGCAAGAGGCAACTGCGCTGGCAGGCGAGAGAAGCCGAGTTGAGACGCCTAACGGAGCTGGAGAAGTGGGCTCATGTCGCCCTTGAGGACAGGAACAAAGTGCTGTGGTCCGAACGTAGGGGCGCATATACGCGGCTGATCGAGGCCGCCGACGAGTGGATGGACGCGAATCGGGATCTCGCCGGCACGAGACTGCCGAAGGTGCAAGTCGGGAGCGCTAGCGAAGCGTCCGCCGCTTCTCCGCATGTTGCCGCGTACATGACTGCGAGTCGAAAGTTCAGAACAGCTCTGCGTGACCTTGAGCTGTTTGGTCACGAGACCGTAGTCAAGCTAACCCGCGAGCTTAACGTGTGCTTGATTTCCTCTTCAAAAGCTGCGCTTGACGGGCAGAATCGGCGAGAAGAATCGGAGAGGTCAAAGGCTCGCCTCCTGTCAGCAATGAGGTTCCATGTGATCGAAGTTCACATGCCGGAGCAGCGCAACCCCTCTGGCTCGGCCGGGAAAGACGAAGCTAACGATGGAAACGGCTCGCGATTGGACGGTGAGATGTGGTAATCAGCAGATCGGATCAACTCGGACTTATTGCCTTCTCAAACGGGAAATGCTATTACCCTGGGTGCGAAGAGCCCATCGTTCGACTTATCGATGGCACGCCTGCGCTTAACGCAAACATTGCCCATATATCAGGAGTTACTCCCGAGTCTCCGCGCTTCTCCGCCTCCATGTCAACCAAGGAGGCCAATTCATTCTCAAACCTAATTTTGCTATGCCTTGCTCACCATGCAGTCGTCGATCGCCTTGCCAGTGACCGCTACACCGCAGCTTTGTTGCGCTCATGGAAAGAGGAGCGCGAAGCGCCTCTCAGTTGGACGCCCCCTGAGCGGATTTTGGAGCCGGAACCGTCGGACGGTTTGCGGGAGGCGGCCGAAAGGCATTTGCAGGACTTACTCTCCGAGTCGTACGAATCTACTAATTTCCGAATCGATGACGCGTTGACGGAATTTGAGAAACTTAACGCCGAGGCGGCGGATGCCCTCCGCGCCCTTTTCCGGAGTTTTCCGAATCCAAGCAACGAGTGACGGTGCTTCCGCCCGCGACCGACCTGCCAGGGGACAGCTACCCACTAGCTGCCCCCCGTTGTTTCCGCAGTTCAGCACCTCTCGGGGGACAGCGGGGACACGGGGGACAGCGGGGACACCAGGAGGTCAGGGCTGCGCATCCGCCCTTTCCGCGAGCGACTTCAGCTCTGGTGATGCCGCACGTCCGGCGACCAGGATCAGTTCGCGGATCGCGTTCCGGGCGGCAACATGAGTGTGGATGAGTTCCGGTGCCAACTTCTCGGCTTCGAGCAAGTGCGCCAACGCCTCGCCGCCCTGCCGGCGCTGCGCATAAGCACGGCCGAGATCCATCGCTAGTCGCGCACGGCGTTCCGTCGACAACCGTTCGGCGTTGATCCGTTCTCCGATGTCGATGGCCTCCCCTGCATCGCCAAGTTCGACCGCGATTGAGACAGCCTGGATGTCGACATTGGTTCGCCCGAATTCGAGGTTCAAGTCATTCCGGTCGACACCAAGCTTTTCAGCTACCTGCCGGGCATGCTCGATCTCCCGCCGGGCGTCTGCCCGGTTCCCTGCCCGTGCGTGAACCAGTGCCAACGCTAGGTGTAGCGAGCCTAGAACCGACAACGCCTCTGGATGTGCGGTAGTTCCGCTTAGGTGCCGACGTAGAGCAACTACTGCCGTTGCTGCCGCATGCTCAGCCTGATCCAAGTGCTTGAGCCGCACGAACGCCTGCGCGAGCCGGTAAACACCAGCGAAGACGTGCAATACCTCGCCCGACCGTTCGGCCGCAGTGATCGATCGGTCTGCCGCTAGCCAGGCTGCATCGGGTTCGTCCTGTCGCACGAATGCGGCAGAGAGCGCCTGGTACGTACGGCTGAGTAGGAGCCATAGCGTCGGCTGATCCGTTGACGGAGCGGTGCGTGCTGCGCGCTCCAATCGGGGAATGAGCGGGCCGATCGCCGAACTTAGCTCTGCGAATCGGCTTCCATGGGTTAGCTCCCAAACCGCATCCACCGCGGCCCGCAATTCGTCAACATCGACGGCTGCGTCGGCGGCGTTCGCCATGAGGAGAACGTCTGGCACCGGGTACCCGGATATGGTCAGACGTGCTTGATCCAAGTCGTTCGGCGCGTCGGCGGATTCGGCCGGAGCCGATACGGGCGTCGGCGTATCCGGTCGCAGCGTCTGGAGCGGCACACCTAGTCCGTCGGCGAGTAGCCGGAGGACGTCTAGCCGATTGACCGGCTGAATGCCCCGTTCCACCTGCGAAAGCCAACTCGCGGTGCGACCGAGCGTCGCCGCCAACTCCTCCTGTTTCATGCCGCGTTGCCTGCGCAATTCGGCCACTCTCAACCCGAACGCTCGGCTATCCCCTTCACTCATGCGCGCATCAGCCCCTTCCCGGATTCGGCTTGCATGAACGTCACATCAACGCCGCTCAGGTACTGCTCGCGTTCGGCAAGGAACCGCTTGATGTGTGGTTGCTCCTCGTGAAAGTCGAAGGCCGCGCGATCGGCGTAGAGCTCGTAGAACACGCGAACGAGCGGCTCGGTCGGGACGGTGTGGATCACGTACGCCAGCGTGTCCGGCTCCAGCCGTTCGATCTCCGGCCGTGCCTGGGCCACGAGCCTGTCGAACTCTGCGGCGGCGGTCTCGTCGCGCAGCTCGAAACGTACAACTAGGCCAAATCCCCTGCTCACAGCGCCTCCCATGTAGTTGCACTCCAGCTTGACAGACCCGCAGAGACACTGCCAATCGCAGTTTCTCTTGACTCGCAGTTTTACTGCGGGTTATGGTCGCACTGCTACTGCGAGTCGCGGCAACGCCGCAGCTCAGTGGCGCTGTTCGTCACGCCTGCAACCTGTTGGAGGTTCCGTTGAGACCGCATCGAACCGAGCCGACGCCGAAGGCTCTGGCCGCGATTGAGACCGAGTGGCCGCTGATCGAGGCCGAGCTGTCCGTTCTGGACGCCGAGATCATCCTGATGTACGCCGCCGACCACGGTGGCCCGTCGCCGCTGGATTGGCGGCGGCTGCGCCGGGCCGAGGCCCGCGTGACCCGCGTCGCTGCCGAGCTGGCCGCGCGTCCCGCCTCCCGGAAGGCGGTCGCGTGATGGCCCAGGACCTCAAGCGCCTCAAGCGCATCGGGTGGGGTGTTCGTTCGGTGTTCGCTCTCGGCATCGCGGCGTCGCTGGCGGGCAACGTGCTGCACGCCAGCGACAACGTGATCAGTCAGGCAATCTCCGCGTGGTCGCCCGTGGCGCTACTGCTGGCGGTCGAGCTGATCTCTCGGATCCCGGCGCGGCGCGGTGCGCTGTCGGCCGTCCGGCTGGGAGCTACGGCCGTCATTGCGGGCATCGCGGCGTGGGTTTCGTACTGGCACATGGTGGGAGTGGCCACCCGGTACGGCGAGGCCGACTCCTCGGCCTACCTGCTGCCGTTCAGCGTGGACGGTTTGATCGTGGTCGCGTCGATCAGCCTGGTTGAGATCGGCGGCCGGATCCGCACCCTCACCGAGGCCGCATCGGTCAGCGAGCCCGCTCCGTCCCCCGCCGACGTGGTCGAGTCGAAGTCGGTCTACACCAACGAGGACATCTGGGGACCGGAGACGTCTGCCGCGCCGGTGCCCACGGTCCAAGTCGCTCCGGCTCCGGCAGTCAAGAAGACGCCGGTCAAGCGGGTCACACCGCGCCCGGTGTCGGCCGAGAAGGTCGCCAAGGCCGCCGCCAAGATGCCCGACGCGCCGGTCTCGCAGATCGCCGCCAAGGCCGGTGTCTCGGTCTCGACCGCGCGACGACACCTCGCCGCCCTGCGCGTCACCGATGCGTCACCATCTGCCCCGCTTCCTGCGGAAACGCCCGCTCTCGCCGCTGCCTAGCTTCGCCCGGTGACGCGGTCACCCGCCGCCAAGCAAGCGCCGCGTCACCGGCTCCCCATCAGCCAACAGACCTCAAGAGAGGCATCCATCATGACCGCCGCGTTTGCCGCTGTCTTCGTCGCCCTGTTCGTCGCCCACCAGGTCGCCGACCACTGGATCCAGACCCAGCACCAGGCCGACTGCAAGGGCCGCCCCGGCTGGCCCGGCCGCATCGCCTGCGCCGCGCACGTCGCCACCTACACGCTGACCGCGCTGGTCGCCCTCGCAGCCCTCGCGCTGTCGACCGATCTGGACGTCAGCCCCGGCAGGGCCGCCGCCGGACTCACGATCTCCGCCGTCACGCACTACATCGCCGACCGGCGCACCCCGCTCAAGCGCCTCGCCGAGCTGACCGGCTCCGCGAAGTTCTACGCCCTCGGCTGCCCTCGTCCCGGCCGCGATGACAACCCGTCGCTCGGCACCGGCTCGTACGCCCTCGATCAGTCCTTCCACTACCTGTTCCTGTTCGTCGCCGCCCTCGTGATCGCCGCCTGAGACCGGAGGACAACGCCGTGAACACGCCCAACCCGAACCCCGAGAACTTCAACTGGAACGCCGCCGAGGCCGACGTCGCCGAGGTCGTCAACCTGGACGCCGAGCGCTCCCGCCGGGCCGCCGCCGAGTCCGGCACGCACTTCGAGGTGAACCTGGACGAGATCCCGCAGCGCGGTGGGATGCCCGTCGAGCTGCCGCCGGTTGACGCGTCCGGCAAGCGGCCAATCGTGCCGGCCAACTGGTCGACGTGGCCGAACATCCGACACAGCCTCGCGCAGGCCGCCGCCCTGACCGGCTACCGCGCCGGGTTCCACGCCGTCCGCGCACCCTGGTACGCCACCCTCGCCACATTCTGGGCTGGGGTAGGCACGTTCCGGCTCATCGGCCGACAGCTCAAGTGGTGGTGGGTGTCGGAGCAGTACGGGCTGCGGCAGGCCGCCGCCGACGCCAACGACCCGGCCATGTGGCTCAAGCTGCACCGCGAGGTCAAGGCCACCCGCATGTGGCGCGGCATCGTGCTCGCCGCCGAGGCCGTCGCGGTGTGCGTCGGCGGCCCGGTGCTCTACGCCGTCGCCCCGGTGTGGGCGCTGGTGCTTACCGCCTGCCTGCTGGTCGCATTCCTGGCGCACATCGGCCGGCCCGAGGACCGGCGCATCATCACCCCGGCCACCGTCTCGGGTCGCTTCCGCCGGGTGAACCCGGACATCATCCTGCGGGCCTACTACGCCGCTGGCCTCGGGCACCCGGACAAGGCGCACCAACAGATCGGGTTCGGCTCGACCATGGCCCGTGACGCCTCGGGCACCGGTTCTCAGGTGTCGATCGACCTGCCGTACGGGAAGACGTTCGACGACGCGGTCAAGGCACGCGGCGCGATCGCCTCGGGCCTGGACGTCGCGGTTTCGCAGGTGTTCATCACCCGCGATCCCAGCTCGCACCGACGGCACACGCTGTGGGTCGCCGACCGCGACCCGCTCGCCCAGGGTGCGGGCCGGACGCCACTGCTGCGCTGCAAGCCGACCGATATTTGGCAGCCTGCCCCGTTCGGGCTGGACGAGCGCGGCAACAAGGTGAGCGTCGACCTGATGTGGAACAGCATCCTGATCGGCGCGCAGCCTCGGCAGGGCAAGACGTTCGCCGCTCGCTCGCTGGCCCTGTACGCCGCGCTGGACCCGTACGTGAAGCTGACGGTCCTGGACGGTGGCGGTAAGCCGGACTGGCGCAAGTTCGCGCTGGTCGCCGACCGGTACGCGTTCGGTCTGGCGATGACCCGCGACGGCGACCCCGCCGAGATCGCGCTCGAAGCGCTGCGGGAGATCAAGGCCGACGTGCAGGACCGGTACGAGCGGCTGTCCAAGCTGCCGGTCGACATCTGCCCCGAGGGCAAGCTGACCCGCGAGATCGCCCGTGACCCGAAGTACCGGATGCCGGTACGGCTGGTGGTCCTGGATGAGTTTCAGGAGTACTTCGACCTCGGCGACATCAGCAAGGAGATCGCGTCTCTGCTGGTCTACCTGGTCAAGGTCGCCCCGGCGGCCGGTGTCGGGTTCGTCGACGCCACCCAGCGGCCCAGTGGGGTCGGCGGTGGGCAGGTCGCTACCCAGTTCATCAGCTTCCGCGACAACCACCAGGTGCGGTTCTCCCTGCGTACCGGGTCGTGGAACGTCTCCGACCTGGTGTTGGGAGCGGGGGCGAACTCCGAGGGCTACGACTCGTCGACGCTGCTGCCCAGCTACAAGGGCGTCGGCATCCTGCGCGGCGCGTCCGACGCCACCCCGACGGTTCGCACGTACCTCGCCGACGCGGACGACGCGGAGAAGATCCTGATCGCCGCCCGGAAGCTGCGCGAGGCGGCCGGCACGCTGTCCGGCATGGCGGCCGGGGAGGACGTTGCCCGTGAGATCCGCGACGTGCTCGCCGACGTCCGCAGCGTGATCGAGCGCGGCGAGACCGGCGCGCAGTGGGAAGAGATCGCGGCCCGCCTCGCCGCCCGGCTCCCCGAGGCGTACGCGGACGTGACCGCCGAATCGATTTCCGCTCAGGTCCGGTCGTTCGGCGTACGCAGCGTAGACGTCAAGCGCTCCGGCAAGGCCCTCAAGGGAGCCAAGGCCGACGACATCGACGCCGCGATCACCCGCCGCAAGGCCGCGTAGCCGGTCGCGGCCCGCCCGCGACCGGTCGCGTCACCGCGACTCAACCCGCGACCGGCCTGGTCAGCGCAGACATCGACCGGTCGCGGGTTGCGTCGCCAGCCCTTCACGCCCAAAAACGCCCTCTGGAGGCTCACTATGTCTGCCCTCGCCGCGACCGCGACCCCCGGAACCACCATGATCGGCGTACTGATCCTCGCCGCCGCGATCGCCACGCTCTGTTACGCCCTCGGCTGCTGGCTCTGGCCGTTCGGAGCCTGCCGCAAGTGCTCCGGCACCGGCACGCGCCGTTCCCCGTTCGGCCGCGCGTTCGGCCTCTGCCGCCGCTGCCACGGCGACGGACGCCGCCTGCGCATCGGCCGCCGGATCATCAACAGCCTGCGCGAGATACACGGCAAGGGCACCCGCTGATGGCCCGGACCATGGCCCGGTTCAGCCGGACCGAGACGCCGCACACCACCTGGTGCACCCGCGATCACCGCTGCGGGGTGACCCTGCACCAGGCCCCGGACATCATCGCCGACGGTCCGCTCGGCGGCCGGGCCGTCATCACCCGCGTCCGCGCCGCCGACGTCGACTACGCCGAGATCCGCATCCGCGTCGCGCTCAGCCGGACCGAGGACACCGCCCGGCGACAGCTCGGCCTCGTGCTGCACCTGTGCCGCGAGTTGCTGGCCGCCGTCGCCGCGATCCGGCCCGCCGCTCTGCGCGGGCGGGCCGCCGACCGTCCGGCGCTCGGCAGGAGGGCCGGCTGATGTCGCGGATCCGGGCCGCCTACTGGGATCCCGACGCCGAGCGGTACGACGTCCCGACGTTCTGGTGGCAGGGCGCGCCGGACGGCTACGCCACCCGCAGGCAGCTTCGGGCGCGCGGCCTGCGGCCGGGCGGTCAGCCGATCGCCGCGCAGATCCTCTGGCGGGGCGTCGGCGGCACCCGGACCGCGTACCTGTACCGGCTCGACCTCGCCCGGCCCAAGCGCACCGCCAGCCCGGCACAACGGCGTGCGATCTCGGCCGCGCTGCGTGCGCGCCGCATCTGCCCGACCTGCGGCGAGCTGCGCGACTACTACATCCCGCGCTCGCTGGGCGAGTGCCTGGACTGCCACGACGGGCGGCCGGGCCGATGACCGGCGGGCACTGGATCGGCGCGAGCAAGGCCCTCGGCCGCCTCGTGCCAGCCGACCTGCCCTACCCGCACATCTGCGACCGCGCCGTCGCGGCCGAAGACACCGTTTCTGGTCAGCCGTTGCAGGTCGCTCGATGGGAGAAGGCCCGCTACTGCGCCGCGTGCGCGCACGACAAGCACCTCACGACCCAGCCGTCCACGCCCGACACCCGGAGGCCGAACACCATGCCCGACACCGAAAACCTGCGCGACGTGGCCCTCGCCGCCGCCGCGCACGGCTGGCACGTCTTCCCCCTGCGGCCCGACGACAAGAGGCCCGCGTTCCCCGACCACGTCGCCGACGCCTGCACCGGCACGGATCCGCGCTGCCGCAACGGACACACTGGCTGGGAGACACGCGCCACCGTCGACCACGACCGGATCCGACGCGGCTGGTCCACCGTGCCGTACGGGGTCGGCATCGCCTGCGGCCCGTCCGGGCTAGTCGTCGTCGATCTGGACGTCCGCAAGGCCGACCAGGCTCCGCCGACCGGGTGCGCTCACTCGGCGGCCCGCCACGGTGCCGAGGTGTTCGCCGCGCTGTGCGAGGTCGCCGGACGGCCGGTGCCTGCCGACACGTACACCGTGACCACGGGCCGAGGCGGCACGCACCTGTATTTCCGGCACCCGGTCGCTGGTCCGGCCCTGCGCAACACGGCCGGGGAGCGCGGCAACGGCCTCGGCTGGCTGGTCGACACTCGCGCCCACGGCGGCTACGTCGTCGCGGCCGGAAGCACCGTCGCCGGACGCCCGTACACGGTCACCCGCGATCGGCCGGTCGCCGACCTGCCCGACTGGCTCGCCGAACGCCTCGCCCCCGCGCCGCTGCCGCCGCAACGCCCGGTCGCTGTCGACCTGCCGTCTGGCAGGGCCGGCGCCTACCTGGATGCCGCGATCGGCCGCCAGCTCGACCACCTGCGACACGCGGCCGAGGGGGAGCGCAACCACACGCTCTACGTGTCCGCGGTCGCCCTCGGCCAGCTTGCGGCCGGGGGAGCGCTGTCCGTCTACCAGGCCGCCGCGCTGCTGGAGCAGACCGCCCTGTCGATCGGCCTCAGCCGGTTCGAGACGCTACGCACGATCCGCTCTGGCCTCGCCGCCGGTGCCCGTCGCCCCCGGACGGTGGCCGCATGAGCGCCATGCCCGCCGACCGCCCGCACCTGCACGTCGCCGGACCGGACGACGCCGCCGAGGTGCTGTCGCCCGAGGCGAAGCGGCCCGCCCGGATCCGCACGTCTTGGACCGCCGCCGACATCATGGCAATGGAGTTCGCCCCGCCGAAGTGGGCTGTGCCCGGTGTGCTGTCCGAGGGCGTGAACCTGCTCTGCGGCCCGCCCAAGGTCGGTAAGTCGTGGATGTCGCTCGGCCTCGGCCTGGACGTCGCCCTTGGCGGCAAGGCGTTCGGCGCGATTCCGGTCGAGTCCGGCCCCGTGCTGTACCTCGCCCTGGAAGACACCGCCCGCCGCCTGCAAAACCGGCTCGGGAAGGTTCTCGGCCAGCGCAAGGCCCCGGCCGGTCTCACCCTGGCCACCGAGTGCCCGCCGCTGCCGCAAGGCGGCGACCAGGCCATCGCCGCGTGGCTCGACCGCAACCCGAATGCCCGAATGGTCATCATCGACGTGTTCGCCAAGCTGCGCGGCCACTCCGCCCCCGGCGCATCCGCCTACGACGCCGACTACGCCGCCGTCGGCCGGGCGAAGAAGGTCGCCGACGACTACGGCGTTGCGTTCGTCCTGGTCCACCACGTACGCAAGGCCGGATCCGACGACTTCCTCACCGAGGTCTCGGGGACCAACGGACTCGCCGGTGCCGCCGACGCCACCCTCGTACTCAAGCGGGCACGTAACCAGGGTGACGGCGTGCTGCACGTGACCGGCCGGGACGTCGACGAGAACGAGTACGCCCTCACATTCGACCCCGCCGCCGGTGCCTGGCAAATGCTCGACGGACCGGCCGAGGATCACCAGGTCGGCGAGACCCGCGCGACGATCCTGCGCTTCCTGCGCGCCACACCCGGCAGCACCCCCAAGGTCATCGCCGAGGGGGTCGGACTCGCCTACGACAACGTCAAGCGCACCTGTCAGCGGATGCTCGCCGACGGGCAACTCGCCGCCGACACCGGCGGCCGGTACCGAGTCCCTGGTGTCCCCGCTGTCCCCGAAGTCCCCCAACCCGCCCTGAGCAGCGAAAACGAGGGGGACACCTCGGGGACAGCCGGACTCTGGCCGTGACCCTGCCAAACATGCTGAAACAGGGGTTATGCGGCTGTTTCAGCACAGACCCACACGAAGACACCGGAACGCCCGAGATCTTGGCTCAGCGTGGCTCTCAGCGGGCCGCCGTATGGCTCTCTGTCGACGCGGCCCGCCACCCCTCGCCGAACCGCTCTCGCCGCTGGAGAAGCCGCTACTGACCCCCTCAACGCCTTACCGCACCGCCCCTGATAGGCCGCACTGCCCGGAAAGGACACCCGATGGCTAAGCGGATCACCCAGAACGCGCCGGTCCTGGAACTGCCCGCCGAGTTGCTGACCATCGAAGAAGCCGCAAGCCGCATCGGCATGAGCGTTCGCTACGTACGCCGCGCCGTTGCCGAGCGACAGATCGCGTTCCACCGCCTCGGCCGGTCGATCCGAATCGACCCCGCCGACCTGGCCGCATTCGTCCACGCCGGACGAGTCGAGCCCATGACCGCAGAGACCGTCTGGCGCGGATTGAGGAGTGTCGCCTGATCATGGCCAACCAAGAGGGACACCGCCGATTCGGCAACATCCGTAAGCGCGAGTCCGGCCGCTACCAGGCTCGCTACCCCGGCCCGGACGGACGGATGCGCTCCGCCCCGCAGACGTTCGCCCGCAAGCCCGAGGCCGAAAAGTACCTGTCGCTGATCGAGGCCCAGATGATGCGGGGCGAGTGGATCGACCCTGAACGCGGCAAGATCCGGCTACGCGACTACGCCGAACGGTGGATCACCGAACGGCCGAACCTGCGGCCCCGGACCGTGCACCTGTACCGCTGGACCCTCGGCAGGCACATCACGCCGCACCTCGGCGACATGCCGCTCAACCGGATCGACACGCCTATGGTCCGCGAGTGGCGGGCGCGACTGCTGGCCGAGGGCGTATCGGTAACCATGGCCGCCAAGGCGTACCGGCTGCTGCGCGCGGTCCTGATGACCGCAGTCAAGGAGGACGAACTGATCAGGATCAACCCGTGCCGCGTCGTCGGTGCCGACCAGGAGAAGTCCGCAGAGCGGCCGGTCCTCACCGTTCCGCAGATCTTCGCGCTGGCTGAGCGGATACCGGAGCGCTTCAGAGCGCTGATCCTGGTCACCACGTTCGGGTGCCTGCGGTGGGGCGAGGCGGTCGCCCTGCAACGCTGCGACATCGACCTAGCGGCCGGCACAGTGCGGGTGCGACAGGCGTTCGTCGAGCACCGGGGTACCGGCCTGATCCTCGGCCCGCCGAAGTCGCGGGCGGGCGTGCGGACCGTCGCCCTACCCAAGGCGGCCCTGCCTGTGCTGAAACAGCACATGAGCAGCCACGTCGGCGAGGCACCCGAAGCGTTCCTGTTCACCGGCGAGAGCGGCCGGAACCTCTGGCGCGGCAACTTCAACAAGCTGGTCAAGTGGCCCGAGGCGGTCGCCGCCGTGGGTGTGCCCGGCCTGCACTTTCACGACCTGCGGCATACCGGCAACACGCTCGCGTCGCGGGCACCAGGGGCGAGCCTGCGCGACATCATGGCGCGGATGGGGCACGACAGCCCGCGTGCCGCGCTGATCTACCAGCACGCCAACCGGGAGGCCGACCAGGGCATCGCCAACGCGATCGACAAGGCGGTTAAGGCTGCCCGGCGCAAGCCGAGCAAGCGCAAGGTCAAGCGGGTTGCCGAGGGCGACGGACCGGCCGCCGAGGCGAGCTAATGGCCCACTAATGGCCCATCCCTGTTTCAGCATGACCTAGAACCACGGAAGCCCTGGCGGGACATGTGTCCTGGCCAGGGCTTCAGTGTGTGGAGCGGGTGACGGGAATCGAACCCGCACTGTCAGCTTGGGAAGCTGATGTTCTGCCATTGAACTACACCCGCAAGCGGCACCACTGTACCCGAGTCGTCGAGCCTCTGCACCCAGGTACCCCCGCCGGCCGTAGCTGTTCGCGTACCGCACGCCCGGGCCGGCCCGGGTTGATCCACTCGACTTTCTGGAAGTCGGGGCATCCGAAGCGCCGGGACAGCGCAATTTCATAG
>NZ_QGSY01000189.1 GCF_003857035.1 Micromonospora arida
GGTTAGGGGACGGCGTAGGTGAGGAGGGGCGTGCCGTCGGCTTTCTGCAGCTCCACGCTGACCAACTCGGCGTCGGTGAACCTCGTCGCGCCGGTAAACCTGAGGTCGTCGCCGGGAGCCGCCAGCCAGGAGCCGATCTGCTCGGTTGCGCCGTTCGGACCCCGCGCCACCAGCCGGAACGGGTACGCCTTGCCGTAGCTCGTCCGCGCGTCGTACCCGCAACGCATGGTCACCTCGGTGCCCCACTTGGTCCCGGTCAGCCAGAGGTCGGCGTGCACCGGCCCGGCGGCAGCCACCGGTCGCATGGCCACCATCGACACCTGCGGTGCCGGGTTGCCCTGCGCGCCGGGCGGCCCGGACCGGTCGACCGGTCGAGGCAGCGCCACGGCGGTGCCCACACCGACCAGCAGCGCCAACCCGGCGGCGGCCAGTGTGGTCAGTGCGTACCGTCGCCGATCCGCGGCGCGTTCCCGACGACGGCGCTGGCGGGCCTCGTCGAGCAGCGCGGGCACCCGGGGCGGGGCCGGCGGCGGCAGGATCTGCTCCAACCCCGCCGGGTCGAGGCGCCCGAGCAACCCGGGCAGGACGGCGATCTCGGCGACCGCCTCCCGACACGAGGCGCAGCCGCCCAGGTGCCGCTCGTAGGCAGCCCGTTCGGCGGGGGCCAAGGCGCCCAGCACGTACGCGCCGTCGTCGTACGCGAACTCGCACCGGGTCATCCCGTCACCCCCATCTCGGCCAGGACCAACCGTAGAGACCGCAGCGCGTAGTGGGTGCGGGATTTCACGGTCCCTGGCGGTACACCGAGGCGGGACGCCGCCTCGGCCACCGACCGCCCCTGGTAGAAGCACTCGACCAGCACCTCCCGGTGGGTCGGGCTGAGCCGGTTCAGCGCCTCGGCGACGGTCCACGCCTCCACCGCCCGTTCGGCCTCGTCGATCGCCTCGGGCGGTTCGGGCAGATCGTCGGTGAACACCTCGCCGACCCGGGTGGAGCGCCGCCGCCAGGCGTCGATGGCCAGGTTGCGGGCGGTGGTGAACAGCCAGGACCGCACCGATCCGCGCGTCGGGTCGAGTGACTCCGGATGTCGCCAGGCCCGCAACAGCGTCTCCTGCACCAGGTCCTCGGCCCGCTGCCGGTCCCCGTTGACCAGCCGCAGGGCATGGGCGTACAGCGCCTCCGCGTGCTCGTCGTGCAGCGCGCGCAGCAGTTGGGCGTCGTGGTCGCTGATGGCGGTCTCCCTCGCTTCCGGCGCGCGTCCGGCGGTGCGTTCGCTCGGGAATACGTGCGGTCACGCCGATCGGTTCAGCCCGAGGTCAGACCGGTTGCGTGTCGGTTGCCACCGACGAAGGTGTTCATGCCCGGTTCACATCGCGGCTGACGAGCGCTCACCACGTCCTCCTAGCGTCCGGCTGGTACGCCGCCTGTCGTGCAACCGACGTCTCTGGAGGCCTCCCCCATGAGCGACCGTCCCCGGCTGCTCCCCCTGTTGAACGGCACCCGCCATGGCACCCGTGATGCCATGACCTGTCTGTACCGGTGCGGAAACGCGTGTGACCACCCGGTCCCGAACACCTCCGACAACGCGTACTTCGGTGACGTGGTGAACGCCGAGGTGTCACGGCGTGGCGTGGTCCGGGCCGGCGCGGTCGGCGCGCTGGTGCTCGGTTTCGGCGGCGCGGCAGCCGGCGCGCTCGCCGGGGCGGCCCCGGCCATGGCGGCCCCGACCACGCCGGACGTTCCGGAAAACTTCGGGTTCGGTCGTCCCAGCACCGGTGCCGGCAACGGCGCGCTGACCTTCAAGCCGATCCCACCGAACAAGCTGGACACCCTGGTCGTGCCGAACGGCTACGACCACGCCGTGGTGATCAAGTGGGGTGACCCGGTGCTGCCGGGCGCGCCGGAGTTCGACCTGCACCACCAGACCGCCGCCGCGCAGTCCAGGCAGTTCGGTTACAACAACGACTTCGTGGGCGTGCTGCCGCTGGACAAGCAGGGCAGGCGGGCGCTGCTCGTGGTCAACCACGAGTACACCAACGAGGACCTGATGTTCCCGGGCTTCCCCGGCCTGGACGGGCTCTCCGTGGAGCAGCTGCGCACCGCGATGGCCGCGCACGGCATGTCCGTGGTGGAGCTTGAGCGGGTCGCGGGCACCGGGCAGTGGAAGCCGGTCGGCAAGGGCCCTCGGCCGTACAACCGGCGGGTCACCGCCCTGAGCACCAAGTTCGACCTGACCGGCCCGGCCGCCGGCTCGGCCTGGCTGAAGACGGCCGCCGACCCCAGGGGCCGCACTGTCGTCGGCACGCTGAACAACTGCGCCGGTGGCGTGACCCCGTGGGGCACGGTGCTCTCCGGCGAGGAGAACTTCAACCAGTACTTCGTGGGCGCCGACGCCGTCGCGGCCGAGCTGAAGCCGAAGCTGGACCGGTACGGCATCAGCACCGCCGCCCGCTACCCCAGCGGCAGCCGCAAGTGGGAGCGCGCGGACGAGCGCTTCGACCTGGCGAAGCACCCCAACGAGGCACACCGGTTCGGCTGGGTCGTCGAGATCGACCCGTTCGACCCGGAAAGCCGCCCGCGCAAGCACACCGCGATGGGCCGGTTCAAGCACGAGGGCGCCAACGTGATCGTCGCGAAGGACGGCCACGTGGTCGCGTACATGGGCGACGACGAGCGGTTCGACTACCTCTACAAGTTCGTCTCGGACAAGAAGTTCATGAAGGGCAACTCCTGGGCTGCCCGCAAGCACAACCTGACCCTGCTGGAGTCCGGCACGCTCTACGTGGCGAAGCTCGACCAGACCAGCGCCGCCGAGATCGACGGCTCGGGCAAGCTCCCCGCCGACGGCGCGTTCAACGGTCGGGGCCGCTGGATCAGGCTGGTCAGCGGCAACCGGTCGTTCGTCGACGGGATGACCGCCGCGGACGTGCTCACCTTCACCCGGCTCGCCGGTGACAAGGTCGGCGCGACCAAGATGGACCGCCCCGAGGACGTCGAGCCGAGCCTGCTCACCGGCAAGGTGTACGTGGCGCTGACCAACAACACCAACCGGGGCGTCGGCAGCAACCCGAAGGCGGACGAGGCCAACCCCCGCAACGCCAACAAGCACGGGCAGATCCTGGAACTGGTCGAGGACCGCAACGACAACACCTCGGAGACCTTCGCCTGGTCGCTGCCGATCGTCTGCGGCGACCCGACCGACCCGTCGACCTTCTTCGCCGGGTACGACAAGACCAAGGTCTCCCCGATCTCCTGCCCGGACAACGTCGCCTTCGACGCCTCCGGCAACCTCTGGATCTCCACCGACGGCAATGCGCTGGGCAGCAACGACGGCCTGTTCGCCACCGCCGTGGAGGGTCCGGAGCGGGGTCACCTCAAGCAGTTCCTGACCGTGCCGCTCGGCGCGGAGACCTGCGGCCCGTTCATCACCGGCGACAACCGCTCGGTCTTCGTCGCCGTGCAGCACCCGGGCGAGATCACCGGGGCCTCGGTGGAGAACCCGGCCTCGAACTGGCCGGACGGTGACTACGCCAAGCCTGGCGTGGTGGTCACCTGGCGCCTCGACGGCGGCCCGGTGGGCAGCTGACGCCGCACCCGCGGCCGAGCGGCGCTGACGTTGCTCCGGCGGTCCGGCGCTGGACCGCCCTGAGAGGCCCTCTCCCAGCCCGGGAGAGGGCCTCTCAGCGTCAGTTGTCGGTGGCGATGCCGTCGGCCACGCCGCGGGCCACGGTGAGCAGCTTGGCGCGTACCACCCGGGCGGAGGTCATCATCTCGCTGGCCGGCAACGCGCAGGCCAGCACGACGCGGCGTTCCATGTCCTTGTCCGGCGCGACGAGCACCGCGGCGCAGGCCACCCCCTGGCGGAACTGCCCCATCTCCAGTTGCATGCCGCGCCGGTCGCCGGCGGCCAGGTCGGCCTCGAAACTCTCGGTGGTGGTCAGCGTGGCGGTGGTGAACGGGCGCATGCCGTACTCGCGCAGATAGCGGTAGCGCTGGTCGGTCGTGAGGGTGGCGAGCAGCGACTTGCCGAGCGCTGTCGCGTGCGCCCCCTCGTCAAAGCCGGGGACCAGATCCTCCAGGTAGGGCGAGCGGTGCCCCTCGGCGACCGCGGTGAGGGCCACCTGACCGCCGACGAACCGACCGAGGTAGTGGCTGTAGCCGGTGTCCAGGGCGGCCCGCCGCAGCGTCTCACCGACCGCCGGCGGGCCCCGGAACGCCGTCACCAGCTCCCGGTACCGGTCGGCCACCTCCAACCCCACGATGTACGTGCCGTCCTCGCGACGGATCACGTAGCCCTCGTAGGCGAGGGTGCGGACCAGGTGGTAGGTGGTGGCCACGGTCAGCTCGCAGCGCCGGGCGATCTGCTTGACGGTCAGGCCCTTCGGGGCGCGACCGACCGACTCCAGCACCCGTAGCGCTCGGGACACGCTGCGAATCAGGTCCGAAGGTTCTGCCAAGGGGTCGCGCACAACCACCTCCGCCGCCGGGGACTTACACCATATGAAAAACAGGCCCGGTGCGAAATGCCTGTTCGGGTCGAGGATGCCAGATCACCATCCACTGCTTGTGCCCCGCCGGTCACCAGGAGTGCGGTGAGCGGGGCTCGCGTAGGTTTGCCGAACGATGACCGACACCTCCAACACCCCCGATCCGGCCGTTGCCGGACCCCGTCCGGTCCGGGCCAGCGCCGGCGCAGTCGTCACCACAGTTGCCTGCGTACTCCCCGTCTTCCTGCTCGGTGGTCTCGCCGTGCAGATGGGCACGGACCTCGGCTTCTCGCCGGCCGGCCTGGGCCTGGCCGTCTCCGTCTACTTCGGGGTCAGCGCGCTAGCCTCGGTGCCCTCCGGGCGGTTGGTCGAGCGGTACGGGCCGGCCCTGGTGGCCCGCTGCGGCATCCTGCTGGCCGCCGGGTCGATGCTGGCCGTGGCCGCCTTCGCCCGGTCGTACCCGGTGCTGGTCGGCCTGCTGGCGCTCAGCGCCGCCGCGAACGCGCTCGGCCAGTTGGCCAGCAACGCCGCGCTGGCCCAGCACGTGCCGGCCCGGCGGCAGGGGCTGTCGTTCGGTGTCAAGCAGGCCGCCATCCCGGTCTCCACCCTGCTGGCCGGGGTGGCGGTGCCCACCATCGCGCTCACCGCCGGCTGGCGGTGGGCGTTCGTGGCCGCCGCCGTGGCCGCGCTGACGACGCTGGCCGCCGTACCCCGGCAGTTGCCCGGCCTGGCCCGGCGGGCCGGTGCCACCCGCGCAGGGCGGGCTACGGCGGCGCTGGTGGTGATCGGTGCGGCAGCGACGTTGGCCTCGGGCGCGGCCAACGCGCTCGGCACCTTCCTGGTGGACTCCGCCGCGGCCCGGGGTCTGTCGCCGGGCCTCGCCGGCCTCACCCTGACCCTGGGTAGCGCGGTCTGCGTGGCGGCTCGGGTGGGCGCCGGCTGGTTGGCCGACCGCCGCGAGACCGGCCACATCGCCCTCATCGCCGCGATGCTGCTCGTCGGCGCGGTCGGGCTGGGCCTGCTCGCGTTGACCGGCTCGGTGCCGTTGGTGGTCGGCGTGGTGCTCGGCTTCGGCCTGGGCTGGGCCTGGCCCGGCCTGATGAACTTCGCGGTGGTCCGGCTCCACCCGCAGTCACCGGCCGCCGCCACCTCGATCACACAGACCGGGGTGTACGCGGGCGGCTGTCTCGGCCCGCTGAGCCTGGGCCCACTCGCCGCCCACCTCGGCTACCCGGCGATGTGGACCATCGCGGCCGTGGCGATGCTGCTCGCCGCCGCTCTCATGCTCGTCGGCAGCAGACTGTTGACCCGCGCCGCCGCCGCAACGGGCCGGGGCGTGGATCAGCTGGTGCGGTCGGCGATGTAGTCGCAGAGCGACTCGAGCGCGCTGCGGGACGGGCCGGGTGGCAGCGGGGCGAGCTGCGCGCGGGCGTCCTCGGCGTAGCTGCGCACGGTCTCCCGGGCACGCTTGAGCGCCGGGCTCTCCCGGAGCAGCCCCAACGCCTCGGCGTGCAGCGCGTCGTCGGTCAACGGGCCGGTCGCCAGGATCTCCCGCAGACGCACCGACGACGCGTCGGAGTCGTCCGCCTCGCGGGCGTAGAGCACTGGCAGCGTCGGGACACCCTCGCGCAGGTCCGTGCCGGGGGTCTTGCCCGACTGCACCGACTCGGAGGCGATGTCCAGCAGGTCGTCGGAGAGTTGGAAGGCGACGCCGATCGTCTCGCCGTACCCGGCGAGGGCCTCCACGTGCTCCGGGGCGGCACCGCCGAACATGCCGCCGAACCGGGCGGACGTGGCGATCAGCGAGCCGGTCTTCTCGGCGATCACGTGCAGGTAGTGGGCCACCGGATCGTCGTCGGCGCGCGGCCCCACCGTCTCCGCGATCTGGCCGTGCACCAGCCGGGCGAAGGTGCGCGCCTGCAACCGGACCGCCTCGGGGCCCAGGTCGGCGGCGATGTCCGCCGCGCGGGCGAAGAGGTAGTCGCCGACCAGGATGGCGACCGAGTTGGTCCACCGGGAGTTCGCGCTCGGCGCGCCCCGACGGACGGCGGCCTCGTCCATCACGTCGTCGTGGTAGAGGGTGGCGAGGTGCGTGAGCTCCATCACCACGGCGGCCGGGACCACCTGCGCGCCGGTCGGGTCACCGAACTGGGCGCCGAGGGCCACCAGCAACGGCCGGAACCGCTTCCCGCCGGCCTCGACGAGGTGCCGGGCGGCCTCGGTGACGAACGGGTCGGCGCTGGACACGCTGGCCCGCAACTCGACCTCGACCGTGTCCAGAAGACCCAGCACGGACGCCTCGACACGAGGATCGGCGAGGTTGAGGCCGAGCGCGCCGAACTGACTCGTGCTCGCCCGACCCCGACGACCGCCGGAGCCGGAGGCACCTGAACGCTCGCCCGCCGGTTTCACCACGCTATCAACCATGCCACACCCGTTCGACCTGCTCCGGCCCGGGGATACGCACCGGGGGCCGGCACGTGAACACGTGCCGACCCCCGGTGATCGATCCTTCGGTCATCGAACGAATTCGGCGGCTCCGGTAGCCAGATCGAGCAGCGGCGCCGGGGCGACACCCAACACCAGAGTCGCCAGCACACCGATCATCAGCGCGGCGGAGGTGAGCCCACCGGGCACCGTGACGGTCGGGGTCGACTCGCCCGGCTCGGAGAGCCACATCATCACCACGACCCGCAGGTACGGGAACGCGAGAATCATGCTGGTCAACACACCGGCGATCACCAGCCAGGCCTGGCCACCCTCCAGCGCCGGCCCGAAGATGGCGAACTTGCTGGTGAAGCCGCTGGTCAGCGGAATACCGGCGAAGGCCAGCAGGATGAACGTGAACAGCGCGGCGAAGAACGGCGACCGTCGGCCCAGCCCGGCCCAGCGGGACAGGTGGGTGGCTTCGCCGTCGTCGTCCCGTACCAGCGTCACCACGGCGAACGCGGCCAGCACCGAGAAGCCGTACGCGACCAGGTAGAACATCGTGCCGGCCAGCCCGTCGCGGCTCGGTGCCAACACACCGACCAGCAGGTAGCCGGCGTTGGCGATCGAGGAGTACGCGAGCAGCCGCTTGATGTCGGTCTGGGTGACCGCGAGCACCGCGCCGATGAGCATGGTCAGCACCGCCACCGCGCCGAGGACCGGCGTGAAGTCCCAGTTGGCGTCGGCGAACGCGACCTGGAAGACGCGCAGCAGGGCACCGAACGCGGCGACCTTGGTGCAGGCCGCCATGAACCCGGTGACCGGGGTCGGAGCGCCCTGGTAGACGTCCGGGGTCCAGACGTGGAACGGGGCCGCCGCGGCCTTGAAGAGCAGACCGATGGCGAGCAGCGCCATGCCGGCGAAGAGCAGCACCGGGCTGGCCGGCGACTCGCCCACCGCCGCGTGGATGGTGGCGAAGTCGACGCCGGCCGTGCGGCCCGGGATGCCTGCGGTGAAGCCGTAGATCAGGGCCACGCCGAACAGGAAGAACGCCGAGGCGTAGGCGCCGAGCAGGAAGTACTTCATCGCCGCCTCCTGGCTCAGCAGACGCCGGCGACGGGCCAGCGCGCAGAGCAGGTAGAGCGGCAGGGAGAAGACCTCGAGTGCGATGAACATGGTCAGCAGGTCGTTCGCCGCCACGAAGATCAGCATGCCGCCGATCGCGAACGTGGTCAGCGGGTAGACCTCGGTGAGACCGTTGCGCCCCTCGGCCTGCCGCCGGTCGTCGGCCGACTCCGCGGTCACCGCGGCCTGGGCGACGAACGCCCCGCCCCGCTCGACCGAACGGTCACCGATCAGCAGCAGCGCCATGGCGGCCAGCACCAGGATCGCGCCCTGGAGGAAGAGCGTCGGCCCGTCGATCGCGAGCGCCTGGCCCGCGGTGATGATCCGCTCATCGGCGCTGAGGACCACCATGGTCAGTGCCGCGAGCACCGCGAGCAGCGCCAGCGTCAACTGCACCACGTGCCGCCAGCGACGAGGCACCAGGGCCTCGACCAGCACGCCGAGCAACGCCGTGCCCAGCATGATCAGGATCGGAGAGATCGCCGCGTAGTCGATCGACGGCAGCTTCAACTCGGTCACGGTGCCGACCTTTCGTTCGCGACTGCGGTGCTCCGCTTCGCTGCACTCCTCGCGCTCACCGGCGCGCCTCCTGGACGGTGCCGCCCACGGACGGCGCCGGGTCGGTTCTGCCGATGTCGTCCATGGTCGCCTGGACGGCGGGGTTGATCACGTCAGTGACCGGCTTGGGGAAGAAGCCGAGCAGCACGATCAGCGCGATCAGCGGGGCGACCACGACCTTCTCGCGCAGGTTGAGGTCCCGGCGCATGCCGTCGACCTCGGTCAGCGCCGGGTTGAGGGTGCCCTGGGTGGTGCGCTGCACCATCCACAGCACGTACGCGGCGGCCAGGATGATGCCGAGCGTGGCGATGACCGCGACCGGCTTGTTCACCGTGAAGGTGCCGATCAGCACCAGGAACTCGGAGATGAACGGCGCCGTGCCGGGCAGCGCGAGCGAGGCGAGACCGGCGAAGAAGAGCACCCCGGCGAGCACCGGGACGAGCTTGCCCGCGCCACCGAAGTCGCTGATCAGCGACGAACCACGCCGGGAGATCAGCATGCCCACCACCAGGAAGAGCAGGCCGGTGGCCAGCCCGTGGTTGAGCATGTAGAGCACCGCGCCGGTGCCGGCCTGGGTGGTGAAGGCGAAGATGCCGACGCCGATGAAGCCGAAGTGCGCGATCGAGGTGTACGACACCAGCCGCTTGAGGTCGTTCTGGCCGACCGCCAGCAGCGCGGCGTAGACGATGCCGATCACGCCCAGGGCCAGCGCCCACGGCGCGAACCACTTCGACGCCTCGGGGAACAGCGGCAGGCAGTAGCGCAGGATGCCGAAGGTGCCGACCTTGTCCAGCACGCCGACGAGCAACGCCGCCGCGCCCGCCGGGGCGGCGCCACCGGCATCCGGCAACCAGGTGTGGAACGGGAAGAACGGCGCCTTGATGGCGAACGCGAGGAAGAAGCCGAGGAACAGCCACCGCTCGGTGCCGGTGCTGATGTCGACCTGCGAGAGCGCCTGCCAGTCGAAGGTCTTCCCGCCGACCACCCACAGGCCGATCACCGCAGCCAGCATGAACAGACCGCCGACGAGCGAGTAGAGGAAGAACTTCACCGCCGCGTACTGCCGCTGGTGGCCGCCGTAGCTGCCGATGAGGAAGTACATCGGCACCAGCATGACCTCGAAGAACACGTAGAACAGGAAGACGTCGGCAGCCGCGAAGACGCCGATCATCGTGCACTCGAGGACCAGCAGCAGTGCGAAGTAGACGGGCACCGACCGCTTCGACGACTCGGCGTCGTGCCACGACGCCAGGATCACCAGCGGCACCAGCACCGCGATCAGCATCAACATCACCAGCGCGATGCCGTCGGCGGCGAAGGTGAAGCTGACCCCCCAGTTCGGAATCCAGGAGTACGACTCGCGGAACTGGAACCGGTCACCGCCGGCGTTGAAGCTGACCCACATCACCACCGAGAGCACCAGCACGAGCAGCGACCAGGCGAACGCCACCTGCTTGGCCAGCTCCGGGCGGTGGCGCGGCAGGAAGGCCACCACCAGGGCGCCCACCAGCGGCGCCACAGTGAGCACCGAGAGGAACGGGAAGTTGGACATTATGCGGCCTTACCTCCGTCGTCACTGCGTGGTCCGCCGGCGGGGGCGGCCGGAAAGAGGTCGATCACGCCAACCACCCCGCCTGCACCGCCAGGAACGCCGCCATCACCAGCAGCGCACCGGCCAGGATCGAGGTGGCGTACGAGCGGACAAAGCCGGTCTGCATCCGACGGAGGCGACCCGAGCCCCCGCCAACAGCGGCGGCGAGCCCGTTGACGAGCCCGTCGATGCCCCGGTTGTCGAGGTACACCAGCGCCCGGGTGAGGAAGATGCCCGGCTTCTCGAAGACCGCCTCGTTGACCGTGTCGGTGTAGAGGTTGCGCCGGGCGGCGGTGACCAGCACCCCGGCCGGCTGCGGCGCGGTGGCGGTGCCGGCCCGGAACAGGAACCAGGCGAGGCCGGCACCGAGCACCGTGACCAGCAGCGACAGGATCGTGATCACGGTGTGCGAGAGGACCGCCGCGTGCTCCGCCTGCTCGCCACCCAGCCCGGCGGTCTCCGTCAGCCAGTCCGGAACGGACGTGGCGAGCAGGAAGCCGGCGCCGACCGACCCGACCGCCAGCAGGATCAGCGGAATGGTCATCAGCTTCGGCGACTCGTGCGGGTGCTCGATGTCCTCGGTCCACCGCTGCGGCCCGTGGAACGTGAGCACGAACAGCCGCGTCATGTAGAACGCGGTGAGCCCGGCACCGAGCAGTGCCGCACCGCCGAAGAGCCAGGCGGTCCAGTCCTCCCGCTCGAAGGCGGCCACGATGATCGGCTCCTTGGAGAAGAAGCCGGAGAAAGGGAACATGCCGATGATGGCCAGCCAGCCCATCATGAAGGTCAACCAGGTGATCTTCATGTACTTGGACAGCCCACCGAAGCGGCGGATGTCGACCTGGTCCTTCATTCCGTGCATGACCGAGCCGGCGCCCAGGAACATGTTGGCCTTGAAGAAGCCGTGCGCCAGCAGGTGCACGATGGCCAGCGCGTACGCCGCGCCGCCGAGGCCGACACCGAGGAACATGTAGCCGATCTGGCTCACCGTCGACCAGGCGAGCACCCGCTTGATGTCGTCCTTGGCCGCACCGATGATGCAGCCGATCAGCAGGGTGAGTGCGCCGACGCTGACCACCACGAGTTGCAGCGTCGAGTTGGCCGAGAAGATCGGGTTGGACCGGGCGATCAGGTAGACGCCCGCGGTGACCATGGTGGCGGCGTGGATGAGCGCCGACACCGGGGTGGGGCCCTCCATCGCGTCCGGCAACCACGCCTGGAGCGGGAACTGGCCGGACTTGCCGGCCGCACCGAGCAGCAGCAACAGGCCGAGGACCAGCACTGTGGTGCCGGTCAGCGCGCCGACACCGTTGAACACCTCGTCGTACTGGGTGGTGCCCAGGGTGGCGAACATGATGAAGATGCCGATGGCCAGGCCGGCGTCGCCGACCCGGTTCATCAGGAACGCCTTCTTGCCGGCGGTGGCCGCGCTCGGCCGCTCGGTCCAGAAGGAGATCAGCAGGTACGACGCCAGACCGACGCCCTCCCAGCCGAAGTACAGCATCACGTAGTTGTTGCCGAGCACCAGCAGCAGCATCGCCGCGACGAACAGGTTGAAGTACGCGAAGAACCGACGACGGCCCGCGTCGTGCGACATGTACTCCACCGCGTACAGGTGGATCAGGAAACCCACCCCGGTGATCAGCAGTACGAAGACCGCGGCCAGCGGATCGAAGAGCAGGCCGAAGTCGACGCGCAGATCACCGACAGCGATGAAGTCCCAGAGGCTCAGCTCGACCGACTTGTTCTCCAGGCCACGCAGCTGGAAGAAGAAGCTCAGGCCGAGCACGAACGCGGCGCCGATGGCGGCGACGCCCAACCAGTGCCCCCAGCGGTCGGCCCGGCGGCCGAGCAGCAGCAGGATGGCCGCGCTGACCAGCGGGATCGCCACCAGCAGCCAGACGCCCCCAAGCAGCCCCGTGGCCTGGGCGTATTCCACAGTCTCTTCCACCGGTGGACCCCTCTAGTACTTGAGCAGGTTGGCGTCGTCGACACTCGCCGAGCGTCGCGTCCGGAAGATGGACATGATGATCGCGAGCCCGACCACGACCTCGGCCGCCGCCACCACCATCACGAAGAACGCCATGATCTGGCCGTTGAGGTCACCGTTGATCCGGCTGAAGGTGACCAGCGTCAGGTTGGCCGCGTTGAGCATCAGCTCCACGCACATGAACAGCACGAGCGCGTTGCGCCGGACCAGCACCCCGGCGGCGCCGATGGTGAACAGCACCGCGGCGAGCACGAGGTAGTAGGTCGGCTCGACCGAGAAGAACGATTCCATTACTTGTCCGTCCCCTTCAGCGAGGTCTCCTCGGCGGTCAGCTCGCGCTGCGGAAGGATCGCCGGGGTGCTGCGGTCGGTCAGGCGACCGTCGGGCAGCCGGGCCGGGGTGGCCACCGAGGAGGAGGTCGCGAAGACGCCGGGACCCGGCTTCGGGCCGGGGTAGTTGCCCGGGGCGAAGCGCGCCTTCATGGTCGACACCTGGTCGATCTTGTCCTTCTTACGCCGCTCGACGTGGGCCAGCACCATGGCACCGACCGCCGCGGTGATCAGCAGCGCCGAGGTCAGCTCGAACGCGAAGACGTACTTGGTGAACAGCAGCCGGGCGATGCCCTGCACGTTCCCCTCGGCGTTGACCTGCTCCAGACCGACCGTGTTGGTCCGGTCCAGCGCCTGATAGAGCCCGGTGCCGACCAGGCCGGCGAAGCCAAGGCCGAGCACGATCGCGGCGACCCGCTGACCGCGCAGCGTCTCGATCAGCGAGTCCGTGGAGTCGCGGCCAACCAGCATCAGCACGAAGAGGAAGAGCATCATGATCGCGCCGGTGTAGACGATGATCTGCACCATGCCGATGAACGGACCGGCCTGGAGGACGTAGAACACGCCCAGGCAGAGCATGGTGAGCACCAGCCACAGCGCCGAGTGCACGGCGTTGCGCGCGGCCACCATCCCGATCGCGCCGATGAGCGCGAGCGGGGCGAGGATCCAGAAGGTGACCGCCTCGCCGGTGGCGACCGAACCCGCCGCGGCGAGCACCGTAGACGTGGTCATGCTTTCTCTCCCTCGCCGGCCGCGACGCGCTGGGCGGCCTGCTCGGCGCCCGGGAACGTCACGCCGGGGTGCTCCTCGACCTGGTAGCGGCCGGGGCCCATCGGGGACGTCTCCGCACCGGCGGAGGTGCCCGGGTTGTCCAGCGCGCCGACGTAGTAGTCCTTCTCGCTGTCACCCAGCCGCATCGGGTGCGGAGGCTGCTCCATGCCCTCCAGCAACGGCGCGAGCAACTGCTCCTTGGTGAAGATCAGGTCCTGCCGGTTGTCCCGGGCCAACTCGTACTCGTTGCTCATGGTGAGCGACCGGGTCGGGCAGGCCTCGATGCACAACCCGCAGAAGATGCAGCGGGCGTAGTTGATCTGGTAGATGCTGGCGTACCGCTCACCCGGCGAGAAGCGCTGCTCGTCGGTGTTGTCGCCACCCTCGACGTAGATCGCGTCCGCCGGGCAGGCCCAGGCGCACAGCTCGCAGCCGATGCACTTCTCCAGGCCGTCCGGGTGCCGGTTGAGGATGTGCCGCCCGTGGTAGCGCGGCGCCGACACCGGCGGCTTGAACGGGTAGTCGGTCGTGACGACCTTCCTGAACATGTGCGAGAAGGTGACACCGAATCCCTTGAACGTTCCGGTGATCGCGCCCACGTCACACCTCCCTGGAGTCCGAGCCGGCAACGATGTTGGCCGGCTCCCGCTCGGCGACCACGCGCGTGATGCGCGGGCTCGGTGGTACCTGAAGATCCATCGGTGGCAGCGGGAAGCTCCCGTGCGGCCGGTTGTCGACCTGTTCCTGCGTCGTCGGCTTCGGCTTCGGGCGCCGGCTGGGCCAGAAGATCGTGGCGATCAGCAGGATGCCGGCCGGGATGCCGACGGCGATCATCTTGCCGCGGGTGTCCCAGTCCTCGATGGAGCGCAGGCCCGACAGGACCAGGATCCAGGCCAGGTTGATCGGCAGCAGCACCTTCCAGCCGAGCCGCATGAACTGGTCGTACCGCAGCCGGGGCAGCGTGCCACGCAACCACACGAAGACGAAGACCAGGGCGATCACCTTGCCGAAGAACCAGAGCATCGGCCACCAACCGGAGTTGGCGCCCTCCCAGATGGTGATCGGCCAGGGCGCTCGCCAACCGCCCAGGAACAGCGTGGTGGTGACCGCGGACATGGTCACCATCGCGACGTACTCGCTGAGCATGAAGAGCGCGAACTTCAGCGAGCTGTATTCCGTCATGAAGCCGGCGACCAGCTCGGACTCGGCCTCGGGCAGGTCGAACGGCGCCCGGTTGGTCTCACCCACAGTGGCGATGAAGAAGATGATGAAGCTCGGCAGCAGCAGGATCGCGTACCAGCCCGGTGCCGGGATGGTCTGGCCGAAGACGGTCAGCTGGGTGCCGTCGCCCTGAGCGGCGACGATCCCGCTGGTGCTCATCGTGCCGGCGGTCATGAAGACCGCCACGATGCTGAGCCCCATGGCGACCTCGTAGGAGATCATCTGGGCGCTCGACCGGAGACCACCCAGCAGCGGGTACGTCGAGCCGGAGGCCCAGCCGCCCAGCACGATGCCGTAGACGCCCATCGACGAGCAGGCGAGCAGCAGCAGCACCGCCACCGGCACGTCGGTGACCTGCAACGGCGTCTGGTGACCGAAGATGCTCACCATCGGGCCGAACGGGATCACCGACAGGGCGGTGACCGCGCAGATCACCGAGATGGTCGGAGCGAAGAAGTAGACGACCTTGTCGGCCGCCTTCGGGAGGATGTCCTCCTTGAAGGCCATCTTCAGGCCGTCGGCGAGGGTCTGCAGCAGGCCGAACGGGCCGACCTGGTTGGGGCCGGGCCGCACCTGCATGTAACCGACCACGCGCCGTTCGAACCAGACGCCGAGCAGGGTGGCCAGCAGACCGAAGGCGAACGCGAAGACAATCTTGCCGAGAACCAGCCACCACGGATCCCGGCCGAAGTCGGCCAACGTCGGATCCTGGGCGAGGTAGGAGGGACTCACTGTGCCCACCTTTCGTTCGCGACTGCGGGGCTCACTCGCTGCGCTCGTTCACTCCTCGCACTCACTGGTTACCCCCGGAGTTGAGGAGCGGACCCGGGAGACCGGTCTCGTCGGCCGCCACGCGTCCGGCCGGGATGGCCGTACTCGGTGCGGGGACGGAGATCCGGACGACCGCGCCGGACGTCGCCCCGAGGCTGCGCCGCACGGTCGAGCCGGGTGAGTTGGTCGGCAGCCAGACCACGCCGTCCGGCATCTCGGTGAGTTCCGCCGGCAGGGTCAGCGCCCCCCGGTCGGTGCCGACCGTGACCGCGTCACCGTCGACCACACCGAGCGCCTCGGCGGTGCCCTTACCCAGCCGGACCACCGGCGGACGGGCGGTCCCGGCGAGGTTTTCGTCGCCCTCGGTCAGGGTGCCGAGGTCCACCAGCTGGTGCCAGGTGGACAGCACGGCCTCCCCGGCGTTCGGCTGCGGCACCCGGCCCGGTGCGACCGACGGCGCGGCCGGCCGGGACATCCGCGTCGCCGGCAGCGTGCCCAGCTCACGGCGCACGCTCAGCACGTCGGCCGTGCCGAGGCTTACGTCGAGCAGCGCGGCCAGCGCGTCGAGCACCCGACCGTCGGTCATCGCGGCGGTGTTCAGCACCGCCTCGAACGGACGCAGCCGGCCCTCCCAGTCCAGGAAGCTTCCGGCCTTCTCGGCCACCGGGGCGACCGGCAGCACCACGTTCGCCCGCCGGGTCACCGCGCTGGCGCGCAGCTCGAGGCTGACCAGGAACGGCACCGCGTCCAGTGCGGACTCGGCCAGTCGCGGGTCGGCCAGGTCGGCCGGGTCGACACCGCCGACGACCAGCGCGCCGAGCTGCCCGTTGGCGGCCGCCGTCAGGATGCCGTCGGTGTCCCGACCGGCCTGGCTCGGGATCACCCCGGCCGGGATGTCCCACGCCTCACCCAGCTCGGCCCGGGCGGCCGGCTCGGTGACCAGGCGTCCACCGGGGAGCAGGTTGGGCAGGCAGCCCGCGTCGACAGCGCCGCGGTCACCCGCGCGCCGCGGCACCCAGGCCAGCTTCGCGCCGGTACGCCGGGCCACGTCGGCCGCGGCGGAGAGCCCACCCGGCACGGTGGCCAACCGCTCGCCGACAATCAGGATCGCGCCCGGTGCGCTCAGCGCCTCGCTGACCGTGGCGTGCTCAGCGAGCACGCTGGCCTCCTCGCCCGGCACCACCCGGGCCAGCTTGGCACCGAGCTTCTCCAGGCCGCGGGTGGCGAAGGGCGCCAGCGCGTACACCGTCAGGGTCTTCTTCAGGTACGCCTTGCGCAGCCGCAGGAAGAGGATCGGGCACTCCTCCTCGGGCTCCAGGCCCACCAGCACCACCGCCGGCGCGTTCTCCACGTCGGTGTAGGTGACGTCGGTGACCCCGGCGACCGAGCTGGCCAGGAAGTCGGCCTCCTCGCGGGAGACCGGGCGGGCCCGGAAGTCGATGTCGTTGGTGTTCAACGCGACCCGGGCGAACTTGGCGTAGGCGTACGCGTCCTCGACGGTCAGCCGACCGCCGGTGAGCACCGCAGTGCCCTGCCCGCCCTCCCGAGCGATGTGCAGCCCTTCGGCGGCGACGGTGAGCGCCTCACTCCAGGACGCCTCGCGCAGCTCACCGGTGTGCTCGTCGCGAACCAGCGGAGTGGTCAGCCGGTCGGCGGCCCGGGTGTACTGGAAGCCCCAGCGACCCTTGTCGCAGTTCCACTCCTCGTTCACCGCCGGCTCGTCGCCGGCCAGCCGGCGCAGCACCTTGCCACGCCGCCAGTCGGTGCGCTGCCCGCAGCCGGCCGAGCAGTGCTCGCAGACGCTCGGGCTGGAGACCAGGTCGAACGGGCGGGCGCGGAAGCGGTACTGGGCACCGGTCAGCGCGCCCACCGGGCAGATCTGCACGGTGTTGCCGGAGAAGTAGGAGTTGAACGGGACATCCCCCGCGTCGCCCTCCTCGCCGTACGCGTCGTCCCGGTAGATGTTGATCTCCTCGGCGGACGACCGGCCCATCAGGTCGATGAACTTGTCGCCGGCGATCTCCTCGGAGAACCGGGTGCACCGCTGGCAGAGCACGCAACGCTCGCGGTCCAGCAGCACCTGGCTGCTGATCGCCATCGGCTTCTCGTACTCCCGCTTGTGCTCGTGGAAGCGCGAGTCGGTGCGGCCGGTGGACATCGCCTGGTTCTGGAGCGGGCACTCGCCGCCCTTGTCACACATCGGGCAGTCCAGCGGGTGGTTGAGCAGCAGCAGCTCCATCACCCCCTCCTGCGCCTTCTTGGCCACCGGGGAGGTGATCTGGGTACGCACGACCATGCCGTCGGCGACGGTCTGGGTGCAGGAGGCCACCGGCTTGCGCTGGCCCTCCACCTCGACCAGGCACTGCCGGCACGCGCCGGCCGGGGCCAGCAGCGGGTGGTCGCAGAACCGGGGGATCTCGGTGCCCATCTGCTCGGCGACCCGGATCAGCAGCGTCCCCTTGGGGGCGGTGACCTCGACGCCGTCGATGGTGAGGGTGACGGTCTCGGTCTGCTTGGCTACGTCGGTCATCAGAGTCGCCTTCCATTCGCGACTGCGGGACTCGCAAGCTCATTCCTCGCGCTCATCAGTGCGCCCCTACCAGGGTCTTCTCCGACAGCTTGGGTGCGGTCCGACCCTCGATGTAGTCGAGGTAGTCCTGCTTGAAGTACTGCAGCGAGGAGGTCACCGAGCTGGTCGCGCCGTCACCCAGACCGCAGAACGAGCGGCCGAGGATGTTGTCGCAGGTGTCCAGCAGGGTGTCCAGGTCCTCGTGGGTGCCCTGGCCGGCGAGGATCCGCCGGTAGACCCGGACCATCCAGTAGTTGCCCTCACGGCACGGGGTGCACTTGCCGCACGACTCGTGGTGGTAGAACTCCAGCCACCGGTACGTCGCGTAGACCGGGCAGTCCTGGTCGGAGAAGATCTGGGTGGCCGTGGTGCCGAGGATCGAGCCGGCCGCCGCCACCCCCTCGAAGTCCAGTGGCACGTCCAGGTGCTCGGCGGCGAGCAGCGGGGTGGACGAGCCACCCGGGGTCCAGAATCGCAGGTTGTGGCCGGGCTGCATGCCACCGGCCAGTTCCAGCAGCTCGCGCAGCGTGACACCCATCGAGCACTCGTACTGGCCCGGGTTGGCGACCCGGCCGGAGAGCGAGTAGATCATCGGCCCGGAGGACTTCTCGGTGCCCATGCTCTTCCACCAGTCGGCCCCACCAAGCACGATCGGCGGCACGCTGGCGATGGTGCCGACGTTGTTCACCACCGTCGGGCTCGCGTACAGGCCGTGGGTGGCCGGGAACGGCGGGCGCAGCCGCGGCTGGCCCCGGAACCCCTCCAGCGAGTCCAGCAGCGCCGTCTCCTCGCCGCAGATGTACGCCCCGGCGCCGGAGTGCACCACCAGCTCCAGGTCGTAGCCACTGCGCAGGATGTTCCGGCCCAGGTAACCCTTGTCGTACGCCTCCTGGACCGCGTTGCGCAGCCGACGCGCGGCGTGCACCGCCTCGCCCCGGATGTAGATGTAGGCGCGGGCGGCCCGGATCGCGTACGACGCGATGATGACGCCCTCGACCAGCGCGTGCGGGTCGTGGGTCATCAGCGGCAGGTCCTTGCAGGTGCCCGGCTCGCCCTCGTCGGCGTTGACCACCAGGTAGTGCGGCTTGCCGTCGCCCTGCGGAATGAAGCCCCACTTGAGACCGGTGGGGAAGCCGGCACCGCCTCGGCCCCGCAGCCCGGAATCCTTGATCAGCTGGATCAGGTCGTCCGGGTGCGCCTTGAGCGCCTTGCGCAGCGCGGCGTAGCCGTCCAACTGCTCGTACGTGCCGATGCGCCAGGCGTCCGGCGACAGCCAGCGCTTGGTCAGCACCGGCGTCAGCTTGGCCAGCGTCTCCGGGCGGGGAGTGGTCACTTCTGGGCCCCCGTTTCGTTCGCGTCCGCCGGTCCGGCGCCGTCGGCGTCCGTCCCAGCCTTCGCTTCGGTGAGGTTGCGCTCCTGCGCCCCGGCCTCGTCGCCGGCGGGCTTGCCGTCGCCGGCCGGCGCGTTGGCCGCCACGCCGGCGGCCTCGGCCGACCGCGCGTCGCCAGCCTCGGGCGCGGTGCCGGTGCGGTCCGTCGGGACCTTCGTGCCAGGGGCGTCCGGCACTGCCGTGTCCGCGTCCGGCTGCCGGGTCTCGGCGGTACGCACCTGCGGCGACTTGTCGTCCGGTGCCTTGACGTCCCGCGTGGTGCTGCCACTGGCCTCTGCCGGCTTCGCCGGCCCGGTGGCCTCTGCCGGCTTCGCCGGCCCGGCGACCCCGGCCGCCCCCGTCGGAGCGGACGCCCCGTCGCCACCCTTGACCGGCGCCGTGCTGGCCTCGACGGGCGCCGGCTTGGCGGCCTCCGCCTTCGCCTTCGCCTCGGCGGCGGCCTTGTCGGCCTCGGCCTTGCTCCGGATCGGGGTGTTGGGGTCGAAGCCCGGCACCGAGACGCCGTGCTGCTGGGCCAGCCGCAGCCCACGCAGGGTGGGCTCGCCCGGCCCGCCGTCGGCGACTGCGCCGTCCCGCTCGTCGGCGAAGCCGGCGAGCTGCACCGCCATCTCCTTGAGCGTGCAGAGCCGGGCGCCGCGGGTCGGCATCGGCCGCCCGCCCGCCCGCAGCTCGTCCACGACACCGACCGCTGTGGACGCGTCCACGCCGTCGAAGAAGTCGTAGTTGACGGTCATCACCGGCCCGTAGTCGCACGCCGCCAGGCACTCGGCGTGCTCCAGCGTGATCGTGCCGTCGGCGGTGGTCTCGTCGTGCCCGACGCCCAGGTGCTCGGCGAGGGTGTCGTAGACCTCCTGGCCACCGAGCACGTTGCACATGGTGTTGGTGCAGACGCTGACCAGGAAGTCGCCGGTCGGCTTGCGCTTGTACATCGTGTAGAAGGTGGCCACCGCGCCGACCTGGGCCTTGTTCAGCCCGAGCACCTCGGCGCAGAAGGCGACCCCGGACGGGGAGACGTACCCCTCTTCGGCCTGCACCAGGTGCAGCAGCGGCAGCAGCGCCGAACGGGACCGGTCCGCCGGGTAACGGGCGATGATCTCGCGCGCCCGCTCCCGGGTCTCGTCACTGAAAACAACACTCATCAGAGCCGCCTTCCGTTCGCGACTGCGGGGCTCGCAAGCTCACTCCTCGCGCTCACCGGTCACAACCCCCCATGACCGGGTCCAACGAGGCGCCGCCGGCGATCACGTCGGCGATCAGGCCGCCCTCGGCCATCGCCGGGAGGGCCTGCAGGTTGACGAAGCTGGGCTCCCGGTAGTGCACCCGGTAAGGCCGGGTGCCACCGTCGGACACCGCGTGCACGCCCAGCTCGCCGCGGGGTGCCTCGATGGCGACGTACACCTGGCCGGGCGGAACCCGGAAGCCCTCGGTCACCAGCTTGAAGTGGTGGATCAGCGATTCCATCGACTGACCCATGATCTTCGCGACGTGCTCCAGGGAGTTGCCCATGCCGTCCACGCCGATGGCCAACTGGGCCGGCCAGGCGATCTTGCGGTCGGCGACCATCACCGGACCCGGCTTGAGCCGGTCCAGCGCCTGCTCGACCAGCTTCATCGACTCCCGGATCTCGGCGAGCCGGACCTGGTAGCGACCCCACACGTCACCGTCGGGATGGGTCGGCACGTCGAACTCGTACGTCTCGTAGCCGCAGTACGGCATGGTCTTGCGCAGGTCCCAGGCGAGGCCGGCGGAGCGCAGCACCGGGCCGGTGATGCCGAGGGCCACGCAGCCGGTGACGTCCAGCACCGCGACGCCCTTCGTCCGCTCGGTCCAGATCGGCTGGCCGGAGAGGAGGTCCTCGTACTCCTTGAGCTTCTTCGGCATCATCTTGAGGAACTCGCGGATCTTGCGGACCGCGTCGTCCGGCACGTCCTGCGCCACCCCGCCCGGCCGGACGTACGCGTGGTTCATCCGCAGGCCGGTGATGGTCTCGAAGATGTCGAGGATGTACTCCCGCTCGCGGAAGCCGTACAGCATGATCGAGATCGCGCCCAGCTCCATGCCGGTGGTGGCCAGCCAGACCAGGTGCGACGAGATCCGGTTGAGCTCCATCATCAGCACCCGGATGGTGGTGGCCCGCTCGGTGATGTCGTCGGTGATGCCGAGCAGCTTCTCCACCGCGAGGGCGTACGCCGTCTCGTTGAAGATCGGGGCGAGGTAGTCCATCCGGGTCACGAACGTCGAGCCCTGAACCCAGTTGCGGTATTCGAGGTTCTTCTCGATGCCGGTGTGCAGGTAGCCGATGACGGAGCGGGCCTCGCGGACCGTCTCGCCCTCCAGCTCCAGGATCAGCCGCAGCACCCCGTGCGTGGACGGGTGCTGCGGACCCATGTTGACGACGATCCGCTCGTCGTTGATCGGGTCGGTGCCCGAGACGATGGTGTCCCAGTCCCCACCGGTGACGGTGAAGACCCGACCCTCGTCGGTCTCGTGCTCGCTGGCGTAGTTCGACGTCGTCACTGGTACGACCTCCGCTCGCTCGGCGGCTGGATCTCCGCGCCCTTGTACTCGACGGGCACGCCGCCGAGTGGGTAGTCCTTGCGCTGCGGGTGACCCTCCCAGTCGTCCGGCATGAGGATCCGGGTCAGGTTGGGGTGGCCGTCGAAGACGATGCCGAACATGTCGTACGCCTCGCGCTCCTGCCAGTCCGCCGTCGGGTAGATGGCGGTCACGCTGGGCAGGTGCGGGGCCTCGACGGAGACCGCGGCCTCCAGCCGGACCCGCCGCCGGTACGTCATCGAGGTGAGCAGGTACACCACGTGCAACCGGCGCTCGTCGGCGCCCAGGTAGTCCGCACCGGACACGGAGGAGCACAGCTCGAACCGCAGCGCCAGGTCGTCCCGCATCACCTGGCAGACCTCGGCGATCCGCTCCGGGCGTACGTGCAGGGTCAGCTCACCCCGGTCGACCACGACCTTCTCGATCGCGTCGTTGAAGGCCGGGTACGCCTCCTCCAGCGCGTCGCGGACCTCGTCGAAGTAGCCCCCGTACGGCCGGGACGCCTCCTCGATGGGCTGGCGCTGGCGGACCAGGCCGCCGTAGCCGGACACGTCGCCGGTGCCCTGGTTGCCGAACATCCCGCGACCCGCCGGGCTGGCCGGCGGGTACTCGGCCGGGGCGGTGCTGCTGGCGCCGACCGGCGTCACCGGGACCGGCACTCCGCCGTCGTTTGGCTTGTCGGTGGGTGACGTCATTTCGGGCCTGCCTGCGGGTGGAGGTGGTTCTGAGCGTTCATCCAGTTCTCGATGCGCAGCTGCTCCTCGCGGCCCTCGCGGACCGCCCGGGTCCACTCGGCGCGCCGGGCCTTGTCGCTGCGGTACGAGGAGGGCATCGAGCCGTAGGGCACGACCGGAACGTCGCCGCGCTCCTGGCGGGCCGCCAGCATCTTGCGGCCGTTCGGGCCCAGCGGCTCATACATGATCTTCTCGCGGAGCTTGAGGATCGCGTCGATGAGCATCTCCGGCCGAGGCGGACAGCCGGGCAGGTACATGTCGACCGGCACGACGTGGTCGACGCCCTGCACGATCGCGTAGTTGTTGAACATGCCGCCGCTGCTGGCGCAGACGCCCATCGAGAGCACCCAGCGCGGCTCGGCCATCTGGTCGTAGATCTGGCGCAGCACCGGGGCCATCTTCTGACTCACCCGGCCGGCCACGATCATCAGGTCGGCCTGCCGGGGCGACGCCCGGAAGACCTCCATGCCCCAGCGGCCCATGTCGTAGTGCGGACCACCGGCGGCCATCATCTCGATGGCGCAGCAGGCCAGGCCGAAGGTGGCGCCCCACACGGACGACTTCCGAGACCAGTTGACCAGCTTCTCCACCGAGGTGAGCAGGACGCCGGCGGGAAGCTTCTCCTCGATGCCCATCTGACGTTCCTTCCTCAGTCCCAGTCCAGGCCGCCGCGCCGCCACACGTAGGCGTACGCAACGAAGACCGCGACGATGAACAGGACCATCTCCACGAAGCCGAAGATCGGCAGAGCGTCGAACGAGACCGCCCAGGGGTAGAGGAAGATGATCTCGATGTCGAAGACGATGAAGAGCATCGCCGTCAGGTAGAACTTGATCGGGAACCGCCCGCCGCCGACCGGCTGCGGGCTGGGCTCGATGCCGCACTCGTAAGCCTCGAGTTTGGCCTTGTTGTAACGACGGGGACCGGCGAAGCGGGCGGCGCCGACGGAAAACAGCGAGAACGCCGCGGCGAGGGCGAACAGCCCGATGATCGGTGCGTAAGGCGAGAGCGACATCGTTTTCTCCTGCTCGTCCTTCCCTGCCCTCGGTGCTTGACGAAAATCACACTATTCACGTCCCTCGCAGTGGCAGTCAGCGGGGGTCGATCTTTGTCGGCATCGGGGCCGTGACCAGCGCCGATGCCGTCCTACTTATACGGCTGGCGCGGCCTTCGTCATCGCGTTGATGACCCGGTCCATCGCATCCCCGCCGCGCGGGTCGGTCAGGTTGGCCAACAGCTTGAGCACGAAACGCATCAGCGTCGGGTGCGGCATGCCGTGTTTGGTGGCGATCCGCATGATCTCGGGGCGGCCGATCAGTTTCACGAAGATGCCGCCCAGCCGGTAGTAACCGCCGAGCCGGGCCTTCAGCTCGCTCGGGTACGCCAACAGCGCGCGCTCGCGTTCCGGGCCGGCCGGCCGGGCGAGGGCCTGGATCATGACCTCCGCTGCCAGTTCGCCGGACTCCATCGCGTACGCGATGCCCTCGCCGTTGAACGGGTTGACCATGCCGCCCGAGTCGCCGACCAGCAGCACGCCCCGGGTGTAGTGGGGCACCCGGTTGAAGCCCATCGGCAGCGCGGCACCGAGGATCGGGCCGTCGGCGTTGGTCTCGTCGGTCATCCCCCAGTCAACCGGCGTGTTGGCGAGCCAGTCGGTGAGCAGCCGGCGGTAGTTGGTCTTGCCGAACGCCGAGGACGAGTTGAGCACGCCGAGCCCGACGTTGACCCGCCCGTCACCGAGGCCGAAGATCCAGCCGTACCCGGGCAGCAGGTTGTCGCCGCTGTCCTTGCTGCGCAGCTCCAGCCAGGACTCCAGGTAGTTGTCCTCGTGCTTGGCCGGCGAGCGGTAGTAGCGGCGGACGGCCACGCCGATCGGCCGGTCCTCCCGCTTGGCCAGCCCGAGCGCGAGCGGGAACCGGCCGGAGACGCCGTCCGCCGCGACGACCAGCGGCGCGTGGAAGGTGATGGGCTCCTTGCCCGGCCCGACCTCCGCCTCGACGCCGGTGACGCGGCCATCGCCGTCGAGCACCGGGCCCAGCACGTTGACGCTGGTCCGCAGTTTCGCGCCGGCGGCCACCGCCCGCTGGGCGAGCAGGTCGTCGAAGTCCAGGCGCGTGCGCACCAGACCGTAGTTGGGGAAGCTGGCCAGCTCCGGCCAGTCCAGTTCGAGGCGCACCCCGCCGCCGATGACCCGCAGGCCGCGGTTGTGCAGCCAGCCCGCCTCGGGTGAGGTGTCCACACCCATCCGGATGAGCTGGCGCACCGCGCGCGGGGTCAACCCGTCGCCGCAGACCTTCTCCCGGGGGAACTCGGTCTTCTCCAACAACAGCACCCGTACGCCGTGCCGAGCCAGGTGGTACGCAGTCGCTGACCCACCGGGACCGGCGCCCACGACAATGACGTCGGCGTCGTGTTCAACCGCGGTCATTCGCGCCTCCTCCCGCACGCTCGTGAAATGCTTCACAAGCCAGACGGGACGAGTGTATGACCGGCGTCATACCAGCGCAGGATCAGGGGTACCTAACTCGCGGATGTGACAGCTAACCATCGTCCACAGCGGTCGGGTGTCAGGCCGGGCTGGAGGCGTCGAGGCCCGCGTCGACCCGAATCGTCTCCGGTAGATGCTCGCGGAGCGCCCCACCCGCCGCCCGGTCCAGTGCCGCCAACACCTCGGCGACCACCTGCCGGACCTCCACCGGGTCGGCCCCGGCCAACTCGCGCAACTGGGAAATGAGCTCGGCCGCGTCGTCGTCGGTCGCGGCCACCGGGTCCGCCGGGTCTGCTCCGGTCATGCGATCGAGCGTACCGGGCAAAGTGGACCAAGTCCGATATTTACGGAACCTGAATAATGTCCGTACCGGTTGGTGCGGTCCCCCGCTACTCGCGGATCCCCCGGTGCAGGGCCACCACGCCACCGGTCAGGTTGCGCCACGCCACGCGCCCCCACCCGGCCGCGGCCACCCGGCCGGCCAGCGCAGACTGCGCCGGCCAGGCCCGGACCGACTCGGCGAGATAGACGTACGCCTCGGGGTTGCTCGACACCGTGCGGGCCACCGCGGGCAGCGACCGCATCAGGTACGACAGGTAGACCGTCCGGAAGACCGGGTTGACCGGGGTGCTGAACTCGCAGACCACCAGCCGGCCGCCCGGCCGGGTCACCCGGGCCAGCTCACGCAACGCCGCGTCGGTGTCGTTGACGTTGCGCAGCGCAAAGGAGATGGTCACCGCGTCGAAGCTGGCGTCGGCGAACGGCAGCCGCAGCGCATCTCCCGCCAGCAGCGGCACCTCGGGCCGGGCCCGCTTGCCGGTGTGCAGCATGCCGAGTGACAGGTCGACCCCGACCGCGTACGCCCCGGACTGGGCCAGCTCGCGCGTCGAGACGCCGGTGCCCGCGCCCACGTCCAACACCCGCTCGCCCGGCCGCAGCCCGAGCGCCGCCCGGGTGGACCGGCGCCAGGAGCGATCCTGGCCCAGCGAGATCACCGTGTTGGTCAGGTCGTAACGCTCTGCCACGCCATCGAACATCGCGGCGACCTCGTGCGGCTGCTTGTCCAGACTGGCGCGCTGGCCCTGCGGGGTACGGCTCACCCCCTCACTCTGCCAGCCGCCCGCCACCCGACGTTCGCTGGGTGGGCGGCACTCACCCCGTACGCGAAAGGGCGGGGTGGTCGCCCACCCCGCCCTCGCGTCGTGCCCGCGTCCGTGACACCTCGGTCAGCACGCCTGCCGCCATCGCACCCGCCGCGGTCGCGCCTCACCTGCGCGCCGCTGGTCAGAGCACCGGTGTCAGTCGGTCGACTTCTCGTCGGTCGGCGAGACCAGGACCACCTTGCGGCGACGGGTGAGCACCAGCAGCGCCCCACCCACCAGCAGGATGATCACGCCGATGCCACCGATCAGGCCGACCTGCACACCGGTCACCGGCAGGCCGCCACCGCCCGAGCCACCACCGGCGGGACCGCCACCGGCACCCGGCGAGACGGTAGTGCCCGGCGTCGCCGTACCGCTGGGGATCGGCGTCGGCGTGGCCGTGGCGGTCGGGGTGACCGTCGGCGTCGCGGTCGGCGTGACCGTCGCGGTCGGCGTGACCGTCGGCGTCTCCGTTGCGGTCGGGGTCGGGGTCGGCGTAACCGTGGGCGTCTCCGTCGGAGTGACCGTCGGCGTCGGCGTAACCGTCGGCGTCGGGGTCGGTGTCTCCGTCGGGGTCGGCGTCGGCGTAACCGTCGGCGTCGGGGTCGGTGTCTCCGTCGGGGTCGGTGTCTCCGTCGGCGTCGGCGTCTCCGTCGGCGTCGGCGTCGGCGTCGGCGTCGGCGTCTCCGTCGGCGTCGGCGTCTCCGTCGGCGTCGGCGTCGGCGTTACCGTCGGGGTCGGCGTAGGCGTCGGCGACTCGGTCGGAGTGACCGTGGGCGTCGGCGTCGGCGTCCCCGTCGGGGTGGCTGTCGGCGTCGGCGTCGGGTCGACGGCCAGGTCGACGAAGACGTCGAAGATCGCCTGGTTGTCGCCCTCGTCGACCTCGGTGAAGGCCTTCCGCTGGGCGGTGCTGGCCCGCCGCGGCTGCTCCTCGGGCTTGCCGGCTGCCGCGTCCAGGCCATGCGCCACCAGCTCGCCGACCCGCAGCACCGGCTCGGTGACGTCCTTGCCCACGGTCACCTTGATGTCCGCCGTGTAGTAGTCCCCGGGCCGGATCACCGCGCCGTCGTCCTGGCAGAGCGCCTGAGCCACGCCGAAGGTCTGCGTGGTGCACGTGTCCGGCAGGGTGTCGAAGGTGACGCCCGCCGGGAGGGTGAGCACATAGGCGAGACCGGTGGCCTTGCGACTGCCGTCGTTGTAGACCGCCCAGTCGACCGGCACCGTCTCGCCCGGCCGCACCGGCCGAAGGTCGGGGTCGTCGCCGTTGACGCCGTTCACCACGACGTTCGCGTTGACGTCCTGCACCCAGCTGGTCAGGTCGTACCCGGGCTCGGTGACGGTGATGTCGTGCTCGACCCTGTTGTCTTCCTCGTTGGGGTCCTCGGTGGCCGAGCGGATGGTGACCACCAACGTGCCGGCGGCGCCCTTACCACCGGTGGAGAAGATCGGAATACCGAAGTCCTCGCTGGTGCCGGCGGCCAGGTCGCCGAGGCGGCAGGTGAACTTCTTGCCGTTCACCCGGCAGCCGTCGGGCACCACGACCCGGACCTTGTTCGTCTTCAGCTTGCTGGTGTCCACGGTGTAGCTGACACCCTTGGCGTCTTCCTTGCTCCGGGTGTTGTCGACCGAGAACTTGAACGGCTTGCTCTTGGCCTCCGTGACACCCTTGGCCAGGTTGTAGCTGAGCGGCACCAGGGCCAGATCGGCCTCTTCGGCCGCCAGCACCGGAGCGGCCACGGCGGCGATGCCGCCGGCCGCGAGCAGCGCCACGACACTGGCGCGCACCAGCGTCGAGCGGTGGAACGCTGTCATCAGTCCCCCGGGGGTAGGGAAGAAAGAGTGGTTGCGGAACGAGCGGACGTTATCGGAGGCCGATCTTCCACGCCAGCCGGCAGACCGTTTTCATCCGTCCGGTCCGAGCTGGGCAGACAGTACGGGCGGGATGGTCACCCATCCCGCCCGTACTGCCGTGCGTTATATGAACGACCCTCATGGGTCGATGGAGGACCGCCTCAGCCGGCCGTACGCTCGTCGCCCGGCGTTACCAGAACCACCCGGCGCCGACGCGCGACCAGCACCATCACACCACCGGTGATCAGCACCGCCGCACCGATTCCGCCGATCAGACCCGCCTGCACACCGGTGACGGGCAGGCCGCCGCCGGAGCCGCCCTGGCCACCCTCGCCAGGGTTGTCGCCGGGGTTGTCGCCGCCGCCGGAGCCGGCCTTGGCGGCCACGATGACCGCAAAGTCGTCCCGGTCGTCCGACGGGTCCACGTCGGTGACACGCTCAGCCGCGGCCACCGCCTTGACGTTCTTGATCGCGCTCCGGCGGGCCGCCCCGGGCATCGGGGTGCCGACCGGGGCCACGTCGAGCGCCTTGGCGGCCAGCGAGCCGTCCGGCAGCGCGGCCGGGGCCGTCACGCCCGCCGCCACCGCGATCGGGAAGGTGATCAGCGCTCCGACGGCCTCGCCGAACAGGAATTCCTTGTCGGTGCAGGTCACGGTGCGCTTGTCGGCGGAGTACTCGCAGGGCTCGTACTGCTCGGTGAAGGTGACGCCCTTCGGCAGTTGCACCGTGAACTCGACACCCTTGGCGATCCTGTCGCCCTGGTTGACGATCTCACCGACGAAGACGGCGTTGTCACCCGCGTACAGCGGAGCCTGTTCCGTCATCACGCCGTCGACCAGGCGGAGCGCGGTCTTGACGTCGGTCGCGATCACGCCCACGTCGACGCCGCTCTCGTTGCTGACGTCGATGCGAGCGGTGGCCGAGTTGTTGCCCGGTGTGGTGTCGCTCGGCGACTCGATGGTCACCGTGATCGGCGCAGAGTACGGCTCGTCGACTGCCACCGTCCGCTTGATCAGCACAATCGGCAGCTCAACGGTCTCGCCTGGCCCGGGGATGTCCTCCGGTGCCACGACACAGGTCCAGAGCGCGGGTTTGCCGGCGCCCTCGCCGCTACAGTCGCCGCCGGCCGGGAAGACCGCCATTGTGTCCCAATCGATCTGCGACGTGTCGGCCTTGACCACCAGTGAGCTCGGCGTGCCCGGACCACCGTTCGTGACCTTGGCGAACGCCGTCTTGACCTGCTGTCCCTCGGCGACCTTCGTGCCGACGACGGCCTTGATCGAAAGGTCGGCACCGTCGGGTGCGGCAGCGGCTGGCGCGGCGGCCATCACGCACAGACCGCCAGCAAGCAGCGCGACCGCGCCGAGCCGCGCCAGCGGCCGGTTACGAAAGGTCATGGAAGGCCCCCGCAGGCTAGAGAAAAGGTACGGGCGGGGACGTTAGCGGGCCTCGATCGCTCCCGCCAGCCCCCGACCTGGGCGAAGCCGGCCGGGATGCCGCGAGTGACTTGAGGATTGTCCGGATTGATGACGGTTGTTGTGCCGGATCGACGGTGGCCGCCGGCACAACATTCACCGAATCGAGATCCGTGGGTGACCGTTCAGCTGGCGGGCCGTCGGATGTCGCGGAGTCGAGCGGTCAGTGCGCGTCCACCAGCGGCAGGGACTTCCCCGCGCCACCGCCGGGCAGCGCGATCGAGGAGAAGTGCGACACCACCCGCTCGTCGGTCGGGTCGTCGGCCGGCGTGTGGTGCACGGCGAGCCGGTTGTAGAGAGTGTCGCGCTGCGCCGGGATCCGGTCCGCCGAGCGGATCATGCCGATCAGCTCGTGCAGGTTGGAGCGGTGCCGGGCACCGGCGGAGGAGATGACGTTCTCCTCCAGCATGATCGAGCCGAGGTCGTCCACGCCCATGTGCAGCGCGAGCTGCCCGACGTCCTTGCCGGTGGTCAACCAGGACGCCTGCAGGTGCGGCACGGTCTCGAAGAAGAGCCGGGCCACCGCGACCAGGCGCAGGTATTCCAGGGTGGTCGCCTGGGTGCGGCCCTTCAGGTGGTTGTTCTCCGGCTGGTACGTCCACGGGATGAAGGACCGGAAACCGCGGGTGCGGTCCTGCACGTCACGGATCATGCGCAGGTGCTCGATCCGCTCGGCGTGCGTCTCGCCGGTGCCCATCATCATGGTGGCGGTCGACTCGATGCCCTGCCGGTGGGCCAGCTCCATGACCTCCAGCCACCGCTCGCCCGACTCCTTGAGGGGGGCGATCGCCTTGCGGGGCCGCTCGGGCAGCATCTCCGCGCCGGCGCCGGCGATCGAGTCCAGGCCGGCGGTCTTGATCCGGGCGATGGCCTCGTCCAGGCTCACCCCGGAGACCTTGGCCATGTGCAGGATCTCGCTGGGGCCGATCGAGTGGATGACCAGCTGCGGGTACGCCTGCTTGACCGAGGAGAACAGCTCCTCGTAGTACTCCACGCCGTAGTCCGGGTGGTGCCCGCCCTGGAGCATCACCTGGGTGGCGCCAAGCTCGACCGCCTCGCCGCACCGGCGCAGGATCTCCTCGGTCGGGTGGGTCCACCCTTCCTTGTGCTTGGGCGCGCGGTAGAAGGCGCAGAACTTGCACGCCGTCACGCAGACGTTCGTGTAGTTGATGTTGCGGTCGATCAGGTAGGTGACCACGTTGTCCGGGTAGCGTCGCCGACGCACCGCGTCCGCCGCCTCGCCCAACGCGTGGAAGGGCGCCTCGGTGTAGAGCAGCAGCGCCTCCTCGGGCGTGATCCGCCCGCCGTCCGCGCCGCGCTGCAGGATGTCGTCGATCTCCCGGCTCACCGTCACACCCCGAGCCTACGTCGGCCCACCCGACTCGACCGCCGGACCCCGGCGGGTGCGGCACGTCCCACAGCCGCCGTCAGCTCTCGCGTACCTCGACGCGTATTCCGTAGGTGTCCCGCAGCTCCGCCGCGAGCTCCGGCCCCACCCACGCCGGCAGGTACGCCTCCCACCACGACCGCTCGGAGCGCCCCGGCGTCGGCTGCTCGGAGAGCACCGCCCGGAACCGCTCGTCCGCCGCCTCGATCCGCTCCCGGACCCACTTCATCTGCGGGAAGCCGGACAACCGTTCGTCGGTCAGAAGCCTCTCGATGGCGTTCCGGATGCTGAGGTCGAACCAGTACTCGTCGAGGTTGTCGTCGTAGCCCTCCTCGCAGAACTGGATGAACTGCTCCCACCCCTCCACGTAGCTGGTCGGGCGTCGCCCCCCGGTGACCTCGGCGAACCGCTCCACGAACTCCCGGTCGTTCGGCGCCCTCACGCGTCGTAGTCGACAGTGAGCCTGTCAGTGGTCGGGCTGGACTGACAGGTCAGCACATAGCCGGCGGCCAGCTCGTCGGGCTCCAGCGCGTAGTTGCGGGCCATCGTGACCGCGCCGTCGACGACCTTCGCCTTGCAGGTCGAGCAGACGCCACCCTTGCAGGCGTACGGCAGCTCACCCCGCACCTTCAGCGCGGCGTCCAGCACCCGTTCCTCGCGACCCATGGTGAAGCTCGACGACCGGCCGTCCAGCACGATGGTCACCTCGGCTCCGGCGCCCACCTGGTCGACGGGTCGGCGCACCGGCTCCGGTGGCGTGTCGACGTGGAACAACTCGGTGTGCACCGCCGACTCGGGCAGCCCGCGTGCGGTCAGCACGTCCCGGACGTCGACCACCATGCCGTACGGACCGCAGAGGAACCACTCCTCGATCAGGTCGCCCGGCACGATGGTGCCCAGCAACCGGCCCAGCCGCTCGGCGTCGATCCGACCGGAGAGCAGCGGCGACTCGCCCTGTTCCCGGGAGAGGACGTGCACCAGGTGCAGCCGGGTGGGGTGACGGTCCTTCAGGTCGGCCAACTCCTCAGCGAACATCACCGTGTTCGCCGTGCGGTTGCCGTACACCAGGGTGAAGGTGCTGGCCGGCTCGACGGCCAGGGCGGTCGCGACCAGCCCGAGCACCGGGGTGATCCCGGAGCCGGCGACGACCGCGCCGTAATGCCGCACCCGGTCCGGCGCGAACGCCGTGGTGAAGGTGCCCAGCGGTGGCAGCACCTCGACGGTGTCGCCGCCGCGCAGCGCCCCGCACGCGAACGCCGAGAAGGCGCCGCCGGGGATCTCCCGCACTCCGATCCGCAACCGGCCGTGCCGGGCCAGGTCGTCCGGGGTGGAGCAGATCGAGTACGACCGGCGCACGTCCGTGCCGTCCTCCGCAGCTCGCCGCACGGTGAGGTGCTGGCCGGCGCGGAACGCGAAGGTCTCCCGCAGTTCCTCGGGTACGGCGAAGGTCACCGCCACGGAGTCGTCGGTGAGCCGGTCGACGGCGGCGACGGACAACGGGTGGAAGACCGGCCGGCGGCGAACCGGGCGGGTGATGGTGACAGTCACAGCGCCTTCAGGTGGTCGAAGGGTTCGGAGCAGGAACGGCACCGCCACAGCGCCTTGCACGCGGTGGAGCCGAACCGGCTGACCTGCTCGGTCTCCGGCGAACCGCACTGCGGGCAGCGGACCGCGAGCGTCAGCGACACGACGCCGGTGGTGCGCACCGGGGCCGGCGGGGCGATCCCGGCGGCGGCGAGCTTGGCCCGCCCACCCTCGGAGATCCAGTCGGTGCTCCACGGTGGGCTGTAGACGGTCCGGACCTCCGCGTCCGGGTGGCCGGCAGCGGTGAGCGCGCGGCGGATGTCGGCCCGGATCACGTCCATCGCAGGGCAGCCGGTGTAGGTCGGGGTGATGGTGACGGTGACCCGGCCACTGGCCGGATCCTCCTCGACCGCCCGCAGGATGCCCAGCTGGTCGATGGTGATGACCCGGATCTCCGGGTCCACGACGCTCGCGGCGGCCTGCCGTGCGCTCGCCCTGCCGTCTTCGTTCGCGACTGCGGGGCTCCGCTGCGCTGCGCTCCTCGCGCTCACCAGGCCACCTTCGTTCGCGACTGCGGGGCTCCGCTGCGCTGCGCTCCTCGCGCTCACCACTTCGCTCCGGGGTGGGCGCGGTGCAGCACCTGCATCTCGGCGAGCAGGTAGGCCAGGTGCTCGGTGTGCACACCGGCCCGCCCACCGGCCGGGGCCCAGGCACTGTCCGGCTGGGTGAGCGTCGCCTCGGTCAGCACCGGGCCGACGACCTCGTCGAACGCCGGCCGCAGGGTGGCCGGGTCGACCGGCGCCGCCGGGTCCGCGGCGAACAACTCGTGGGTGTACGGCCACACCTGGTCGACAGCGGCCTGCATCCGGCGATGCGACTCCTCGGTGCCGTCACCGAGCCGCTTCACCCACAGCGCGCCATGGTCCAGGTGGTACGCCGACTCCTTGCGCGCCTTCGCGCCGATCGCTGCCAACCGCTCGTCCGCGCAGCCGGCCAGCGCCGTGTACAACGGCAGTTGGTACGCCGCCAGGAAGAACAGCTTCGCCATCGTCACCGCGAAGTCGTCGTTGGGCAGCTCGACCATTAGCGCGTTGCGGAACTCGCGGTCGTCACGCAGGTACGCCAGCGCGTCCTCGTCGCGGCCTGCGCCCTCCAGCTCGCCCGCGTACGACAGCAGCAGGCGTGCCGCGCCGAGCTGGTCGAGGGCGATGTTGGCAAGCGCGATGTCCTCTTCCATCTCCGGTGCGCGGGTGGTCCACTCGGCCAGCCGTTGAGCTGCGATCAACGCGTCGTCGGCGAGCGCGAGGGTGAAGTCGAAGGGCCCGTTCACGCCGTCACCTCGCTGCGCTGGCCGGTTCGCTCGGTCCACTCGCTCCACGCAACCACCTCGCTTCGCTCGGCGGTGGCGCGAAGCGCACCGCTGCTGAGCTGGCTGGTTCGCTCGCTCCGCTCGCTCACAGGTGAGCCACCCCGTCCGGCACCTCGTAGAAGGTGGGATGGCGGTAGACCTTGTCGGCGGCCGGGTCGAAGAAGGCGTCCTTCTCGTCCGGGCTGGACGCGGTGATCGCACCGGCCGGCACCACCCAGATCGACACGCCCTCCTGGCGGCGGGTGTAGAGGTCGCGGGCGTTGCGCAGGGCAAGCTCGGCGTCGGGGGCGTGCAGGCTGCCGACGTGCGTGTGCGACAGCCCGCGCCGAGCCCGCACGAAGACCTCCCACAGAGGCGAGTGATCCGTCATGCCGCTACCTTCTCCCGCTGTTCTGCCCGCTTCGCGGCGTATGCCGCGGCGGCCTCGCGTACCCAACTGCCGTCGGCGTGCGCGGCCCGGCGGTGGGCCATCCGCTCCCGGTTGCACGGCCCGTCGCCCGAGATCACCTGCATCAGCTCGTCATAGTCCGGCTGGGTGTAGTCGTACGCCTGCCGCTCGTCGTTCCAGCGCAGGTCCGCGTCGGGGATGCGCAGCCCGAGGATCTCGGCCTGCTGGACGCACATGTCGACGAAGCGTTGGCGTAGATCGTCGTTCGAGAAGCGCTTGATCTTCCAGGCCATCGACTGGGCGGAGTGCGTGGAGTCGCCGTCCGGCGGGCCGAACATGGCCAGCGACGGGTACCACCAACGGTCCACCGCGTCCTGGGCCATCGCCTGCTGCGCGGGGGTGCCGTGCGCCAGGGTGTGCAGGATCTCGTAGCCCTGCCGCTGGTGGAACGACTCCTCCTTGCAGACCCGGATCATCGCGCGGGCGTACGGGCCGTACGAGCAGCGGCAGAGCGGGACCTGGTTGACGATCGCCGCGCCGTCCACCAACCACCCGATGGCGCCCACGTCGGCCCAGCTGAGGGTGGGGTAGTTGAAGATCGAGCTGTACTTCTGGCGGCCGTCGAGCAGCAGTTGGACCAGCTCGTCGCGGCTGATGCCGAGGGTCTCGGCGGCTGCGTAGAGGTAGAGGCCGTGACCCGCCTCGTCCTGCACCTTGGCCAGCAGGATCGCCTTGCGCTTGAGCGACGGCGCCCGACTGATCCAGTTGCCTTCCGGCTGCATGCCGATGATCTCGGAGTGGGCGTGCTGGGCGATCTGCCGGATCAGCGTCCGCCGGTACGCGTCGGGCATCCAGTCGCGGGGCTCGATCTTCTGCTCGGCGTCGACCACCTCGGCGAAGTACGCCGCCAGGTCCTCGTCCGGCGCGGGTCCGCCACGCCGCCCGCGCGCCGCCGCTGCCCGCAGCTCGGCCTCGGCGGCCTCGACCTCGCCCAGCAGGCCGCCGGGCGCCTCGTCGGTGGCGCCGTCCGGGGCGGAGAAGTCGTTGCCATACATGAGGCTAAGTGTTACAGCTTGCGCCACGTTGCACCAGGGGGTGTAACAGGAATCCGCGCATCCCATCTGTGAGCGGATGAGTGCTTTGCGCTACTTGGACACCGTCATATCGCCGTGACCTAGGCCACGAAACAAAGGTGAATGCCTGCAAAAACCTCGTACCGGCCCCATATCCCGCCTTTATCGCAGGTTGCCTGGTGTCGAACCCTGGCGGTCCGCCGGTCCGGACGTAGACTTCTGCCGGACAACCGATCGGCTGCCGACATCGACATCTCCACAGAGGCCACCTCCCCCGGCCTCGGCGATCGCACCCGATCCGTCCCGACGACAAGCCGGTCCCCCCGGCCCTGACACCTGGAGCTCACCCACTCATGCGATCTCGCGTGACCCTGGTGCTCGCCATCACGGCGGTCGTGCTCGGCGGCGTCCTATTGGTGCCCACCGCATACGCCCGACTCGCCAGCGACAACAGCGGCGGAGGCGGCGGAGGAAGTACGTCGAGCGTCGCCGCGCCCGCGCCCACCCCACCACC
>NZ_QGSY01000118.1 GCF_003857035.1 Micromonospora arida
GGCGGCTGCCGGCCGGCGGGGGCAGGCAGTCGACCGGCGGCTGCCGGCCGGCGGGGGCAGGCAGTCGGCGGGGACTCGCGGCCGTCTTGGACCGGCGGGCAGGGCCGGCATGGTCAACTCGGGTTTCAGGAAGTCGGCCGCTCAAACGGCGTGGGATACCGCGACTTCCAGGAACCCGAGTTGATCAAGCCGGTGTCGGGCCCAGGCGGGCACGAGCCGGCCGAATCCGGGCAGGCGGGACTCGCCGGTCGCGGGCACCAGCCCGTCGGGGTACGGGTCGGTCAGGTGGCGTCGTCGTAGCTGGCGCGGGGGGCCGGAGCCGAGGGGCTGCTCGTGGCCGTGCCGGACCGGGCCTCGTTCGACCGCAGGTCGGCGGCGTTGGCCACGTCCTTCAGGTCGTTGTGCACGCCGCTGACGTCCGCGCGCAGGTTGTCGTAGACGCCCTGCAACGGCTTGCGGATCGCCGCCTCGTCCTCCTCGCTGAGGAGGTGCTTGCGGATGAACGCCTTCGGGTGCAGGTCTTCCAGTTGGATGTCGGTGCCCAGCTCACGGCTCAGGTCGCCGGTGGCGTTGCGGGCCATGTTGCGCAGGTTGCGCACCAACCGCAGGCCGTCGGTGATCACGGCGGGGAGCCGGTCGCCGAAGATCAGCAGCGCCAGGAGCAGCAGCGCACCGATCTCCCACCAGTTCAGGTTGTCGAGCATCCCGCGGGCCTCCTCTCGGCGTCAGCAGCAAGACTACGCACGGCGGACGGCTTTCGGGCAAGGGGTGCGCCGCTGTTCACTTCGCTTCCACGATGAGTCACTTCGCGTCCGCGGCGAGAGTTACCGAGGTGTTCTGCCGGGCGGAGCCCCGCCGATACTCGACGGTCACGACCGAGCCCGGCGCGTACTTGCGGACCAACGCGGTCAGATCCGTCGGCTCGGTCATCGGCCGCCCGTTGATCTTGAGGATCACGTCGCCGACCTTCAGTCCGGCGCCGTCCGCGGGGCCGGACGGCTCCACCTCGGCCAGCCGCAGGCCACCCCCGACGACCCCGGTCGGGCCGTCCGCCCGAGCGCCGATCACCGTACGCCGGGCCTTGCCGGTGCCGATGATGTCCTGGGTCACCCGCTTGGCCTGGTTGATCGGGATGGCGAAGGCGAGCCCGATGTTGCCCGCTTCCTGCCCCTCGGCGACAAGTGACTTGATGGTGGAGTTCACTCCGACCACCCGGCCGGCGCCGTCGACAAGTGGGCCGCCGGAGTTGCCGTGGTTGACGGCGGCGTCGGTCTGGATGGCGGCGTAGTAACGCACCGGGCCGCCCGGCTCGCCGGCCTGCATCGTCCGGTCCAGCGCACTCACGATGCCGGCGGTGACCGTGTTGGCCAGCGACAACGGCGAGCCGATGGCGAGCACGGGGTCACCGACCGCCAGGGCGTCGGAGTCGCCGAACTCCACCGGTCGCAACCCGGGACGACTCACCTTGATCACCGCGATGTCCGACTCCGCGTCCTGACCGACGATGGTCGCCGGCGCGGTGCTGCCGTCGTTGAAGACCACCGAGGCCTTGCCGGTGCCGCCGGCCACCACATGGTCATTGGTGATCACATGGCCGTCGGCGGTGGCGACGAAGCCGGAGCCCTCACTGGTCCCGCCGAGGCTGCTCACCCGGACGGTGACCACGCTGGGCAGGACCCGTTCGGCGACCCCGGCCAGCGACTCCGGTTTGCGCTGCGCCAGCGCCGGCACCTCCGCGGGCGCGCCGCCGAGGACCGCCGCGCCAGCGCCGCCGCGCACCGCGAACGCGTAACCCAACGCACCGCCGAGGGTGCCGGCCAGCAGCGCGGTGATCACGGGAATGAGCAACAGGTGGCGCAGTGTCGGCCGGCCCGGCGCGTCGGGGTCGGTGACCGGCTCGGGCTCGGCGCCGGGGGCCACCACCCCGGGCACCACCACCGCGGTCGGGGCCGCCGGGTCGCGCCAGGGGTCGGCGAGCGCGTCCGACCACCAGACCGACCCGTCGGCCGAGTTGGGCCCACCCGCAGCCGGCGCGCCGTAAGACGCCGGTCCGACGGGAGACGCCGGCCAGCCCGGTGTCGGTCCGACCGGAGACGCCGGCCAGCCCGGTGTCGGTCCGCCGCCTGGCGAGGCAAGGGGCGTGCGGTCAGCCCCCGGCATGGTCGGCGGCCCCACCGGCGGGGCTCCTGCCCCGGGCGGTCGCGCCGGAGCCGGAGTCTCACCGCCCCGGCGCCAGTCCCAGCCGTCGGTCACGTCGGTGCCTCCCAGTCCGTCCCCGGATCCCGCGCCGCGTCGCCCGGCCACGGGCCGGTCTGGTCGCGGCTGACGGGATACCGCCTCCAGGATTGCACGGATGGACGCGGTGCAGTCAGCGGTTGCCCCGGTGATCGCTTCCGGCGGAGGCGCGGCTGCGCCCCACGACGGTCGCCTCTACGCTCACAGTGCCAACCCGCCCCCGCACAACGCACCGCCCCCGGAGGTGCCCCATCGCCACGGTCGCCGGTTCCGGCAGTTCGACGACACAGGCCCAGCATTTCGCCGAGTCGTACGTCACCGAGGATCTCGTTCTGCGTACCGCCCGCAGCCTGGCCCGGGAGGTGGGCCTCGACGCGGTCACCCCCGGCGCGGGGGCGGCGCTGCGGCTGCTGGCCGCCGCCGGCAACGCCCGTGCGGTGGTGGAGATCGGCACCGGCACCGGGGTGAGCGGCGTCTGGTTGCTGCGCGGCATGCGCGTGGACGGCGTGCTCACCACCATCGACGTGGAGGTGGAGCACCAGCGGATCGCCCGACGGATCTTCGCCGAGGCAGGTTTCGCGGCTGGGCGTACCCGGATCATCACCGGTCGGGCGCTCGACGTGCTGCCCCGGCTCGCCGACGGTGCGTACGACCTGGTCTTCGTGGACGCGGAGGCGACCGGCTTCCATGCCTGCGTGGAGGCGGCGCTGCGGCTGTTGCGCCCAGGGGGCGTGCTGGCGCTCAACGGTGTGCTGGCCAGCGACCGGATCGGTGACCCGTCCGCCCGGGACGCGGAGACGGTGACGGTCCGCGAGACGATCAAGGCGGTCCGGGAGTCGGAGCACTGGATCCCCGCGCTGCTTCCGGTCGGCCACGGGCTGCTCGCCGCGGTGAAGTGCTGATTCGAGCCCGGGACGGGTCAGAGCCTCGATCAAGCCGAGGCTCTGACCCACTCCCTAGTTGACGTCGGCGAGCCAGCGCAGCAACGACCGGACGCCCCAACCGGTGGCGCCACGGCTGACCTCGGCCTGGTCGCCGTCGGCCCAGGACGGGGCGGACATGTCCAGGTGCAGCCAGCGGTCTCGTAGTTCGCCGGTGAACTCGCGCAGGTAGAGCGCGGCCAGCACCGAGCCGGCACCCTGCGTGGGTGCGCTGTAGAGGTCGGCGATCTCGCTGCCGAGGTACTCGACGTAGTCGGTGTGCAGCGGCATCCGCCACGCCGACTCGCCGGCCGCCTCGGCCGCGGCCAGCACGTTGGCGGCCAACTCGTCGTTCTCGCTGTACAGGGCGGCGGTGCGCTTGCCCAGCGCCACCGAGTTCGCGCCGGTGAGCGTGGCCAGGTCGAGCAGCAGGTCCGGCTTGAGCTGCTGCACCGCGTACGCCAGCGCGTCGGCGAGGACCAGCCGACCCTCGGCGTCGGAGTTGGTCGTCTCGCTGGTCGTACCGCCGTAGTGCCGGATCACGTCGCCGGGGCGGAACGCCGAGCCGCTGACCATGTTCTCGGCCAGCGGGGTCAACGTGGTGATCCGGACCGGCAGCCGCAGCGCGGCGGCACCGAGGGTCGCGGCGGCGACCGCGGCCGCGCCGGCCATGTCCTTGCGCATCAACTTCATCGACGCCACCGGCTTGATCGAGATGCCACCGGTGTCGAAGGTGATGCCCTTGCCGATCAGCACCACGTGGGTGCGCGCGTCGGCGGGGTGCCAGTCCAGTTCGAGCAGCCGAGGTCCGCTGGCGGAGCCACCGCCCACGGCGAGGATCCCGCCGAAGCCCTCGGCGGTCAGCTCGGCCGGGCCACGGACCCGCAGCCGCAGGTCCGGAAGGTCGGCTGCGGCGGAGGCCACCTGGTCGGCGAACCACTGCGGGGTCTTCACCGACGAGGGAGTGTTGGTCAGGTCCCGGGCGAGATGGGTCATCGCGGCCGTGGTCCGGGCCGTGGCGACGGTGTCCTCGTACCCGGTCGGGTCGTCGAGCAGCAGGTCGACGCCGGTGAGCGCCGGTCGGTCGCCGGCCTCGGTGAGTCGGAACCGGTACGGGGCGAGCAGCAGCCCCTCGGTCAACCCGCGAACCGCGGCCGATGTCACCTCGGTCGGCAGCGCGATGGTGATATGCGTCTCAGCTGAAGCTGAGCGGGCCAGGGCCGCGCCGGCCGCCCGCCAAGCCGCCTCGCCGCCGTCACCGATGCCGAGCAGAAGCAGCCGGCCGGGAGTACGACCGGGGCGCAGCTGGGTGTGGATCTCGCCGGCTCGGCCCGTCAGCCGGGCCGCTGACGCCAGCGCGGCCGCCTCGTCGGCCGTGCCGTCCGGACCCGCCACGGCGGTCGACACGGGCTCGGCCGAGGTGTCACCTTCCGCCGTCGAATCGGCGGAGCGCACGGGCAGCACGAGGACGTCGAGCCGGTCAGGCTCGGCGATCAGACGGATGGCGAGCACGCGGAACCGTACCTCCAGGAAAGTGTCGCGGACCGGCGGAAAACCACCTGACCGCAGCGTTGAAGACCCTGAGCCACCGGCGATTCCGGTGGCTCAGGGTCCAAAGAACGTTCCGGGCGGCGTGAGCCGCCCGGAGCACTCCTTACTCAGCCGGCCGCTGCCTTCAGTGCGTCACCGAGCGCGTTGGCCTCGTCGGGAGTCATCTCGACGACGAGCCGGCCACCGCCCTCCAGCGGGACCCGCATGACGATGCCCCGCCCCTCCTTGGTGACTTCCAGCGGACCGTCGCCCGTCCGCGGCTTCATCGCCGCCATGTTGTCTCCCCTCAGACCTACACCAGGGTCGGTGGGTTGCCCCACAGCCACTTCGTCACGACCACCCGCAAGGGTCACGGGGGTGTCGACCAACGATTTTCCCTGATGAACACCGCCGGACCCAAACCGGAGCAGCATTGATGTAACAGCATCTAGCTTATCTTGAGAAGGCCTGTCACAATGTGCGGTCATGCAGGCACGGTCGGCACTCTTCGACCTGTACGGCGACCACCTCCGTCCGAGGGGTGGCCGGGCACCGGTTGCTGCCCTGGTCAAGCTACTGGCGCCGCTGGGAATCGCACCGCCGGCAGTTCGCACCGCCGTCTCCCGGATGGTGCGTCAAGGCTGGCTCGAGCCCCTCCGGTTGGTCTCCGGACCGGGATATTCGATCACACCGAAAGCTGCCCGCCGACTCGACGAGGCAGCGGCCCGGATCTACCGGACCGGTCGGGTCACCTGGGACGGCCGGTTCGATCTGCTGGTGTTGGAGGCCCCGGGCTCCCGGCGGGACCGCCAGCGGCTCGCCGCCAACCTGAGCTTCCTCGGCTACGGGACGCTCGACGAACAGACCTGGGTAGCCACCCGCCCCGCCGAGGACGTCGACCTGCTCCTCGCCGAGACCGGCATCCGGTTCGAGCGGTTCACCGCCTCGCACTTCTCCGGCACCCCCGGCGCGATGGGCGTGGTCCGACGCGCCTGGAACCTGGCCGAGATCGGCCGCGCCTACGAGCGGTTCGTCGCGGACCAGCGCCCGCTGCTCGCCGCGGTCACCGTGCGCAGCAGCGACGAGGAGGCGTACGCGACGCGGTTCCGCCTCGTGCACGCGTGGCGTACGTTCCTCTTCCAAGATCCGCAGCTGCCCCCGGCGCTGCTGCCCGAGCGGTGGCCCGGCACCGCCGCGGCCAGTTTCTTCGACCGGCACGCAGCCCGCCTGCGTCCGGCCGCCGACCGGTACGTCGAACAGTGCCTCGACGCCGGCAACCGCATCGTCCGACAGAAGGGTCGTTAGACACGTGACCGAGCCGCTGCTGGTCGACCGGACCGATGCCGTCGTCACCCTCACGCTGAACCGGCCGAACGCGATGAACGCGCTCGACGTGGCGCTCAAGGAGGCGCTGCGGGACGCCCTCGCCGAGCTGGAGACCGACCGGTCCTGCCGCGCGGTCGTCCTGGCCGGGGCCGGCGGGTCGTTCAGCGCCGGTCAGGACCTGCGCGAGCACGTGGCCACCCTGGAGAACTCCGCCAGTGACCCGCTGGGCACCGTGCGGGCGCACTACAACCCGATCGCCGCACGGCTCGCCAACCTGCCCAAGCCGGTGATCGCCGCGGTCCGCGGGATGGCCGCCGGGGCGGGCGCATCGCTGGCGTTCCTGGCCGACATCCGCATCGGCGGTCCGACCACCAGTTTCCTGATGGCCTTCGCCAAGGTTGGTCTCGCCGCCGACACCGGCGCCTCCTGGACGTTGCCCCGACTGGTCGGGCACGCCAAGGCGGTGGAGCTGCTGCTGCTGGCCGAGCCGGTCCGCGCCGAGGAGGCCTGCCGATTGGGCCTGCTCAACCGGTTGACGGACGACGACGAGCAGGTGTTGCCCGTCGCCCAGGAGTTGGCCGCCCGCCTCGCCGCCGGCCCGACCGTCGCGTACGGGGCGATCAAGCGCCAGCTCTCCATCGCCGACGCTGGCACCCTCGCCGACGCCCTCGCCGCCGAGGCGCAGGCCCAGTCGATCTGCGGCGCCACCGCCGACCACCGGGCGGCCACCCTCGCCTTCGTCGGCAAGCAGAAACCGGTCTTCGAGGGACGCTGAACGCGATCCGGACGCCGCCCTTACCGTTCTCGAACACGGGACGCCTAGCGTCGGCCGGTATGAGCGATCGTGAATCGGTGGCGCACCTGCTGCGCCGGGCCACCTTCGGGCCGACCGCCGAAGAGGTGGACGCGGCCGAGCGGGCCGGGCCGGCGGCGACCCTGGACCGGCTGCTCACCCCGCCCGCGACGGACCGGGGTGCGGCGGCCACGCCGGTTCCGACGCTGCCCCCGGACCCGTACGCCGGGCTGACCAAGGACTCCACCCGCGAGCAACGGCAGCAGGCCAACGCGGAGCGCCGCAAGCAACTCCAGCAGGTCACCGAGTGGTGGCTGGACCGGATGGTGGCCGCCGAGGACGGGCTGACCGAGAAGTTGCTCTTCTTCTGGCACGGGCACTGGGCCACCAGCGCGCAGAAGGTCAAGTCGGCGAGGCTGATGGTGAGCCAGTTGGAGACGCTGCGCCGGCACGGTCGTGGGCCGCTGGGCCCGCTGGTCGCCGCGATGGTGCGCGACCCCGCCCTGATCGTCTGGCTGGACGGGCAGAAGAACACCCGCAAGGCGCCGAACGAGAATCTGGCCCGCGAGCTGATGGAGCTGTTCACCCTCGGCATCGGCGCCTACAGCGAGGCCGACGTGAAGGCCGGCGCGCGGGCCCTGACCGGCTGGGTGGTCGACCGGCGTACCGGGGTGGTCCGCTTCGAAACCAAGCGGCACGACCCCGGCGAGAAGAGCATCCTCGGGCAGAGCGGCCGGTTCGACGCCGAGGCGTACGCCGGCCTGCTGGCGGCCCAACCGGCGGCGGCGACCTTCGTGGCCGGTCGGCTCTGGTTCCGCTACGCCGGCACCGAGACCCCGGCACCAGATGGCCTGGCCGGTGCGGACACCATCGCGACACTGCGCGCGATCTTCTCCGCACCGGCCTTCGCGCAGACCCGGGGCACGCTGGTGAAGCAGCCGGTGGAGTGGTTGGTCGGTGGGCTGCGGCAGCTCGGTATCCGACCGTCCGCGCTGCCCGAGCAGCAACGTAGACAACTGCTGGCCGGTCTGAACGCGCTCGACCAGGTGCCGTTGCGCCCACCGAGCGTGGGCGGTTGGCCGGCCGGGTCCGCCTGGCTGACCACCTCGTCGTTGCAGGCCCGGCTGCGGACGGCCGGCGTGCTCGCCGCCGCCACGGCACCAGCGGTGCTGGCCCGGCTGACCGCCGCGCCCACGGCCGGCCGACCGGACGCGCTGGCCCGACTGCTGGTGGTCGACGGCTGGGGAGCGCGCACCCGCGCCGCTCTCGCCCCGCTGGCCGGTGAGCCCCGCAAACTGCTGGCCGCCGGCCTGGTCAGCCCCGAATACACAGTCAGCTGAGCGGAGGAGTCGACATGGACACCCTGACCCGACGCAGGTTCCTACTGACCAGCGGGGTGGTCGGCGCGGGCGCGTTGGCCGCCGGGGCCGGCGCGTACAGCCTGCGGGACCTGCTGGACACCAGCGGGGACCGGGACCCGCAGTCCCGCACGCTGGTGCTGGTGACCCTCTACGGCGGCAATGACGGTCTCAACACGGTCATTCCGTACGGCGACCCGGCCTACCGGGCGGCTCGCCCGGAGCTGGCGTACCCGGACGGGGAGGTGCGGCGGTTGGACGACGACTTCGGCCTCAACCCGGCGCTGGCCGGCCTGCACCAGCGCTGGTCCGGCGGTGGGTTGGCGATCGTGCGCGGAGTCGGCTACCCGAAACCGGACCGCAGCCACTTCCGTTCGATGGACATCTGGCACACCGCGCAACCGGACCGGCCCGGCAACACCGGCTGGCTCGGGCGGTGGCTGGACCGCGCCGGTGGCGACCCCCGGCTGGCGGTCTCCTTCGAGCCGGCGCTGCCGCCGCTGCTGGCCGGGGCGGAGAGCGCCGGTGCGGCCGTGCCGGTGACCGACCGCAAGGCCGCGAAGGGGCTGCCCGCGGCGACACTGACCGCGTTCGCCGCCGTCGAGGCGGGCGAGTCGGCGGCCCGAGGTCGGGCCGCCGCCTGCTTCGCCGACCTGCGGTCGGTGGACGAGATGATCCGCCAGGTACGCGACTCCGCCGACCCGGACACGGCGGACCCGGACGGCGAGCAGGCCTCCGCGACGGCCACCGGCGGGGCACGCACCCCACTGGACGCGCAGCTCGACCTGGTCGCGCAGTGCGTCGAGGCGGGAGTGTCCACCCGGGTCTTCTCGGTGTCGCTGGGAGGCTTCGACACGCACGCCGACGAGAAGCAGTTGCAGGCCGTGCTGCTGGGTCAGCTGGACCGGGCGTTGACCGGCTTCGCCGACCGGATGAGTCGCACCGAGGCGGGCCGGAAGGTGGTGGTGGCGGTCTACTCCGAGTTCGGTCGTCGGGTACGGGCCAACGCCTCCGACGGCACCGATCACGGCACCGCCTCGGACGTGCTGCTGCTCGGCGCGGGCGTCCGGGGCGGCTGGCACGGCTCACCACCGAGCCTCACCGACCTCGACGACGGCGACCTGAAATACACCACCGACTTCCGGGACGTCTACGCCACGCTGCTGGAGCGGGTGCTGGACACCGACCCGGGCCCGGTCCTCGCCGACTGGCGGGGACGAGTGGACAAGCTTTTCTAGTCGTCCTCTTCCGGGTCCTGGTTGGCCTGCTCGCCCAGCACGAACGCCTGCATGGCCAGCTCGTCGCCGGACGGCGAGACGAAGGCGGGCAGCTCACGCGGGCCCAGCTCCTGCACGTAGGACCAGAACAGCCGAACCGCCTCGGCCGGCGTGCCGGCCTCGATCGGCAGGTCGAGGCTGACCAGCCAGGTGCGTCGCGCCGGGGGCGGGCCGAGCTGGTCGACCAGCGCCCGGAAGGCCGCCGGCTCCACCGCGGTGACCGGCCCGTCGAGCGTCAGCAGGTCGGCCGGCACCGGCTCGTCGAAGGCCCGACGGGTGTACGCGACGACGAGCGTGCCCGGCTCGATCGGGGACTGCGGGTCGTCCGGGTCTTCGCGGTGGCGTCGACCCGGCGCGGTGACCCGGCCGAGGGCCACCAGCCGTGGCGGCGCGTCGACCAGCACGGCGACCTGGTCGCCCAGCCCTGGCCGGGCGACGTCGGTGAGCCCGGTGAGCTCCAGCGTGTCATGGTGCACGAGCCGCTCGGCCTCATACCGTTCGGCGGGCAGCAGCACCGCCCAGGTGCCCACCCCGTCGGCGTTGCCGGCCGCACCGGCCCGGTGCGCGGTCTCGGTCGTCATGCCTGCCATCTCATCACGCCGCCGCTGGAAGGGTGACGTGACAGCCGACGATGTGATCGTCGACCATCCCGGTGGCCTGCATCAGCGCGTACGCGGTGGTCGGGCCGACGAACCGGAAGCCGCGCTTCTTGAGCGCCTTGGCCATCGCCGTCGACTCCGGGGTGATCGGCGCCAGCTCGGCGAACGAGGCGGGACGGGTTGGCCGGGGCTCCGGCGCGAAGGACCAGAGCAGCGCGGACAGGCCCTCGGGCAGTTCCAGTGCGGCGCGTGCGTTGGCGATCGCCGCCTCGATCTTGGCCCGGTTGCGGACGATGCCGGCGTCGGCGAGCAGCCGGGTCACGTCGGAGTCGTCGTAACGGGCGACGGTCGGGATGTGGAACTCGTCGAAGGCCAGTCGGAACGCCGGACGCTTGCGCAGGATGGTCAGCCAGGACAGCCCGGACTGGAACGCCTCCAGCGTCATCCGCTCGTAGAGCGCGTCGTCGCCGCGCAGCGGCCGCCCCCACTCGGTGTCGTGGTAGACGGCGTAGTCGGGGGTGCTGGACCCCCAGGCGCAGCGAGCCAGCCCATCCGCGCCGATCACCAGGTCAGTCACCTGGTACACGCTAGGGCATCGCACCGACACCCCATTGCCACCGGCCGCCCGGCTGCCTATGGTGCTTGTTACCGACCGGTAGGTCGAGGTCACCCGACGGTGCACCCCGACCGGTGACGGCGAGCGGAGGCCGCGGTGAAGGAGTTCCCGGACGTCATCGCCTGGTCGATCCCGGCCTTCGTGCTGCTCATCGTGCTGGAGCGGGTCTCCTACCTGCTGCACCGAGACGACGACGAGGTCGGCTACGGCGGCGCCGACACCGTGACCAGCATGGCGATGGGCCTGGGCAGCATCTTCACCGACCTGCTCTGGAAGGTGCCGATCGCCGCCGCGTACGCGCTGCTCTACGCGCTCACCCCGCTGCGGGTCGCCGAGGTCTGGTGGACCTGGCCGCTGATCCTGCTCGCGCAGGACTTCTTCTACTACTGGTCCCATCGCGGTCATCACGTGATCCGGATCCTCTGGGCCTCGCACGTGGTGCACCACTCGTCGCAGCGGTTCAACCTCTCCACCGCGCTGCGCCAGCCGTGGACCGGGCTGACCAGCTGGGTCTTCTACATCCCGCTGATCCTCATCGGCGTACACCCGGCGGTGGTCGCGTTCTGCGGCTCGGTCAACCTGCTCTACCAGTTCTGGATCCACACCGAACGCATCGACCGCATGCCGCGCTGGTACGAGGCGGTGTTCAACACCCCGTCGCACCACCGGGTGCACCACGCGTCGCAGGGCAGCTACCTGGACCGCAACTTCGGCGGCATCCTGATCGTCTGGGACCGGCTCTTCAAGTCGTTCGCGCCGGAACGGGAACGTTGCGTGTACGGCCTGACCAAGAACGTCGGCAGCTACAACCCGGTCCGGGTGGCCTTCCACGAGTACGCCTCGATCGCCCGGGACCTGCGCGCCGCGGTGACCTGGCGGCACCGGGTCGGGCATCTCTTCCGCGCACCGGGCTGGCAGCCGGCACCGGCCTCCCCGGTCAGGGCAGCCGGCCCTGCTCGACCAGACGGGCAAACCTCTTCAGCGCCTGGGTGAGGCCGAGCTTGGAGCCGGGCCAGAGCACCGGCCACGCCAGTCGACCGGCCCGACCGCCCGGCAGGTGGAACCACTCGTGCCAGACGACCTGGGTGCGGTCCCGGTCCAGCTGGGTGCAACGCAGCACCCCCGGGCCGCGCAGCAGCTGGCCGTGGTGCACGACGCCGATCTCGTACGGCTCGTCGACCCGGACCACCCGCATCTCGTCGCGCAGCGCCGCCCGGCCGAGCGCGGTCACCGCCTCGATCCGGCTGCCCTCGCGCCCGTCGCCCTCGACAACCCGGACGCGGGTGAAAGGGATCCAGTCGGACTGACGTTCCCAGGCGAGCAACGCGGCGAAAACCCGCTCCGCCGGGGCCTCGACGATCACCGTGGCGGTCACCTCACCGGCACCGGGTCGGGCCGCCTCGCGAAGATCGTCAGCGCCCTCCGGCTCGGTCACGCCGACTCCGACCGAACCACCGCGTCGCGCTGCTCGGTGCCGGCGGTCTGCTCACGATCGGCCGACTCGTCGTCGGCGGGCGCGGCGGCGGGTGCCACCCCGTCGGAATCCGCCGGGGACGAGCTGGCGGCGGGCAACGGGCCGGGAGTCGTCGAGCCGACCGGGGCCGAGCCCGCCTCGCCGGTCAGCGGCGCATCGTTGCCCGGCTCGGTCGCCTTGCCCGGCTCGTCCCCCGCATCCGCGTCCGTGGTGGTCACCTTGCTGGCGGACTGCTCGCGGGCCTGCCGCAGCACGTCCGCATCGTCGGTGCGCCCCTCACGCAAGGCGATGACCTCCGACTCCAGTACGCCGATCAGCTCGGACTTGTAACCGATGTCGTAGGCGGCACGGCGCATCGCCTGATCGACCTGGTCCATCCGGTACCCGCGCAACCCGGTGTCGAAACGGACCGCCCCCACGTCGGATTCGCGCAACGGGCGGGTGCCCGGCAACGCCACGGCCTGCGAATCCGGCTCGGCCGGCACCAGGCCGGGATCGCGCCCGCTGACCAGCACGGTCACGCCGAATATCACCGCCGCGACGGTCAACGCCACGACCAGGAGGAGCAGAAGCTGACCCATGTACTGATCGTGGCACGGCAGCCGGCCGGGAGCGACCCCGCCACCCGCCTCGATCACGATCGGTGCCGACGCCCGCCCGGAATCGTGGACGGGCGACCGACTAGCGTCGGGACCGGCCGACGCGGCGGCGACGGCGCGAACTTCCAGGAGGCGGGCATGGCCGGGGCGCTTCGGCTGGGTGGGCACACGTTCGCCCCCGGCGAGCTGGTGGTGATGGCGATCATCAACCGCACGCCGGACTCGTTCTTCGACCGCGGGGCCACCTACGCCGCCGACAGCGCTCTGCGCGCCGTGGAGCGGGCGGTGGACGAGGGCGCTGCCATCATCGACATCGGCGGCGTCAAGGCCGGCCCCGGCGCGGACGTGGACGTCGCCGAGGAGATCCGGCGCACGGTGGACACCATCGCCGCCGTCCGAGCCGCCTTTCCGGAGGTGGTGATCTCCATCGACACCTGGCGGGCCGAGGTGGCGATCGAGGCCGTGGCGGCCGGGGCCGACCTCCTCAACGACACCTGGTCGGGCGTCGACCCGGCGTTGGTCCGGGTGGCTGCGCAGACCGGCGCCGGCCTGGTCTGTTCGCACGCCGGCGGGCTGACGCCGCGGACCAGGCCGCACCGGTCCGCCTTCACGGACGTGGTCGCCGACGTGGTCGCGACGGTGACCGGGCTCGCCGAGCGCGCGGTGGCGGCAGGGGTACGCCCCGACGGCATCCTCATCGACCCGGCGCACGACTTCGGCAAGAACACCCGGCACTCGCTGGAGGTCACCCGCCGACTGGACGAGCTGACCGCGACCGGCTGGCCGGTGCTGGTGGCCCTCTCCAACAAGGACTTCATCGGTGAGACGTTGGGCCTGCCGGTGGCCGAACGGCTGGAGGGGACGGTCGCCGCGACGGCCGTCTCGGCCTGGTTGGGCGCCCGGGTCTTCCGGGCCCACCAGGTCGGCCCGACCCGCCGGGTGCTGGACATGGTGGCCTCGATCCGAGGCGACCGCCCGCCCATGGCGACCCGAAGAGGGCTGGCCTGACCGGTCGTCGCCGTAACCGACCGCGAACGGCGGACGGACCGGCACGATCGCCGGAGCTGTGACGCTCAGGTCCAGCGGAGGATGTTCCTACGCCAGGCGTAGAGGATGCCGAGCGCGAGCACGGCCACGAACACCGCCATCTCCACCACCGTCACCAGTCCGAAGCCCGGCCGGTCGAAGACCACCGCCCAGGGGAAGAGGAACACCGCCTCGACCGCGAACAGCACGTACAGGTAGGCGTACACGTAGTAGCGGATCTGCATCTGCGCCCAGTCGGCACCGACCGGGTCGAGCCCGCACTCGTAGCTGGCCCGCTTGCCCGGCGGGTCGGCCGGACGCGCCGGGCGTAACACCCGGTTGGCCGAGAACGCCGTAACGAAGAAGAGAACGCTGGCGAGCAGCAGGAGCCCGAGCGTCGCGTACGAGCCCAGGTATCCGTTCACAGTCGGCAGCCTACCGTCCGCCCGGACGAGTCGTCCCAAACACGTTACGAATTTGTTTCGCATGGGACTAGTGCCCAGGGGCAACTGTTACCGAATACTGGACACCCACCCATGTCACCGGAGGACAGATGGCCCGCGTGAAGGCATCGCCCGGTAACCGGGCGGAGGGGCGACGTTCCACGCCCCTGCTGGCGACCGCGCTCGCGCTCGGCCTGCTCACGGCGCTCGCCGTGGGACCGGCGTGGGCCAGCGCGGCCGCACCGGACGCGGACCCGGTCGCGACCACGGCCGAGCCGGTCAACGAGCCGGGCGGCGAGGAGCCCCCGACCACACCGGCGGAGGAGCCCACCCCGACCGAAGACCCGGGCGGCGAACCGGAGCCGACCGAACCGGCACCGGAGACCACCGCGCCACCACCGGAGACGACGCCACCGGCGCGCCCGCGCGGGGCGGCACCACCCGACCGCCCAGCCCGGCTCCCCCGGTGCCACCGACTGCGCCCCCGGCCCCGCCGACACCCCCGGCTCCGCCGGTCCAGCCGCCCGCGCCGGGTTCGGCGCCACCGCCGCAGAGCCCGCTGGGCGTGCAGGTCACCACCGGCGACGTCACCCTCAGCGAGGCGTACTGGAACAAGGCGAGCACGGCGGCCACTCTCCAGGTCACCGTGCACAACACCGGTACCACTGCGCAGCGGGTCCGACTCTCGTACACGCTGCCCGCCGGGTTGACCGACGCCGGCACGAAGGGCTGCGCGGCCGTCGGTGGCGGCGCGTACCGCTGCGGGGCCTGGAGCACCGAAGCGGGCGTCCGCTTCAGCACCGTGCTGCGCCTGCGGGTCGCTGGCACGGCGTGGAAGGAGATGCCGCTCAGCGGCTCGGTCCAGGTCATCGCGGACGCGCCGGGAGTGCCCGGGGAGGCGACCGACGACCAGGGCTTCGCGGTGCTCTTCCCACCCGGCCCGCCGGTGCCCGGGATCACGCTCGCCGCCGACGAGGTGGCCTTCGACATCAGCGGAAGCCCCAGCACCCTCACCCTGCGGCTGGGCAACACCGGCAGGGTGGACGCCGCCGGCCGGGTCGAGGTAGTCCTGCCGGCCGGGGTGACAGTGTCGGCCCCACCGCTCGGCTGCGTGGCGGTCGACCCGACGCGTACCCGCTGCGACGCCGGCCTGATGCTGGCGGGCACGACCGCCGAGGTGCGGCTGCCGGTGGAGGCGACACCGCAGGCCCAGCGGGAAGCACCGTTGTCCGGTGCCGTGATCGGTCAACTCGATCCAAGTAGCGGCCCGACCCGTCGGGTGCAGATGAGCTTCCGGATCACCTCTGCGGCCGCCCTGGCCACGCCGGTGGTCTCCCCGCCGGCGCCGACCGGCTCGCAGGGCGTACTCCAGGCCGGTGGCGCGACCGGAGACGGCGGGTTGACCTCGGTGGAGCGCACCGCGGTGATCCTGATCGCGGTTTCCACGCTGCTGGTGGTGCTGGCTCTCACGCTGGCCACGACCTCGCTGCGCCGCCGGCTCGGCGGCCCGCCGCCTGAGCCGGCACCCAACCCCGCGGACTGATCGACTGACGACCCCGGCACCCGCCGCCGGGGTCGTCGGCGTGGCCCGGTGGTGATCTGAATTACGGCGGGCGGGGCGAAATACCGCAAAGCTGGGCATTTCTCGGTCCGGTCTGGTCCCAGTCGGCGGACCTCCAGGGATGGTTAGGGCTCCCTTAGACGTAGGCTCTCAGGTGAGGAACGACAGCGGCCGGACCAGCCTGGGCGGTGCGGCGAAGCGTTGCGTCGAGGAGGTTCCGTGGCCGGGCAAGCCCCGCAGTCGCGAACGAAGGTGGCACAGTGACCAAGCAGATCCGTCAACTCGACCGGGTGGTCATCCGGTTCGCCGGTGACTCCGGCGACGGCATGCAGCTGACCGGCGACCGGTTCACCTCGGAGACGGCGCAGCTCGGCAACGACATCTCCACGCTGCCAAACTTCCCCGCCGAGATCCGGGCTCCCGCCGGCACCCTGCCCGGCGTGTCGAGCTTCCAGGTGCACTTCGCCGACTACGACATCCTCACGCCGGGCGACGCGCCCAACGTGCTGGTGGCGATGAACCCGGCGGCGCTCAAGGCCAACCTGGCCGATCTGCCGCGCGGCGCGGACATCATCGTCAACACCGACGAGTTCACCAAGCGCAACCTCGCCAAGGTCGGTTACCAGACCAGCCCGCTGGACGACGACTCGCTGGCCGGTTACGTCGTGCACCCGGTGGCGCTGACCTCGATGACTGTCGGCGCGCTCGCCGCCCACCAGGTGTCCAAGAAGGACGCCGAGCGGTCGAAGAACATGTTCGCGCTCGGCCTGCTCTCCTGGATGTACTCCCGGCCCTACGAGTCGACGCTGCGCTTCCTGGAGCGCAAGTTCGCGGCCCGTCCGGAGCTGGTCGCCGCGAACGTCGCCGCCTTCAAGGCCGGCTGGAACTTCGGCGAGACCACCGAGGACTTCGCGGTCCGCTACGAGGTCAAGCCGGCCAAGATGAAGCCGGGTACGTACCGCAACATCACCGGCAACGCGGCGCTCTCGCTGGGGTTGGTCGCCGCCGGGGTCCGCTCCGGGCTGCCGGTCTTCCTCGGCGCGTACCCGATCACGCCCGCGTCGGACATCCTGCACGAGCTGAGCAAGCACAAGCGCTTCGGCGTTCTCACCGTCCAGGCCGAGGACGAGATCGCCGCCGTCGGCGCCGCCCTGGGCGCCTCCTACGGCGGATCGCTCGGCGTGACCACCACCAGCGGCCCCGGCGTGGCGCTCAAGAGCGAGACGATCTCGCTCGCGGTGGCGCTGGAGCTGCCGCTGGTGATCGTGGACGTGCAGCGCGCCGGCCCGTCGACCGGCATGCCGACCAAGACCGAGCAGGCCGACCTCAACATGGCGCTCTACGGTCGGCACGGTGAGGCGCCGGTCGCGGTGATCGCGCCCCGGTCACCGTCGGACTGCTTCTTCGCGGCGCTGGAGGCGGCCCGGATCGCGCTCACCTACCGCACCCCGGTGATCCTGCTGTCCGACAACTACGTCGCCAACGGCTCCGAGCCGTGGCTGCTGCCGGACGTGGAGTCGCTGCCCGACCTGCGGGTCGAGTTCGCCACCAAGCCCAACGGCGAGGACGGCACGACTTTCCTGCCCTACCTGCGTGACCCGGAGACCCTGGCCCGGCCGTGGGCGATCCCCGGCACCGCGGGCCTGGAGCACCGGATCGGCGGTCTGGAGAAGGCCGACAAGACCGGGGACATCTCCTACGACCCCGCCAACCACGACTTCATGGTGCGCACCCGGGCCGCCCGGATCGAGACCATCCCGGTGCCGGACATCGAGGTGGAGGACCCGGACGGCGACGCCCGGGTGCTGGTCCTCGGCTGGGGCTCGACGTACGGGCCGATCGGCGCGGCGTGCCGCGGGGTCCGCCAGCGTGGCCTCTCCATCGCCCAGGCGCACCTGCGGCACCTGGCACCGATGCCGGCCAACCTCGGTGAGGTGCTCCGCTCGTACGACAAGGTGGTCATCCCGGAGATGAACCTGGGCCAGCTGGCCCACGTCATCCGGGCCCGCTACCTGGTCGACGCGATCAGCTACAACCAGGTCCGCGGCCTTCCGTTCACGGCCGCCGAGCTGGAGACGACGCTGGAAGAGGTGCTGAAGAATGTCTGAGCCCGTCGCCGTCAAGCTCACCGCGAAGGACTTCAAGTCCGACCAGGAGGTGCGCTGGTGCCCCGGCTGCGGTGACTACGCGATCCTGGCAGCCATCCAGCAGTTCATGCCGGAGCTGAACATCCCCCGGGAGCGCACCGTCTTCGTCTCCGGGATCGGCTGCTCGTCCCGCTTCCCGTACTACATGAACACGTACGGGATGCACTCGATCCACGGTCGGGCCCCGGCGATCGCGACCGGCCTGTCGGTGTCCCGGCCGGACCTGTCGGTCTGGGTGGTCACCGGCGACGGCGACGCGCTCTCCATCGGTGGCAACCACCTGATCCACGCGCTGCGGCGCAACGTCAACCTCAAGATCCTGCTGTTCAACAACCGGATCTACGGTCTGACCAAGGGCCAGTACTCTCCGACGTCCGAGGTCGGCAAGATCACCAAGTCGACACCGGCCGGCTCGGCTGACGCCCCGTTCAACCCGCTCTCGCTCGCCCTCGGGGCGGAGGCCAGCTTCGTGGGCCGCACCATCGACTCCGACCGTAAGCACCTCCAGTCGGTGCTTCGGGCCGCCGCGGAGCACGAGGGCTCGGCCTTCGTGGAGATCTACCAGAACTGCAACATCTTCAACGATGGGGCGTTCGACCAGCTCAAGGACCCGTCCACCCGGGACGACTACCTGATCCGCCTGGAGCACGGGCAGCCGATCACCTTCGGCGCCGACGGGCAGTTCTGCGTGGTGCACCCGCCGGGCGGCTTCGGCCTGGAGGTCCGGGACACCAACTCCGTCCGCCCGGAGGAGATCGTCGTGCACGACGCGACGGTGACCGACCCTGCTTACGCCTTCGCGCTGTCCCGGCTGCCCGGCCTGGACCTGCGCAACACTCCGATCGGGGTGTTCCGCTCGGTGGACCGACCGTCCTACGACAGCGTGGTGCAGGCGCAGCTCGCGGCCGCCAAGGCGAAGGTCACCGAGACCCCAGAGCAGCAGCTCGCCGGCCTGCTGGGCAGCGGCGACACCTGGACGATCATCTGACGCTCGGAACTGAAAGGGACAGGGCCCGCAACCATTCGGTTGCGGGCCCTTCCCGTTACTGCTGTGAACAGCCTGATCAGAAGACCAGGTTGAAGGCACCCCAGCCGGTGCCGATGACCGCGCCGCTCGAGTCGATCCACTGGCCGTAGCCGTTGGTCGTGTAGAGCCGCAGCCGGCCACTGCCGTCAACGCCGAGCATGTCCATCATGTTGTCGCCGCTCCAGTCGCCCGGAACCATGATGTTCTTGAAGCCGCCCCAGCCGCCACCGATCTTGGTACCGAACGGGTTGGTCCAGCCGCCCTTGCTGTCGGACTGGTACATCTTCAGGTCGCCGGTCGAGGTACGACCGATCAGCACCTCACGCCCGTCGCCCTTCCAGGCCCCAGGGGTGAGGAACAGGTTGAAGCCGTTCCAGCCGGTGCCGATCTTGGTGCCGAACGGGTTCTCCCAGCCGCCCGCACCATTGCTGGTGTAGCGGACCAGGTCGCCGTTGGACTTGCGCACCAGCAGGCTCGGCCGGTTGTTGCCCAGCCAGTTGTTCGTCACCATGAGCGCGGTGAAGCCCTGCCACCCGGTACCGATCTTCTTGGCACCGCCGACGAAGTTGCCCTTGCCATCGGTGTTGTAGAGGAACAGCTCACCGTTGGGCTTCATCGCCATGATGGACGGCTTCTTGTCGCCGTTCCAGTTGTAGACGCGGAACACCCGGCTGAAGATGCCCCAGCCCGTGCCGATCTGCTGGCTCCCGTAGAAGCCGCCGTACCCGTCGTTGGAGAAGCCACTGCCGTAGAACATCCCCAGGTTGCCGGCGGAGTCGCGGGCGAGCAGGTCGGTGTGACCGTCGCCGGTCCAGTCCGCGTTGACCAGCGGCGGACGGGTCAGGTCCGCCTTGATGGAGTTGTTGTAGTAGCTCAACCGCTCGTAGTAGCCGGGCGACGAGCCACACGGCTGGAAGCCCCAGTCGGTGATGCCGACCTGGACCCCCTTGACGAGCAGCGGACCGCCCGAGTCACCCCCGCAGGTGTCGCTGCTCGGCGTGGCGTCGGTGCCCGAGCCAGCGCAGATCATGCGGTCGGCGAGGTAGAGCCCGGGGACGTTGCAGTCCGCATCGGACCGCATCGGAACGGTCGCCTTGCGCAGCCGACTGTCCGGCTCCAGCTCGTCGGACGTGGTGACGCCGTAGCCCGCGATCTGGGCCTGCGTACCAGCCACGTACGGAGTCTGGTCACCCTGGGCGCTCAACGACACCGCGGTGTACGCGCTGGGCAGGTTCTGCTTCAGCGTGAGGACCGAGACGTCGTCGAGGATCGGCGCGTTGGGGTCGTCGTACTGCTGGGCGATGTTCCAGCCCGGGTGGGTCCAGGTCGACGCGACCTCGGCGACGTATCCGCTGCCACCGACGAGCTGGCCGTTGCTGTCGACCAACCGGTCGTTGCCGGCGATGACCCGAGTGGTGCCGGGCCCGTCGGCGGTGCAGTGGGCGGCCGTCAGCACCTTGTTACGGGCGATGATGGTGCCGGTGCACCAGTACCAGTAGAAGTCCGGGCCGTCCTGGAAAGTGGTGACGATGCCCACGATGTACGGAAACTCGGAGGCGCTCGCCAGGGTCCCCTGGAAGACCTTGGGAGAAGCACCCGTACCGGACTGGAAGGTCCGGCCCTGGGCGCCCGGCTTGGGAAGCGTGAGCTTCCCCTTGTGCAGGTTCGGCAGCTTGCTCAACCGGTCCGGTCGCGAGCTGCTCGCCACGTCGTACGCGCCGCCGGCTGGGGCGGCGCTAGCACTGGTCGTGGGTGCCACGGCCGCCACGCCCGTGAGAGCGAGGCCCGCCACGACACCGGCGTACCACCGCCGTCGGGCTCCTGCGGATGTTGCCACTTCAGCCACTGATTGCTTCCCGTCGTTCGATTAACGAGGCACTCGGAACTGCCCGGGATGACCTGCGTGGGACGCGACGGGTGAACGACAAACCACACCAGGGCGAATCCGCCCGAAATTGAAGATTTCCCCGTCGTGCCTGCGCCAACGACGCTGCACCGGCAAGCCCCGGCAGCGACACCCATTGACAGCTCTAAGCCGGGACACCGTAGCAAGGGTTCGATCGGGAAGCTGCCCTGTAACGAGGTTTTTCCATGATCCGCAACCGGACCGCGATGAAGCGATGGGGTCAGCGCAGCCGCGCCTCATCCGGACGGTTGCGGCGTCAAGCCTCCTGGTGTTCAGAAACTGGATGTCCCGCCCCCGGGGGATGGCCGTTCCGCTGTGGATCGGCCACCCCCGTACGGCGAGGGAAAGCAGTCAGCGGGCGGCGCCGGCTGGCACCCAGAGGTTGTCGATCTCCTTCTCGGCCGCCGCGAGACTCGCCTCGTGCAGCGGGATCAGCTCGGCCATCGCCGGCACCGACGGTGCCAGGGTCAGCTCGGCGGTGATGAAGCGCGGCTGCATGCCGGTCAACGACAGGCCGTGCGGGAGCCACGGCTCGGCGTGGTCCCAGCCATAGCGAGGAGTGCCCTCGCCGTAGCCGCCGCCCCGGGTGGCCAGCACCACGAAATCGCGCCCGCCCAGCAGGCCCTCCTGCGTCGTCGGGTCGTACGCCAGCCCGGGAACGATCAGGTGATCCACCCAGGACTTGACGCTGCTGGGCGCGCCGAAGTTGTAGAGCGGCAGGCCGAGCAGGACCACGTCGGCCTGCTTCACCTCGTCGACGAGCCGCTCGCTGAGCTGCCAGGACTCGCGCTGCGCCGGCGTGTGCTGATTTGCAGGGGTCATTCGCGCCAGCCCGCCGTCCGCGTCCAGGTGCGGCAGCGGCTCGGTGCCCAGGTCCCGGTAGGCCACGGTGCCGTCCGGGTGGGCCGCACGCCATGCGTCGACCGCGCGGGCGGTGAGCCGCCGGCTGACCGACCAGTCACCGCGGATGCTCGAATCAATATGCAGCAGATGCATCATTCCTCCTTCAGGGATCGTTCGTGAAGCACCAACTATTTATAGCAGGCCGATGTTCCGCTGAGTCGGTAGACTGGGTCACATGTCCGCGCAGCCGCTCGACTCCTCCGAGCACCGCTCGGGCGCACTCCTGGACCATCTGGCCCGGCGGATGCGACTGCGGTCGGAGTCGGTGCTGGCGCCGCTGGGGCTACGCCCCCGGCATCTGGTCGCGCTCACCGTGCTGCGCGCCGGCGGCGGCACCGGGCAACAGGCGCTCGCCACCATCCTGGAAATGGACAGCACCAACATCGTCGGGCTGCTCAACGACCTGGAAGCGAAGCAGCTGATCGAGCGTCGGCGCTCACCCGAGGATCGCCGCCGACACGTCGTCGAACTCACCGAAGACGGGGCAAAACGCCTCAGTGAGGCCGAATGCGCCCTGGCCAGTGCCGAGGACGAGGTGCTGGGAGCACTGGATCCCGCCGAGCGGGAGACGCTCTACAAGCTGCTCAGCCGGGCCTCCACCGGCACGGCGGTCAACTGCACCGAGGCCATCTGCGTCGCCGACGACACCTGCTGACGCCGCCTCACCACAGCGGCGACAGCGCCGTCATGCCAGCGGTCACATCGACCGGCAGCGGTAGGACGGTCAGGCGGTGGTGGCCGACTGGGGTCGGTCGTCGCGTACGTGCACCAGCATGTCGCCGGTCTCGATCACCGCGCCGGCCCGGTCGGCCAGGGTGACCACCTTGCCCCGCCGGACCAGGGCGATCACCAACGACTCCAGCTCGCGCGGCGAGCGACCCACCTCGTCCCGCTCGGCGGAACGCATCGCCAGCGCCATGCCCTGGCCGGGAGTGAGCAGGTCCTCCACCACGTCGATCAGCGGCGGCGCCGAGGTGGACAGGCCGAGCAGACGGCCCGCCGTGGCCGAGGAGACGATCACATGGTGCGCGCCACTCTGCTTGAGCAGCGGGGCGTTCTCCGCCTCCCGCGCCGCCGCGATGATGCGGACCTGCCCAGCGGTGAGCTGCCGTACCGTCAGCGCGACCAGCACCGACGCGTCGTCGCTGTCGGTCGCGATGATCACGGCCTTCGCGTTCTTGACGTGCGCCTCGTTCAGCACCGACGAACGGGTCGCCGAGCCCTCGATCGCCACCAGCCCAGCGGAGGTGGCCTGCCGCAGGGCGGCGGCACTGCGCTCCACCACCACGATCCGCGAGCGGTCCAGACCGTTCTCCATCAGGGCGGAGACAGCGCTGCGCCCCTTGGTGCCGTAGCCGCAGATGATGACGTGGTCCTTCACGGCTCTCCTCCACCGCGACAGGCGACGGCCGGTCCGGTACTGCTCGGTCAGAACTTCCAGGGTGGTGCCGACCAGGATGATAAGGAAGATCACTCGGGCCGGGGTGATGAAGAGGACGTTGACCAACCGGGCCGACGGCGCGGCCGGGGTGATGTCTCCGTAGCCGGTGGTCGAGAGCGACACGACCGCGTAGTAGAAGCAGTCGAGGAGGGTCAGGCCGTCCTCGTTGACATCGCGGTAGCCGTCCCGGCCCAGGTAGACCGCGGCGACCACGGCGAAGACCAGGCCCAGGGCGGCGGCGAGCCGAAGGCTCAGCGCGCTCAGTGGGCCCCGGCGCTGCGCGGGAAAATGGATCACCGTCGAACCTGCTCCCCCGCCGTCGCCTGCACGCCCACAACATAGCGGGTACACCGTCGACCGCACGCCGGGGTTGCGGCGGACAACCGACGGCGCGCCCGCACCCGACTACGGGACGACAACGACGAACCGGTTCAGGCCGGCAGACGGAGGGGGCGCGACCCTCGTGACGACGAGCGGCAGACGGCGAGCCGAGGCCGACGACGAATACACCGAGTACGTCCGGTCCCGGATGGTGCAGTGGCGGCGCACCGCCTACCTGATGTGCGGGGACTGGGACCGGGGCGACGACATCCTGCAACGGGTGCTCACCGAGCTGTACCGCTCGTGGGCGCGGGCCCGACAGGCCGATCACCTGGACGCGCTGGTCCGCACCATGTTGGTGCGGCGACTGATCGACGAGCGGCGGTTGCGCTGGGCGCGGGTCCGCCTCGGCACCGCGCTGCCCGACGTGTCCAGGGCCTTTGCCGACCCGACCGACCGGATCACCCTGGTGGGCGCGCTGCGGCAGGTGCCGCCACGCCAACGCGCGGTGCTGGTGCTGCGGTACTTCCAGGACCTCAGCGTCGAGGAGACCGCCCGGGCCATGGGCTGCTCGACGGGGACGGTGAAGAGCCAGACCGCCAAGGGCCTCGCCACCCTGCGCACCCTGCTCACCCCCACCCTGACCGCGAACTGAGAGGAGTGACGATGCTGGACGAACGCCAGATCGGCGACCTGATGCTGACCGAGATCGAGTCGGCCGAGCGGCCCTCCGTCGTGCTGGACGTGGAACGGGCGATGAGCACGGCACGGCGGCAACACCGCCTCGCCCAGGGTGCCGGCGCCGCGCTGCTGGCGGTGGCGCTGACCGTCGGCGGGCTCACCGTCCCCGACCTGCTCACCCCGGACCGACCGCCGGCCCCCGCCCCGTTCGGCACGGCGCCCGCCGGTGGCCAGACCGGCCTGCCGGACGCGCTCACCACGGTCGACCCAGAGCGGGTGTACGTCCGGTTCGGCTGGCTGCCGGACGGGCTGCCCAATCTTCAATACCAGGCCGGGCTGTTGCTCTCCGGCTCCGGCGTCTATCTCAGCGCGTCCACCGCGCCCGGCGGCGGCCAATGGAAGGGTGTCGCGATCACCCTCTATCCGAAGGGAGTGCAGCCTTCGGCACCGCAGCGGGACAGCGGCGAAGCGGCCCGGCCCGGCGAGACCACACCCGGCCCGCAGTTGAACGGCGGGGCCAGCAGTTTCGCCTCGTACAGCGGGGCCGAGCAGCCGGAGGCGATCCTGCGCTGGCGGTACGCCCCGGACGGCTGGGCACAGCTCAGGGTGGTCGGCGTCGGAGCCGACGTCCGGAGCACCGCGACGCGGGTGGCCCGGGCGCTGCGGTTCGCAGACGACCCGATCCCGATGCCGGCCACGGTGGCGGGTGTACCGGCCGCACTACAGGTGATCGCCGTCGACGTGCAGGAGTCGCTGGACGAGCCGAAGGTCTGGTACGCGTCGACCACCTGGTCACCAAAGTCGATCACCGGCGATCCCGGCCAGCAGCGGGCCCGGACGATGACCGTGAGCATCTCCCGCTACCGGAACATCACCGATCCCGCCGACAACGAGTACGTCGACCCGAACACCACTGTCGGCGGGCACCCGGCGCGGTTCGGCGGGCAGAAAGGCTCCGAGTCGCTGACCGTCTACGACGTGAACGGGGCGAACGTGACGATCGACGACAGCGCCCTGCTCCCCACCGGTGGCACTCGGGCGCTGTTCCCGAGGGTCACGCTGGTGGCCGAGCCGGCCAACTGGCACACCCACCTGCACCGGTGAGAGCCCTGGGCCCGCGCCGTCGAAGCGGCGCGGGCCCGGACGGGTCGGTCCGGACGGCCGAGGACGGGCATGATGAGGGTGTTCCCGACGGCGACCGCGAAAGTGAGGCCGGCATGTCGTTGCTGCGACGAGTCATCGGCGGAGTGCTCCGCCGCCACCGCCAGCGTCAGGGCCGCACGCTGCGCGAGGTTGCCGCGTCGGCCGACGTCTCAGTGCCCTACCTCTCGGAGGTCGAGCGGGGCCGGAAGGAGGCCTCGTCGGAGGTGCTGGCGGCGATCTGCCGAGCGCTCGGGATCAGCCTCGCCGACCTGCTCGGCGAGGCCCGCGACGACATGCGCCGAGTCGAGCCGCGCCTGCCCGTCGCGCCGCGCGCCGCGCTCACCCACCTGGAGCGGGTCGATGCGACTCGGCGGGAGATCGGCAACGCCACCCTGCTGGTGGGTCCACGTGTCAGCGGGTTCGTCCTGCACCGCGGGCCGGTGGCGAGCGAGCCGACCCTCAGCGTCGACGGAAAAGCCTCCGCTGGTGGCTCTCGCCCCGGTCCGCGTACCGCCGCCCTGGCTGACTGCGCACAGACCCGGCTGGGCCTGCGGCGGCTGACCGTCGCGTAGGCCGCGCGGGTTCTGCCGTCGGCGGATCTGCCGGCGGCAGAATCACTGGGCCAGCCACCGCCGTCGCCGCACGCTGAAAGGGCCGGTCCACCGGGTGGTCCCCACCGCCCGCCGGCACGGCGGAAGGCGGCGGCACATGATCGGGTACGACGTGCGGATGCTCAAGGGCGGGCAGCCGTCCTTCGGTGACCAGGTGTTCGAACGGCTGCTGCGGGAGCGGATCGTCTTCCTCGGCACCGAGGTGACGGAGGAGTCGGCGAACCAGATCTGCGCGCAGATCCTGCTGCTCGCCGCCGAGGACGACGACCGGGACATCTACCTCTACATCAACTCGCCGGGCGGTTCGGTGAGCGCGGGAATGGCGGTCTACGACACGATGCGCTACGTCCGCAACGACGTCGCGACGCTGGCGCTCGGGTTCGCCGGCTCGATGGGGCAGTTCCTGCTCTGCGCGGGTACGGCCGGCAAGCGGTACGCGCTGCCGCACTCGCGGATCATGATGCACCAGCCGTCCGGCGGGATGGGCGGAACCGCCGCCGACATCACCATCCAGGCGGAGAACATGCTGCACGTGAAGCGGACGATGCAGGAGCTGATCGCCCAGCACAGTGGACGGACGCTCGACGAGATCCAGCGGGACTGGGACCGGGACCGGTGGTTCACCGCCGAGCAGGCCCGGGAGTACGGCCTCATCGACCAGGTGGTCGCCCGAGCCGAACAGCTGCCGACGCTCTGATCAACGTCTGGTAGCTGCGGTACCGCCAGACCACCCCACCCATTAGCCTCCGTAGATATCTTGGCGGGCGCAGGAGGAGTGGGAATGACGGACGGTTACGAAGGCCGCTGCTGCGGTGGGGACACGACCACCTCCGCCGTGAGTCGCCGCACGATGTTGCGCGCGGCCGTGCTGGGTGCGGGTGCCATCAGCACCGGTGGCCTGCTGGTTCCCGAGCCCGCCCAGGCCGCGCCGGCGATCTACAACCCGTTCAGCGCCTACCCGATCACCGACACCTGGGAGGGTCACCTCAGCCGCGGATCACTCGGCGGCATCGACTTCGGGATGGGGGTCGGCACGGCGTTGCCGGCCTGCGGCGCCGGCACCATCCAGAACCTCCCCAACAACGGTACGGGCGGGCACACCGTCACGATCCAGCACGCGGACGGGTACCGCAGCCAGTACCTGCACCTGTCGCAGTTCCTGCTCGGCAACGGTGCCAGCGTGGGCGCGGGCACGATAGTGGGCCGCTCCGGCGGCGCGGCCGGCGCACCCGGCTCGGGCAGCTCGACGGGCCCGCACCTGCACTGGCACATGATCAGCCCGTCCGGCACCCGGATCAACCCACTCGTCTTCATCCAGCAGAACCCGGCCGACCAGCCCCGTCAGGTGTTCGAGGCGGCCAGCAACGCCGGCTGGCGTGCCCTGCCGGTCTCCGGCAGCGCGGGCGCGGTGACCGGCACGGCGACGACCGCGGTCACCCTCGGATCCACGAAGATCCTCTACACCCTCAACGGCGGCCGGATCCACGAGGCCGCCAGCAACGCCGGCTGGGCCAACCTGTGGACCGGCATCCACGGCGCACAGGGCACTTCGCTGGCCGCGCTCAACGTCAACGGGGTGAAGCACATCTACAACGTCGTCGACGGGTGGGTGCACGAGGCCGCCAGCGACAACAGTTGGCGCAACCTCAACAGCGGGGTCCGCGGCACGCGGGCAGCGGCACTCGGCATGGATGGCGTCAAGCTCATCTACGCCGTCTGACCGGCTCGCTGCTTTGTGAGGTGCCCCCGGCAGGATTCGAACCTGCGACACACGGTTTAGGAAACCGATGCTCTATCCCCTGAGCTACGGGGGCGCGAGGGCCCAGTCTAGCGACCCGGACGTCCAGCAGGGGTGGCAGGGAGTGGCCGACGTTCACCCCGTCACCCGGACCCGTGTCTGCCCAGTTCATGACCACGGCTTGAGCACACGACCCCGGCTTGCGACCGGCCCGGACGGTATGTTGGCCGGCCAGGCGTACGACGCGGCGGGCTGCGCACAGGTGCCTGTCCACGCGAGCGCGACGCCCGAACGGGTCGTCGGCGCGCGAGATTTTTCAGGTCTGCGGTAAGAAAGTCGGCGCGCGACGACAAGTACTGGTGTGAGACCACCACCTGGAGGAATGGTGCCGGACGCCGACACGACCGCCGCGGACCACCAACGCCTTACCGACCTGTTTCGACGACACGGCAACGCCATCTACGCCTACGCCAGTGATCGACTGAGCAGGGACGACGCCCAAGATCTCGTGGCTGAGGTCTTCGTCGTGGCCTGGCGGCGGCTAGAAACCATCCGAGTGGGCGATGAGCGCCCGTGGCTGTTCGGCGTCGCGCGGCGCCTCCTACTGCAGCAGCACAGGCACCGTGCAGACCAGTCGGCACTGCAGAATCGCCTGAATTCGACTGTCGAGCACGACCCCGGTCCTGGCGGTGGCCCCCTGTGGGAGGGGCGGACCGAGGTCGTGGCGGCCCTGGCGAAGCTGCCTGAAGCCGACCGCGAGGCGCTGCTCCTGCGGTACTGGTACGACCTCAGCAGCGGGGAGTCGGCGAAGGTGCTGGGGTGCACCGCGGCAACGTTCGCGGTGCGGCTGCATCGGGCGCGCCGCCGGTTCAAGAAACTATATGAGGCCCACTCGATCGATACGCACTTGGTGCCGGACTCCAGCCTGACGGCGTACATGAGGGGATTGCAGTGAAGCGGCAGGGTAGTGAGACCGAAGAGCTGATCACTCGTGCGCGGCCGGTTGCCCGGGTCGACTTCACGACGAGCCCACAGGGAGAGAGGATGCTCGCCCGAATCCTGGAAGTGCCTCGGCAGCCGGAGAAGCGCTCGCGGAAGCGAACCTCGATAATCGCGGCGATGGTTGCCGCTGGAGCGATCTTCGCAGGTGGCGCAACGGCAGCGGTTGGTGGCTTCCACGCGCCGGTCGCACCGCCGGAAGCACAGCCGGCCAATGGTGACGCGTTCGTCTGCGGCACGGCGGGCATGCGTCGAATGGGAGAGACAGTAGCTCGGGATGGCGAAACTCCTGTCGACGCCTGCCGCCGATCCTGGGAACGGATCTTCAGCGACGAGGCGCCCGCTCACCTGTACGCCTGCGTCCAGCGCGTCGACCCGAGCCCTTCACCGGGTGGCACTGAGTCCCCGGCTCCGACGTGGGGCAAGCTCGTCTACGTTCTCGACGGTCAACAGTTCAAGAACGCGCCTGAAACCTGCGGTTCCGTGAAAATGCTTGTCGCTCCGACCGGTAACTGAGATACCGCTGGCCTTCCCGGTGAACATGCCGGGAAGGCCAGCGGAACTTCGCTGTCAGCGATGCCCTACCGGGGGATGATCACGGGTGGTTCGGCTTCCAAGGCGAGGGGACCGAGCCGCAGACGTGAACTCCGTCGATCTTGTCATTCGGGGTTCCGGAGACGCCATCCTCCCTCGTGTCCAAGGCGAGGTTCGACCGATACTGCTTCGATGCAACGGTCACCATCTTGCTCCAGTTACCCGAACCGTTGTAGTTGTAGAAGTACGAGGTAGTGCCGGAGGACTGCTGGTTCGTTATGGACGAGATCCGGTCGTTCCAGTAGCCGCCGCCAGAGTAGGCGTAGTTACCCAGGTTCCATTCGCGACCGCAGACGGAGAAGACCAGTTCCTCACCGCCGTACTGCCGGTCCGTGTAGACGCAGACGTAGTAGATGTTGCAGGAGGCCAGAGGGACGATCGGCGAGTCAGCCTGCCTGGCACCGTCCTTGACCGGGCTGCGGAATCGCATGATGAGACCGGGGGCCATTTCGACGGTGGTCTGGTCGATCTGGCGCGCACCAGGCGTGCGTGAGATGACGTCGTCGATGCCCTGCTGCAGCTGGGCCTTGGTGGGTGCGACCTTGGCGTTGTTCCAGTCGTAGGCGCCCACGTTCACCTTGTCGGCAGGCGCCGGTGAGGTCCCTGCGCTCGGCGCCGCCGAGGCGGCGATGGGCGACGCGAGGAGTGCGGCAGTCGTCAACAGAGCGGTCAGCCCCGTCCGGAACATAGAAATGCGCACAGTGGAGTCCTTTCACCAAGCATTGTGTGCCAGTATGAGGAATCGCTTCTCGGTTGACACCTCTTAGAGGTAACCCGAGGTCCTGCGACCGATTGATCGCAGCATGAATCATCACCTGTTGATACGACAGCAGGCGTGGCAGCGCTCTTCTCAGTGACGTTCCGTTGAAACCTCCCCCGTTTCACGGCTGCGCAGGCAAGATGGCCAGAAAAGCGGGCAACAATCTCGCGTTGACAATTTCTACCACAGGCGAGTGGGCTCCGGTTGCCCGTTGACTGCCCGCTGCCAGCACGATCAGCGCAACCCAGTGCAACAAATGTCCGATTGAAAGGTGACGATCCGTACTCGTCTCAGCAGAAGGACCTGATGGCCGACGTTCTGCGTCGTGGACGGTGAGTGATCAAGCGACAGGAGTGCGATTCGCAAAATCTGGATCGCACCCGAGGGTGGCACCCGCCGGGCTCCCGCAGCGGCTTCGGCGGTACTCGTTGGCTTGACCAAGCCTCGCCGCCAATAGCGCCCGCGCTGCCACGATCGCTGATCTCGTCCTCGTCCGCAGCGCCGGCTTTCACCCTGCCTGCCGGGCTTCCCGCAGCGCTGGCTGATCCACCCAGGCACTTCGGCCCGAGCAGCAGCACCGGCCCGACCAGCAGCATTGGCCCGAGCAGCAGGATCGCCGACCATCTGGCGCGCCGGTCTCGTCGGGCAGCGAGAACCACCTCGGTGACGATGAGCGCCAGGACGCCGAGGAGCCAACTCCATCAGATTGCGACCCACGTGGACGACGCCGCCCGCGGCGTATCCGCGCAAGGGGTCGGTGCCCACCCCCGCCTCACGGACAGCAACAGGGACATTCACCAGGAAGAATGGGGGCGGAACCCTCCCCGCCTGTCCTGCAATGGATGCCCTGAACAGGCCGTCACCAGATCTCCAAGACGGACGTCGAATGCACGATTGCCAGTTCCATTGACGGCAGCTTTTGCCTAGTTTCAGGCTTTTGGCAGGTAATGATCACTGCGGGCACCACCCTGTCCGCGATCGGGATAGCGTCGGCCGACCAAGTCGCGGAACGGGGGCGCCCCGCAATTGTGGGTCGTGCGCTGCATTTCCACGGCACAGATGCACCTCAGGCGTTGAAAGGAAAGCATCTTGTCGCATCGCAGAAGTCTGTCCGAAAGAATGTTGGACGCACTACTGGTCATCGGAGTGGCCGTTACCCTGATCGCCACCGGCGGGTCGGCGCCCGCGCTGGCCTACACCGAGGCGGTTCAGGGAACTGGAAACTCCGCCCCGTGGTTCGACTTCGACAAGAATCCATCAAGCGCGTTGAACAGCACGCTCACGGCGTACGTCAGCGTGGGTGGCGTGCGTTATCGCATCAGCCAGCGTGCCGGCAGCGGCAACGGGAGCACCAACGAATGCCTGTCCAACCAGGGGTGGCTGCCCAACGGCTACTACTGGCCAGACGGAAGGGACAGCACCCGCTTCGAGCACATCAACAAGACCTGGGGCAACGAGGTCGTCCGCGGCTGGGTCTGGAACCTCGGATCGAAGAAGTGCTCGGGTTCTACCACCCGCACCGAACTGTTCATCCACTCGCAAGGAACGTCCGGATGGACGAACTCCAACTACGCGTCGAACGGGTGCATCAAGATTAACCAGACCGACCGCAGCCATCTGCACAACCGGTTCAACGCCGCATACGACAAGTCCAATGGCTTCCTCCAAGTAGTCAGCTGAGAGATCGGACCTCTGACATGGACAACTCGAATCGTCGTAACCGTGCACTGCTGTCGGTAGCCGCACTCATCGCGGCCACGATTGGCGCCTCCGTCATCCTTCAACCAGCGGCCCACAGCGAACAGCCCAGTTTGATCCGCGATCAGGTACTCCGCCACGAGCAGCTGGTGGCGGACTGTATGAAGGAGCGGGGCTTCGAGTACGCGGTGACCGTTCCGGGTGACCTCCTGGTCGAGGAGGCGCGCGCCGCAGCGGAGGCCGACGGCCGCGACATCAGGGCCGCAGTGGAGCAGGCATCCGCCGCGCGCGGCACGTCGCCCAGTCCGAACGAGCTGTTGGTGGCCGGGCTAGAGCCCCGGCAGCAGCAGGCCTGGGGGGATGCTCTCTGGGGCACGGACGACACCGCCGGTTGCATGGACAGCACGCTGCAAGCCGCCGCCCGGGTCGACGTGGAGGCCGGGCTCCGACGCGCGGAGGCCATTCTCGCCCAGGCGAAGTCCGACCCCACGGTTCAGTCTGCCGAGAGGACGTACGTCGCCTGCATGACGACTCAGGGATACGCCATCACGTCGGTCGATGGCATCCACGAGTACGTGGGCAGGCGCGCCGAGGTGCTCAGCGAAGAGGCCGGGCAGAAGCTGACGGACACGGCGTACGCCCGACACGACGCCTGTGTACGGCCGTACAACCAGACGTTCAACGCCACCCATCTCCGTCTTCTCGGTGGCAGGTGACGCTGTCGCGAGAGCCCGACTGACCAGGTGATCACACGATCGGTCTCGTAGGCGGGGTGGTTGGGCCGGTGGTCGGTCCAACCACCCCGCCGCCGTGCGTGGTGGTGGTCGAAGACCGCCGGCGACGGGCTACGAGTTGGTGGGCCGGGCGGCGCGGCGACGTTCGGTGAGCCGTCGCGCCTTCACCGCGTTGCCGCAGTCGGCCATGCGACACCAGCGGCGGGAACCGTTGCGGCTCTGATCGAGGAACAGCCAGCCACAGCCGCCTTCGAGCACCGGGCAGCGGCGCACCCGGGTCAAATCGGCGGTCAGCATGACGTCGAGGGCGGCCTCGGCGATCCGGTCCGGCACCAGCATGGCCGGCACCGTGCCGTAGACCATCCGTACCTGCGACGAGTCGAGCACGAATCTGGCTCGGACGGCCGCGCCGGACCAGCGCTGATGTAGAGCGACCAGCGCGGCCCCGGCCGCGATGGGGTCACCCGCCGTTCCACAGTCCGCGTCGGTGATCGCCGCGAGCAGCACGAGATGCAGCCCTTCACGGATGTCCCGCACGGCGGCCAGGCCCGCGTGGGCCGCCGCAGGCTCGTCGCGCCACGCCCGGCCCACCTGGTCGACCTCCGCGTCGGTGACCACGCCCACCCGAGCGGACCAGCGCAGCAGAGCGGAACTGTCGGTCAGGAAGTCGTGCGGCGACTCGCCCCCTCGCTCGAGCGTGTTGACCAGATCGAGTGCCGGGTGGCCGCCGACCAAGGGTAGCTGGCACACATCGAGTGGCATACCAACGATGCTACCACCTATACATTCGTAGGTGGTTAATTTTCGCTCCCACACTTCCCCCGCTGCGGCAACGCGCAGCCCAACCGGCGTGCGAGAGCGGCTTCCCAGCGCGAGACAGCGAGGGATACACAACTGCCTATGCTACCGTCAAAACTCTGTTAGCCGGGATCACGGTGCCTCATCCGTGGCGGCTGATCCTCTACACCTCGTCCAGGACCTGGGAGGTAGCCAATGGTGCACGAACGACGCGCGGTCTATGCCCTCGCCGCTTTGTCCGCCGCCACTTTCTGTTACGTCACCACCGAAGTACTTCCGATCGGGTTGCTCACGCTGATCGCGCCAGACCTGGGACGCTCCAGGTCCGAGGCCGGTCTGCTGGTGACCGGGTACGCCGTGGTGGTCATGATTGTGGCGCTCCCGCTTACCCGGGTCACTCGGCGTGTGCCCCGGCGCCCGCTTCTCGCCGGCGCCCTCGGTGTGTTCGCCGCGGCGACGGCGGTGTCGGCCTTCGCAACCTCCTACGAGGTGTTGCTCGCCGCGCGGCTGGTGTCCGCCACCACCAACGGTGTCTTCTGGGCGGTGGTGTTCCCGGTGGCGATCTCGATGTTCCCCGCGAACATCCGCGGCCGCATCGTGGCTCGACTGTCGATCGGTAACGCGCTCGGCCCGGTTCTCGGCGTGCCGCTGAGCACCTGGTTGGGCGGGCAGGCCGGGTGGCGGGCCGCCTTCGTCGCGATGGCCGTCTTCGGCTTCGTCAGCTGCATCGCGGTCGCCCTGCTCCTGCCGAGCGTCACACCGCAACAGAGGGCCGGCGACATCGGGCCGATGCCGGACCGGCCCCGCTTCGTCGTGCTCCTCCTCGCCACCATCCTCGCGGTCACCGGCGCCATGGGCGCGTTCACGTACATGACCGTCTTCCTCCTCGACGTCAGCGGGTTCGCCGCAGCGTCTCTCGGCCTGCTGCTGTTCGTTCAAGGCTCGTTCGGCGTCGCCGGCACCTGGGCGGTCGGCCGGGTCCTGGACCGGTTTCCGCTCGGTGTCGTGCTGGTGCTGCTCGGGCTCCTCACCGCCGCGATGCTCGGCCTCTATGGAGTTGGCGCGAGCAAGGCGTTGACCATCCCGTTGCTCGCCGTGGCGGGGATGTCGTTCAGTTCGCTGATCGCGGGAATCCAGCACCGCGTCATGCAGGTGGCCCCGTCGACAACCGACATGGCGTCGGCCAGCCTCAGCGTCGCGTTCAACTTCGGCCTCGCGGCCGGCTCGTTGATCGGCGCGGGTCTGCTGGCGACGGCCGGGGTGCGCGTCATCCCATTGTTCGGTGGCCTGCTGACGGCCGTGGCGATCGCGTTGCTCGCCGGCCACGAGATGTCCCGCAGGAGAGGGAGGACCCACAAGCCTGACCACAGCAGTTGGTCGGCGCGACCGTCCCGCAGCCGCGATGCCGAGAAGCCACCGGCCACCAGCGTGCGGACATAGATGACGCGGCGTCCCCTGAGCTACTGGTGCGCGAGCGCGACCTGGGCGTTCACCTGGGGTGGCAAAAGAGCGGCCCGGCGCGGAGAGTGGTCTTCCACGCCGGGCCGCCGCATCGACTGAAGTCAGCTGGTCACACAGTCGGCCAACACGCCTGGGCCGGTGCCGGTGCCCTGGAAGCCGAAGGTGGTCGACTGCCGGCCGAGGACCCGTCCGTTGTAGCTCACGTTGGTGAACCCTACGGTTCCGCTGGTGCCGCTGACCTGCGCGTTCCAGGCGCTGGTGACCGCGCCGCCCGGCAGCGCGACGGTCACGGTCCAGCCGTTGATGTCCGACTTGCCGGCGGTGACCGTCACGCTCGCGGTGAAACCGCCAGCCCACTGGTTGACCGCGATCGACGCGTAGCAGCCGTCACCGGCCGGCGGAGTGGTGTTCGGCGGAGGGGTGGTCGGCGGCGTGGTGGTCGGCGGCGTGGTCGTCGGCGGGGTCGTGGTCGGTGGAGT
>NZ_QGSY01000269.1 GCF_003857035.1 Micromonospora arida
TGGCGGGTCAGGAGGGGGGCGGCGGATCCGGCAGCCCGGCGGCCACCGCGGAGAAGGCCTCGTCCACGAAGTCGCGCAGGGGGCGGGTGTCGTCGCCGGTGGACCAGCGCAGCATCGCGGTGTGGAAGGCGGCACTGGTGACAGCGGTGATGAGCGGCGGGAGGCCGTGGTCGGGACCTACGCCGAGGCGGGTGGCGATGACCGAGACCATGGCTCGCTCCGTCGCGATGTTGCCGGACACCAGCCGGGGCAGCAGCGCGGGGTTCTGGGTGATGACCGCCAGCCGCAGCCGCCACAACTCCCGGTCGGCCTGGATCGTGTCGATCGCCTCGTCGAGGGCCAGCCGGACGGCCTGCAACGTCGGCACCTGCGCAGGTGTGGCCGCCAGACGCGCCACGACCGGGTTGCCGTCCAGCGCCGGATCGTCGGTGAGTGCCTCGTCCTTGCAGGTGAAGTAGTTGAAGAAGGTCCGCGAGGACACGTCCGCGGCCTCGCTGATCTCCTCCACCGTCACGTGCTCCAGGCCGCGTTCGGCGACCAGCCGCAGCGCGGCGGCGGTCAGCGCGGCCCGCGTCTGCGCCTTCTTGCGGTCGCGACGCCCGGGCGCGGCTTGGTCGGTGTCGGTCACGCGAGCGAGATTAGGAGCGAACTTGCACAGCCTGCAAGTTTTTAGAGTGTGAAGTGATCTTCCTGACTCGCGATGCTGGTCGGAGCCGGACGGATCGTTCGCTCGGTGCGGGGCACGGCGCCGGTGGTCTCCAGGATGAGCCCGGCGACCAGGTCCGGGTCGTCGCTCATCGGGACGTGCCCGCAACTGGGCAGCGTCACCACCCGTGCCGCCGGCAGGCCCGCCCGGACGCGCTCGGCCTGGTGGACGCCGAAGATCCGGTCGCGGTCACCCCAGCCGATGGTCACCGGCACCGTCGGGTCGGACAGCCGAAGGCAGTCGAAGCGATAGTCGCGGGCGGCTCGGGCCACGGCGTTGAAGCCGAGCCCTCGTCGCAGGGCGAGCGCGTCACCCAGCGCCCGTTCGACGTCCAGCAGGGTCGGGCGGGCCATCAGCGGCGCGAAGCACAACGCCCGCAGGTACGCCGAGCGCAGCGCGACACGCATGATCGGGGTGGGCAGGTACGAGTTGGCCCGCAGCATCCGGAGGATGGCCAGCGCCCGTCGGCGCTCCGCCGGGGTGAAGAAGCCGGCGGGGGAGAAGGCGGTGGCCGAGGCGGCCGCCCCCGTCGCCGCAAGCTCCAGGGCGATCGCCCCACCGAGGCTGTAGCCGGCGACGTGCGGACGCTCCAGCCCCCACTCGGTCAGCGCCGGCAGGACCCCGGCCACGGTGGCGGCCATGTCGGCGGGCATGCCGGTGCCCGGCACCGGAGAATTCCCGAAGCCGGGCAGGTCGAGCGCGATCACCTCGTGGTGGGCGGTGAGCCGGTCGAACACCGGCTCCCACGCCTGATGGCGGTGACCGATGCCGTGGATGAGCACGAGCGGCTCTCCGCTGCCGGCACGCCGGAAATGAATGCTCATGACTGCCCTCCCACCGACGTCCTGCCGAAGGAACGCCCGAGCTGGCGTACCTCGTCTTCCATCTGGCCGACCATGGTCTGGCCGCCGAACCGGGTGATCAACGCGTCCGAGAGGCCGCTCAGCACCACCGGCCGCAGCGCCTGCACCAGGGCGAGCGACCGTGGCACGTACACCTTGCGTTTGCGGCGCTCGATGCCGCGGAGCAGGGCCTCGACGCACTGCTCGACGGGTACGACGGTGGACAGCGGCCACGGCAACCGGCGCAGCGCGGTGCGGAACGATGCCAGGTCGTCACGGATGTCGCGGACCAGGTCGGTGTCGATCCAGATCGGATGCGCCGTGCCGACGGTGACGCCGCGTGAGCGGGTCTCCAGGCGCAGCACGTTGGCGAACTGCTCCACGCCCGCCTTGGACGCGCAGTAGGCGGCCATCCCGGGCATCGCCGTGAAAGCGGCGGCCGACGAGATGATCAGGACGTGGCCACGGGCGGCGGTGACGTGGGGCAGCGCCGCGCTGACCGTGCGGATCGCGCCGCAGAGGTTCACCTCGACGGTACGGACCAGCGCGTCGACCGGTCCCACGGCGACGGTGCCGAGGTTCGCGATGCCCGCGTTGGCCACGACAACGTCGATGCCACCGAACCGGTCGACAGTGGATGCCACCGCCGCGTCCAACGCCGCCTGGTCGGTGACGTCGCACTCGTACCAGTGCGCGTCGAGGTCGGCGCTGAGCTGCTTGAGCAGCTCGCCCTCCAGACCGACGACGGCGACCTGGGCGCCCCGGGCGACGGCCTCGCGGGCCATCTGCGCCCCGATGCCGCGCGCCGCACCGGTGATGAGCACCGTCCTGCCCGCCAGGTCATACCGCATCGACGTGCTCCCGTTCCGTGTCGTTGGGGGTGTTCCCTGCCGTGGCGACCTGGTAGTCGGCCGGGCGGAACCGGCGCAGCCGCATCCGGAAGCTGGTGGCGAAGCCTGGCCAGATGGTGGTGTTCCGGCCGGTGCTGTCGAGATACCAGCTCTGACAGCCGGTCTCCCACACGGTGCCGGTCATCTTCTGATCGATCCGTTCGGTCCAGCGTCGTTGCGCCTGCGCGGTGGGCTCGATGGCCTGGATTCCCTTGGCCCGCATGTGACGCAGGGCCGCGAGCACCAGATGCAGCTGTGCCTCGATCATCAGCACCACGGAGGTGTGACCGAGCCCGGTGTTCGGGCCGAGCAGGAAGAACAGGTTGGGGAAGCCGGCGATGGTCGTGCCCTGGTACGCGCGCATGCTGGGGGTCCACGCCTCTGCCAGGCTGCGCCCGCCCCGACCGTGGATGCGCCGGACGACGGGGGAGTCGGTGACGTGGAAGCCGGTGCCGAAGATGATCGTGTCCGCCGGGTGGTGGACGTCGTCGTCGGTGACGAGGCCGTCCGGCACGATCCGGGCGATGCCGGCGGTGACCACGTCGACGTTCGGTCGGGTGAGCGACGGCCAGTAGTCGTTGGAGATCAGCACCCGCTTGCAGCCCATCGCGTACCGGGGGGTGAGCTTGTCCCGCAGGTGCGGGTCGGGGACCTGACGCCGCAGCGTACGCAGGGACAGGCGCGAGGCGAGGCGGTTGACCGCCGGGTGCAGGAAGCCCAGGCCCATGCTCTCGCGTACCAGGTAGAGCCCCGCCCGGGCGGCCCGCTGCGCGCCGGGCACGGTGCGGAACGCGGCCTGCTCGACCCGGCTGATCCGGCGCGTCAACCTCGGCATGATCCACGCGGGGGTGCGCTGGAAGAGCGTCAGCTTCTCGACCGTCGGCTGGATCTGCGGCACGAACTGGACGGCCGAGGCGCCGGTGCCGATCACCGCGACGCGCCGGCCGGTCAGGTCGTGGTCGTGCCGCCAACGGGCGGAGTGGAACACCGTGCCGGCGAACTCGTCGATCCCGGGCAGGTCGGGGATGGCCGGGTCGCTGAGCGGGCCGGCGGCACAGATCAGGACCCGGGCGCTGTGGTCGCCGCCGGAGGTGCGCAACAGCCAGCGTTGGCGCTGCTCGTCCCACCTCGCCTCGTGCACCTCGTGGCGTAACCGCAGCCTCGGGCGTATCCCGAAGCGGTCGACGCAGCCGCGCAGGTAGTCCCAGATCTCCGGTTGGCCGGAGAAGGCGTTCGACCAGCCGGCGTTGGGGGCGAAGGAGAACGAGTAGAGGTGCGACGGGACGTCGCAGGCGCAGCCCGGGTAGGTGTTGTCACGCCAGGTGCCGCCGACGTCCTCACCCCGGTCGAAGACGAGGAAGTCGGTGAAGCCGGCCCGCTGGAGGCGGATGGCGGCGCCCAGGCCACCGAAGCCGGCGCCGATGATGGCAACGTCTGTCTCCATTCATCCCTCCGTGTGCTCGGGCGCGGAAGTCGGGTCGGCCACTGGCGGCCAGGGCGGATCGCCCACGCCGGTGATTCGTACGCCTCCCCACGGGTCGACCTCGGCCAGTCGGGCCGCCCGGACGCGGTCGGCGATGCGCAACTCGACGTCGCGCCGACCGGAGCGCAGCAGGTGGGCCACCCGTGGCTCGGGCTCGATCCGCCCACCCCAGTGGAAGCGGCCGTCGACCGGCTCCCACCGCCCGCTGAGGTGCACCCGGACCGAGGTGCCCTCGACACCCGCCGGGCCGTGGTAACTCACGGCACGATCCGCTCGTGGGCGCGGGTGAGCTCGTGCGGCAGGTCGGCGCTGGCCCGGACTCCCTCGATGCCGCTCCACAGCAGAGCGGTCAGGTAGTCGGTGAGGGCGGCCCGGCTGATCGGCTGGCCGTGCGTGGTCCACCAGTCGCCGACCGCCTGCACGAAACCCACCAGGCCGTACGCCCAGGGCTCGGCGGGGCCGGCGTCCAGGCCCAGCGTGCGTAGCCGGTCGCCGATCACCCGGGCCAGCCCGGCGGCCACCTGCCGGCTGGTGCCGGCGATCACCTGGTGGATGCCGGGGTCGCCGGACTGGTGCATCAGGAACCGGTAGAGCCTCGGCTCCGACTCGATCACGCCCAGGTAGGCGTCGATCGTCGCTTCGACCAGGCCGCGTTCCTCGCGGACCTGTTCGACTGCGGGCGCGATGGTGTCGACCATCCGGGCCGCCACCACCTCGCTGACCGCCACCCAGAGCTGCGACTTGTCGGCAAAGTAGCGGTACAGGACCGGTTTGCTGACGCCCGCGGCGGCGGCCACCTGTTCCATGTCGACCTCCGGCCCGTGCCGCAGCAGCGCCTGCACGGCGGCACCGACCAACTCCTGCCGTCGTTGCTCACGATGGTCTGCCCAGCGGTCCCGGCGGCCGTTGCCCTTCGCCTTCGGACTGCCGTCAGGGGGCGTGGCCGACGGCTCGGATGCATTGACATCGGTGAGCGGCGATTGCATGCTACTACTCGTAACAGTTACTGGTCGTCACGTCAATATGGAGGAGCCATGGAGGCGGCGGAAACCGGGCGCGCGGCGGTCGCCGATCGACTGCTCACGTCCTCACTGCGCACCAGCTACGACCCCACCGTCGAGATCGACTGGGACGCCCCGCACACCCCCGGCGCCTACTGGCTCCCGCCACAGCGCAGCAGCCTCTACGGCACCCCGCTGTGGGAGCAGCTCAGCGAGGAGCAGCGCGTCGAGCTGACCAAGCACGAGGTGGCCAGCGCCGCCAGCGCCGGGCTGTGGTTCGAGACGATCCTCATGCAGATGCTGATCCGGGAGTACTACCGCGCCGACCCGACCAGCCGGCAGGCCCAGTACTCGTTGACCGAGGTCGCCGACGAGTGCCGGCACTCCATCATGTTCGGCCGGCTGATCGAGGCGATGGGTTGTCCGGTCTACCGCGCGAGCACCGTCGACCACCACCTCGGGCGCTTCCTCAAGGCCACCGCCAGCGGCCCCCGGATGTACGCCGCGATCCTCATCGCGGAGGAGATCCTCGACGCGTTCCAGCGCGAGATCATGGCGGACGAGTCGCTCCAGCCGCTCATCCGGATGGTCTCCCGCATCCACGTGGTGGAGGAGGCGCGACACGTCCGGTTCGCCCGCGAGGAACTGGCCGCCGCGGTCGCGGCCACCGGCCCGGTGGGCATGGCGTACGCCCGGCTGCTGGTCGGTCGCGCGGCCTACACGATCGCCAACCGCCTGGTCCATCCCGACGTGTACGCGGCGGTGGGCATTCCGCCGGCGGTCGGTCGGGCCGCTGCCCGCGCCAACCCGCACTGGCGTGCCACCCTCCGCTGGTCCGCCGCACGGGTGCACGCCAACCTGGCGGAGGTCGGCCTGGTGGCTGGGCCGGGGCGTCTGCTGTGGGCCCGCGCCGGGCTGATCTGACCCTTGTCCCTCTTCTCAGGCGACGTCGCTGTCAGGCCCGTTCGACCCGCGCCTGCTGGTGATCGGTCAACCGCAGCCCCACACTGCGGACGACATCGATGGTGGCCCCGGTGCCCAGGTCGTGCAGCTTGCGGCGCAGCCGCTTGACCAGCGACTGCACGTCGGCCTTGCGTTCGCGCCCCTCGTCACCCCAGACCGACCGGTGCAGCTCGGCGTAGCTCCAGACCCGGGCCGGCTCGGTGATCAGGCAGGTCAGCAGGTCGTGTTCCAGGCGGGTGAGGTCGATCTCACGTTCCCCGCAGCGGGCGCTGGAGCGGGACGAGTCGATCACCAGGGCGGCGACCGGCGCCGGTTCGGACGGGGCGGCCACCTGCTGCGGAGCGGCGATCAGTCGGCGCAGCTCGTCGAGGTCGGAAACCAGCAGTAGCGGCGCGATGCCGTCGAGAAGCTCCGCGAGCCGGATGCGCTCGGCCGGCGACGGGGTCACCGCGATCAGCAGTGGGAACGGCTCGTCGGCCGGATCACCCCTGTTCACCGTTGCCTCGTCCTCGGCCACCGCACCACCCGGGATCGATGGGCATCCCTGCCCAACTCTCGTCACGGTCCTGACAATGATTGGCAAGCGTGCCGCCAGCCAGGGCAACTCTTAGCGACAAGTTGCTCACGGCAAGTTCTTGATCGTCCGTTCTTCTCGATCATAGTGTCCAGTCGGGCAACCGGCGTGACCCGCGCGGTGCATGGGGAGGTCCACCATGGCCCATTTACACCCTGGGTCGTTCTGAGGGAGGCAGCACCGATGTTCAGACGTCCACAATGGCGGCGCGCGGCCAGATCACTGGTGAGCGCCGGCGCGGCGACGATCCTCGCCGCGACATGCTTGGCGACGATCAGCTCGGGCGCGCAGGCCGCGCCGGGCGGTGCGATGGGGGCGGGCGCCCAGACCGGGGACAAGATCCGACCGGAGCTCGCCAAGCAGCTCCAGGCCAAGAGTGAAGGGGACTTCTGGATCCGGTTCAAGGACCGGGCGGACCTGAGCAAGGCCAGCGCCATCAAGGACTGGTCGAAGCGTGGCACGGCGGTGGCGGACGCGCTGCGCAAGACCGCCGCCGCGAGCCAGGGCAAGATCCGGGCCGACCTCGACAGCTCGGGCACCAAGTACCAGACCTTCTGGGCCACCAACGCCATCAAGGTGAACAGCGGTTCGCTGGCGATGGCCCAGAAGTTCGCCGGGCACTCGGAGGTCGAGGGCCTCTACGCGCCGGTCGCGTACAAGGTGCCGGAGACGACCAAGGGCACCGACGAGAAGACCGTGAACGCCCTGGAGTGGGGCGTCGCCAACATCAACGCCGACGACGTCTGGTCCCAGTACGGCGTCAAGGGCGAGGGCATCACCATCGCGAACATCGACACCGGGGTGCAGTTCGACCACCCGGCACTGGTGAACTCCTACCGCGGCAACAACGGCGACGGGACGTTCGACCACAACTACAACTGGTTCAACGCCGCCGGCACCTGCGCGACCGCCCCCTGTGACGACGACGGCCACGGTACGCACACGATGGGCACCATGGCCGGCTCCGACGGCGCGAACCAGATCGGTGTCGCCCCCGGGGTCAAGTGGATCGCGGCGAACGGTTGCTGCCCCAGTGACGCCGCCCTGATCGAATCCGGTCAGTGGATGCTCGAACCGCTGGACCTCAACGGTCAGAACGCGGACGCGAGCAAGCGACCGAACATCATCAACAACTCGTGGGGCACCCGGGACCCGTCCAACGAGCCGTTCATGGAGGACGTGACGAACGCCTGGACCGCGTCCGGGATCTTCGGCACCTGGTCCAACGGCAACAGCGGGCCGGCCTGCCAGACCAGTGGCTCGCCGGGCAGCCTCGTCAGCAACTACTCGACCGGCGCGTACGACGTCAACAACAACGTGGCCGGCTTCTCCTCCCGTGGCGCCGGTCAGAACGGCGAGATCAAGCCCAACATCTCGGCGCCGGGCGTGAACGTCCGGTCGAGCATCCCGGGCAACGCCTACGGCAGCATCAGCGGCACCTCGATGGCCGCACCGCACCTCGCGGGCGCGATCGCGCTGCTGTACTCGGCGGCACCGTCGCTGGTCGGCGACGTCAACGCGACGCGCGCGCTGCTCAACGGCGCCGCGATCGACAAGGCCGACGACCAGTGTGGTGGCACCGCCGCCGACAACAACGTCTACGGCGAAGGCCGACTGGACGCCCTCGCGTTGCTCAACGCCGCCCCGACCGGTGACATCGGCATCCTGGCCGGCACGGTCACCGACGCGACCTCCGGCGCACCGATCGCCGGCGCAACCCTGACGCTCACCGGCGCGTCCGAGCGTGAGCTGACCACCGGTGCCGACGGCAAGTTCTCCACCCAGCTCCCCGCCGGCGACTACCAGGTCGCCGTCGCGGCGTTCGGGTACGCCAGCACCACCAAGACGGCAACGGTCGCCAAGGGCGCCACCACGACGCTCAACGTCGCCCTCACGGCGGTGCCGAGTGTCAACGTCACCGGAGCGGTCACCGACGGCTCCGGCCACGGCTGGCCGTTGTACGCGAAGGTGACCGTGACGGGCGTGTCCGGCGTCTACGACTACACCACCCCGTCGAACGGTCGCTACAGCATCAAGCTGCCGTCCGGGCAGACGTACACCCTGAAGTACGAGTCGCAGTACCCGGGCTACCAGACCGTCACCAAGGAGGTCGTGGTCGGCTCGGGCAACGTCACCGCCAACGTCGCCGTGCCGGTGGACACCACCGTCTGCACCACCGCGCCCGGATACACGACCGGCTCCGACGGTGAGTACGAGACCTTCGACGCCACGACCACGCCCGCCGGCTGGACCGTCGTCGACAACGCGGGCAGCGGTCAGGTCTGGAAGTTCACCGACGACGGCGACCGGGGCAACCTGACCGGCGGCACCGGCAACTTCGCGATGATCGACAGCGACGCCTACGGAGCCGGCACCAGCCAGGACACCTCCCTGGTCAGCCCGGTGGTCGACCTGACCAGCGTCACGGCCCCGGTCATCCGGTTCAACCAGGACTTCAACCAGCTCAACGACGACACCGCCGACGTGGACCTCAGCATCGACGGCGGTGCGACCTGGACCAACGTGCTCCGGCAGGAGACCGACGTCCGGGGACCGAAGCTGACCGAGATCCCGATCCCGCAGGCGGCCGGTAAGGCGCAGGTGCAGGTTCGGTTCCACTACTACGACGCCTCGTACGAGTGGTGGTGGGAGGTCGACAACGTCCTGATCGGCAGCCAGGTCACCTGCGTGCCGCTGGACGGCGGCCTGGTCGTCGGCAACGTCCGCGACAAGAACGACGACAGCTACGTCAACGGCGCGACCGTCACCTCCAAGGACCGGCCCGCCGAGAAGGCCGTCACCGTGGCGACCCCGGACGACCCGGGGCTGGCCGACGGCTTCTACTGGATCTACTCGTCGCTGACCGGCGAGCACCCGTTCACGGCGACCGCAGGCAACTACGTCAGCCAGACCAAGCAGGTCGACGTCGAGGCCGACTGGGCGACCACCGCGAACTTCCAGCTCGCGGCCGGCCGGCTGTCGGTGACCCCGACGCAGCTGAGCGCGACGCTCCAGATGCCCAACGGCAAGACCAGCAAGTCGTTCACGGTGACCAACACCGGTGGCGCGCCGGTCGAGGTCAAGTTCGGCGAGCGGGACAACGGGTTCGAACTCCTGCGGGCGGACGGCTCCACGGTCACCCGGCAGCAGGTGCTCGGGTCCAGCGGCGCGCCGGAGCAGCGGCTCACCGTACCGACGTCGTTCGCCGCCAAGGCGTCCGGCAAGGAGGCCAAGGCGGCTGCCGCGGCGGCGGGCCCGCAGGCGGCGCCGTGGACCGACATCGCCAACTACCCGGCCACGATCATGGACAACCGGGTGGTGAACCTGGACGGCAAGGTGTATTCGCTCGGTGGCGGCGACGGTGAGGCCTCCACCACCAAGAACTACGCCTACGACCCGGCCGCGCAGACCTGGACGGCGATCGCCGACCTTCCCGGCGCGCGCAACGCCCTGACCGCTGGCGTGGTTAACGGCAAGATCATCGTCACCGGTGGCTGGGCCGACGCCGGCCCGGACTCCGCCACCTGGTCGTACGACCCGGGGGCCAACACCTGGACGGAACTGGCCGACAACCCGGCACCGCGGGCCGCAGCCGGTCAGGCCGTCGTCGACGGCAAGCTGTACGCGGTCGGTGGCTGCACCACGGCAGCCTGTTTGCCGATGTCGAACAGCGTCGTCCGGTACGACCCCACCGGTGACAAGTGGGAGACGATGGCCAACTACCCGAAGTCGGTGGCCTTCGCCTCCTGCGGCGGGATCGACGGCGTCCTCTACTGCACCGGCGGCAACGACGGTTCCGCCGCGCAGAAGTCCAGCTACGCCTTCGACCCGGGGGCCAACACCTGGACCGCCATCGCCGACGCGCCGGTCGACAACTGGGCCAGCTCGTACGCCGTCGCCAGCGGCAAGCTCCTCGTCGTCGGTGGCTCGCAGGGTGGGGCCATCAGCAACGCCGGCTTCGCCTTCGACCCGGCCGCCGGTTCGTGGTCCAACCTGCCCAACGCCAACACCGCGCGGTACCGCGGCGGCGCGGCGTGCGGCTTCTACAAGATCGGCGGCTCGTCCGGCAGCTTCAACGCGGCTCCGGACAGCGAGGTGCTCCCGGGCTTCGAGGGATGCTCCGAGTCGGCGGCCGACGTCAGCTGGATGACCATCGACAAGTCGGCGGTCACCCTCGCACCGGGTGCGAAGGTCACTGTCACCGTCGGCCTGACGGCGAACGTGGACCAGCCGGGCACCTACTCCGGCGCGGTCGCGATCTCCGAGAACACCCCGTACTCGGTGGCACCGGTCGCGGTGACCATGACCGCGAACCCCCCGAAGACCTGGGGCAAGCTCATGGGTACGGTCACCGGCACCAGCTGCCAGGGTGCGACCTCGCCGCTCACCGGCGCGGTCGTGCAGGTCGACTCGTGGGCGGCGTCGTACACCTTCGCCACCGACGCCCAGGGCAAGTACGCCTACTGGGTGGACCGCCGCAACAACCCGCTCACGATGATCGTGGCCAAGGACGGCTGGAAGCCGCAGACCCGTCAGACCCGGATCGACACCGCCACTCCGACGGTGGAGAACTTCGGGTTGGCACCCATCAAGTGCTGATGCCCGAGCACTAGCCGAAGAGATCCGGCCCGCCTGGTCCCCGACCAGGCGGGCCGGACCGCGCCCGGGGTGATCAGACGGGAGCGAGCCGGAAGCCGACGCCGCGTACCGAGTGGATCGTTGCCGTGGCGTTGAGACTGGCGAGCTTGCCGCGCACCCGGCGCACCACCGAGTGCATGTCGGAGCCCCGGCCGAGGTGCCGGTTGCCCCAGACCTCCAGGTGCAGGCGCTCGTAGGTCCAGACCTGCCCGGGCGCGTGCACCAGGCAGAGCAGCACGTCGTGCTCCAACCGGGTCAGGTCGATCTCCTGGTCGCGCCAGCGCAGCACCCGGCGGTCGGAGTCGACGGCCAGATCCGGTGGCGGTGGCTGTGGGCTCGGCGCCACCTCGGCGAGCGCCACCCTGGTCGGTGGAGCCGGGGCGGCGGGCGCCTCGACCACCCCGAGGAACTCTCGTGCCTGGTCGACGGTCGAGACGATCAGGAAGGCGTCACTGCCGCCGAGCAGCCGGGCCAGATGTCGCCGCTCGGCCGGCGAGGATGCGATGCCGATGACCAGGCTGGCCACTGGAATTCCCTGCATTTGCCAACACCTTCCGGTTCCCCAACTCACTCCGGATGGATTTTTCGCACCACCGACCGAAACATCGATCGGCGTCCTGACCCTAGTGGTGGCTGATCTCGGCTGGGTAAAACATGGGCGCATGTAAGCATGTGGATCCCGCCGCGCCGTCCAGGTCCACCCGGCCCACCGCCGACGATCCGCTCTTCCGGAAGCGGCGGCGGTGGTTGTGACAGAACCAAGACAATTCGAGGACGGGGTACGGACCTGCCGGGGCGAGCATGGTCGCCATGTCCATCGGATCGTTGTACTCCGTCGGGCGGCCGACGCCCGGTCCGGCGCGACCGCTGCCCCACGCCCGCGCGGCGGTGCCACTGGGTCTTCGACTGCTCGCGGCGGCGCTGTCCGGTCTGGTTGCCCTGACCCTCACCGCCGCCGTGTTCGTGCGGACGTACCCCGGGCAGTGGCTGGACGGGGTGCTCGTACCGCGCGCCGAGCGGGGCGGAGGGTACGAGCAGCAGACCGTGCTGGTGGGCCCGGCCAAGACCGTGCTGGCCACCTTCGGTAGCCCGAGCCTCATCGCGGCCCTGCTCGGTGTGGTGCTGCTGGTGGGTGTGCTCCGCCGACGGCTGGTGGCGGGGGTCGTCGGTGTGGGCATGGTCGTCTGCGCGGTGCTGCTGGCCGGCGCGGTGAAATCGGAGCTGCCCCGCCCGGATCTACAGATCCTGAGCTCCACCACCCACAACAGCTTCCCCAGCGGCCATGTCGCCGCGGCGACCGCCCTGCTGCTGGCGTTCATGCTGGTCCTGCCCGGCTGGGCCCGGCGCTGGCTGGCGGTGCCGGGCGCGGTGGGTGTCTCGGTGATCGCCTCCGCCACGATGATCGCGGGCTGGCACCGGTTCAGCGACGTGCTCGGCGGCGTTCTGCTGGGGGTGACCCTGTTCTGCCTGGCCGCGGCTGGGTTGGCGGCCTGGTCCGACGACCGCGACCCGGCCGGCGGTTCGGGCGGCGGCAGCCTCTGGCGCAGGCTGGCCGAGGCGGGGGTCGGGCTGGTCGTGCTGGTCTGGGCGCTGCTGGTGGTCGTGCCCGGTCTGGCCGCGTCGGTGCAGCGCGGCTTGTTGATTGCCATCGTGGCCGCTTCCGCGTCGACGATGTTCCTGGTGGGCGCGGTGGTGTTCCTGGTGCGTGCGACGGATTTCGCGGTGCCGCTCTCCCCACGCAGCCCCGCGCAGCCACCGCCGACGACCGAGACCCGAAAGATCTCATGATGGGATACTTGACGACATGTCCCAGGTGCTGTTGATCGAGGACCACCAGACGGTGCGCGACGGACTGCAGTTGGCGCTCACCCGACAGGGCCACACCGTGCATGCCGTGGGCACCGGTGAGCAGGGGTTGGAGCGGCTGCGCACGACCCCGTCCGACGTCGTGGTCCTCGATCTCATGCTGCCCGGGATGGACGGGTTCGAGGTCTGCCGCCGGATCCGGCAGCTCGGCGACCTGCCGATCATCATGCTCACCGCCCGCAACGACGACATGGACGTGGTCGCGGGCCTGGAGGCCGGCGCCGACGACTACGTGGTCAAGCCCGTGCAGGCCCGGGTGCTGGAGGCGCGCATCCGCGCGGTGCTGCGACGGACCGGTGGCGACTCGCGGCGCGGCGGCGACCGGGCCGGCCTGGAGCAGCACGGCGCGTTGACCATCGACCGGGCCGCGCTGGTGGTCAGCAAGGACGGAACGCCGGTCAGCCTCGCCCCGACGGAACTGCGGCTGCTGCTCGAACTCTCGCACACGCCGGGCCAGGTGCTCAGCCGTCAGCAGCTGCTGGAGGCCGTGTGGGAGCACGGCTATCTCGGCGACTCGCGACTCGTGGACGCGTGCGTCCAGCGGGTACGCGCCAAGATCGAGGCCGACTCGTCGGCACCGGTCTACATCCAGACCGTGCGTGGTTTCGGATACCGGTTCGGGCCGCTGTGACGCCGTGGCGCCGGGTCGGCGCGTGGGTCTCGGGTCTACGGGTCCGGCTCGTCCTGGCGTTCGCGATGCTGGGCGTGACCACGACGGTGGCGGTGGCCGGTGGCAGCTACTTCCAGGCTCGGAACGTAATCCTGCAGCAGGCGCAGGACGCCGCGGTGATGTCACTGACCGACCAGCTCACCAAGCTCTACCCGATCGCCCAGCTTCCGCCGACCCAGGACGACCTCCAACTGTTGGCCCAGCGCCTCAGCGACCGGGAGAGCTTCGCGGTGGTCGTCTACCGGGACATGCGGGCACAGGGCGCCTCCGAATTCACCGACCCGCTCACCCCGGAGCTGCGGCAGAAGGTCCGTGACGGTCGCATCGCCTGGCAGCGGGTCTCACTCGCCGGACAGCCCGCGCTGCTCATCGGTACCCAGTTGGCGCTGGACCGCCCGGACGGCACGTCCCGCCCGTCCGGGGTGGAGGTCTACTCGGTGCGCAATCTCGTGCCCGAGCAGCAGAGCATCGACCAGCTCGCCACCAGGGCGTGGCTGACCGGCGGGCTGTCCCTGGTCCTCGCCGTCCTGCTGGCCCTGCTGTCCGCCCGCGGCGTCCTGCGACCCGTCCGCGACCTCGGCCGGGCGGCGCGCCGCCTCGGTGAGGGCGACCTGAGCACCCGGTTGACGGTCCGGGGCGCCGACGAGCTGGCGGATGTGGCACGGACCTTCAACCACACCGCGGGCACGTTGGAGCGGCAGGTCGGCGAGCTGCGGCGGTTGGAATCCGACGCCCGCCGCTTCGTGGCCGACGTCTCGCACGAACTCCGGACACCGCTGGCCGCGATGACTGCGGTCACCGACGTGCTCGACGAGGAGGCGGAACACCTGCCCGGGGACGCGGGCCGGGCCGCCCGGCTGGTCAGCCAGGAGACGCAGAACCTCACCCAGCTGGTCAACGACCTCATCGAGATCAGCAGGTTCGACTCCGGCACGGCACGGCTCGCCCTGGACGACGTTGACGTGGCCGCGGCGGTGACCGCGACCCTGCGGATCCGCGGCTGGCTGGACCGGGTACGAACGGAGTTGCCACCCGGCGTCGTGGCCCGACTCGACCCCCGCCGACTGGACGTCATCGTCGCCAACCTGGTCGGCAACGCCTTCCGGCACGGTGCCGAGCCGGTGTCGGTGCGCCTCAGCGCAGACCCGGACTGGGTCACCATCGAGGTGGCCGACCGGGGGCCCGGACTGGCCCCGGAGGTGTTGCCGCACGTCTTCGACCGCCTCTACAAGGCCGACACCGCGCGAACCCGCTCCGAGGGCAGCGGCCTCGGTCTCGCCATCTCCTGGGAGAACGCGCGCCTGCACCGCCACGGCGAGCGACGGGGGAGTCTCGTCGCGGGCAACGGCACCCACGGCGGCGCCGTTTTCACCCTCCGCCTGCCCCGCGAAACCGCGGACACCGGAGGTGCCCGGTGACCGGCCGACGGACGGGCCGCGCGCTGTTCGCCAGCGGGCTACTTCTGACGCTGCTCGCGGCGGGCTGTGGGGTACGACCCAGCGCGGTCATCACCGGTCGCCCGCCGATCAGCGGCCCCGCCCAGGGCACCTGGGTCTATCTTCTCGCGCAGGGCGAACTGGTGCTGGTCCTCCGCCCGGTCAACGCGGACCCGTCGCCCGCCGCCGCGCTCTCGCTGCTCGCGGCCGGTCCGCAGGAGAACGAACGCGCCCAGGGTTTCACCAGCGAGGTTCCGGCCGGCCTCGACCCGGTCACGGTGACGGCGGGAGCCGATCGGTCCGGTGACCTCACGGTGCGGACGAACATCGCCGCGCAGGCGTTGTCAGCGCACGCGGCCGACCAGATCATCTGCACGACGGTCGCCGCCGCGGCGCAGGTCAGCGCGGCGAACACCGCCACCACCGTCACCATCGTCGGGTCGGACGGCGCCCGAGGGCCTCGGGCGTGCCCGATCAGGTGACCGGGCACCGACCGCGAGTCACACCAGGTGGTCGACCGCTCGGGCCGGCCGGGGCAACCCGCTGTGGTGGCCGTGGTCCTGGTCGGCCAGCGCGCCGGCTACCAGGATGTCGATCAGGGCGGCGAAGCCGATGCCGGCCTGCTGCCAGATCTGTGGGAACTGGGACGCGGCGGTGAAGCCGGGGAACGTGTTGACCTCGTTCACGATGGGCTCGGGCGACCCCTCGGTGGGCAGGAAGAAGTCGACCCGCAGCAGCCCACGGCAGTCGAGGGCCTGGAAGGCGCGGATCGCACGGTCCTGAAGCACCTCGGTGGTCGCCGCGTCGAGCGGGGCGGGAATCTGGAAGATCGCCCCGCCGTCGTACTTCGCGTCGTAGTCGAAGAAGCCGGCACCGGTCACCCGGATCTCCAGCGGCGGGCCGGCCTGCACCCGGCCGTCCGGGTGCTGGAGGACGGCCACGTCGATCTCGCGTCCCCGCGCTCCCTGCTCGACGAGCACCTTCGGGTCGACCTGGCGGGCCTGCTCCAGCGCGGCGGGAACTCCCGCCCAGTCGTCCACCCTGACGACGCCCAGGCTCGACCCGGCCCGGGCCGGCTTGACAAAGACCGGCAGCTCCAGCCGACCCTGGTCCTCGGGCGACAGGGCCTCGCCGGGACGCAGGGTCACCCCCGGGCTGACCCGCAGGCCCTCCGCTGCGAGGAGCCGCTTGGTGACCCCCTTGTCCATGCCGGCGGCGCTGGCGAAGACGCCGTTGCCGACGTACGGCACGCCGAGCCATTCCAGCAGCGACGACACGGTGCCGTCCTCGCCGTACGGGCCGTGCAGGGCCGGGAACACCACGTCCTGGGCGCGCAGGACGCGCAACGCCGCAGGCAGGGGCGTCGGTCGGCCGCCGACGTGCCAGCCGCCGTCGCGGTCGATGAGCACCTCGGTGACCTGGTACCGCTCACGGTCCAGGTGGGCGAGGATGCTCGCCGCCGAGCGGCAGGACACGTCGTGCTCGCCGCTCTGCCCGCCGTACAGCACTGCAAGTCGGGTTGTCATGAGTTCCGTGCCCTTCCGTGGAGGTGCTCGCGGGCCACCCGGGCCCCGATGCCGGTCAAGATCTCGTGTGGGTTGGTGTCGGCCCAGCGGGCCCACTCGACGACCGTCGGAGGGTGCTGGTCACCCTCGGCCGGGCCGAACACCACGACCGGGTCGCCGATCGTCACGGGAAGATCCCCGGCGTCGACCACGCACTGGTCCATGGCGATGCGGCCGACGATCGGGCACCGCCGGCCGGCGAGCCACACCGCGGCGCGACCCCCCGCGGCCCGGGGCAGCCCGTCGGCGTAGCCGAGGGGCAGCAGCGCCAGCGTGGTCGGTGTGCCGGTCACGTGCTCGGGCCCGTAGGAGACGCCCGTGCCGGCCGGCACCCGCTTGACGTTGACCACACTCGTCCGCAGGGTCATCGCGGGGTGCAGCCCGAACTCGCCCGGACCGCTGACGCCGAACGGGTCCACGCCGTAGAGGGCGATCCCGATCCGGCAGAGGTCGAAGCGGGTCCGCGGTGCGGAGAGCGCGGCCGCCGAGTTGGCCAGGTGGACGAGATCGGGGTCCAGGCCAGCCGACCGTGCGGTCCGCAGCGCCTCCTCGAAGATCGCCACCTGACGGGTGAGCGCGGGGGCGCCCGGCAGGTCGGCGTCGGCGAGATGGGACCACACCCCGCGCACCCGGATCCCGCCCTCTCGTTCGTACTTGCGGGCCCAGCCGACCAACTCGGGCCAGTCGTCCCCGGCGGCCCCGTTGCGGGACAACCCGGTGTCCGCCTTGAGCTGCACCATTGCCGGTGCGCCGAGCAGACGGGCCGCGTCGGCGACGGCGTGCAGGTGCGTCGTCGTGGACACGCCGACGTCGACGCCACTCTTGATCAACATACCGAAGTCGTCATTCGGGCCGTGCAGCCAGCTCAAGGTGGGCGCGGTCACACCCGCGTCGCGCAGTGTCAGCGCCTCGGCCGTCGAGGTCACTCCCAGCCAGGAGGCGCCGGCGCGCAACGCCGCTCGGGCCACCTTCACCGCGCCGTGGCCGAACCCGTCGGCCTTCACCACTGCCATCAGTCCGGTGCCGGTGACCGACGCGATCGTCCGCACGTTGCTGGTGATCGCTTCCAGGTCGATCAGGGCTTCGGCGAGGGCGCTCATCCGGCCGCCTCCACCCGGCGCGTGCCGGGCAGCGCGAACAGCCAGCCCGCGCGAACCGCCAGCAGCCCGCGGTGGACGGCCAGGCTCAGACCGATCACCAGCCCGCTCAGCAGAATCGGATAACCGAGCACGATCAGGCCCTGAACGGACCCACCCAGCCCGGAAACCGGTACGAGCAACAACCGGTGCAGCAGGGCCAGGACCGGCATGTGAATGACGTAGATCGGCAGGGTGATGCGGCCGAGCCTAGCCAGCGGTCTGCTGAGCGCCGACCACAGCGACAGCCGGGCAGCGGCGGTTATGCCGAAGATCACTGCCACCACGGAGACCGCCGGCCACACCCCGAACCACTGCTGGGCGCCGGCCACGGCCATCGCGGCGAGCGCCAGGACGTACCCACCCGAGGTCAGCAACAGCCGGCGGCGGCTGGCGGTGGCGGCCCACCGCTGGATCTGCGGCCGCAGATACAGGCCGGCGAGGAAGAAGACCAGGTTCTGGTAGAGGCCGGCGCGGTTGCCCGGGGTGTCGAGCAGGCCGGCGGCGGCGACGGCGGACAGCGCGGCGGCGGGGACCAGGACCAGGGCCCGGGGCAGCCGGCGGGCCAACTTGGCGATCGTGAAGTACAGCGCCAGGGCGTACAGGTACCAGAGGTTGGACGGCGTGATGGTGAGCTGCTCCAGCAGGCCAAGTGCCGAAGTGGCGCGGTCGGTCGGCAGTTCCGGCGCGGCCGCGAGGACCACGGTGTGGATCAGCAGCCAGACGGCGTACAGGTAGAGGAACCCGGCGATCCGGCTGCGGGCGACCACCCGCCACGGCCGCAGGGCGGCGTTGGCCGCGAAGACGCCCGAAATGGTGAAGAACAGCGGCATCCGCAGCGGGAGGAACTGCTCACCCAACGTTCCCCAGAGGCCCGGCACCGGTACGCCGATGTGCCAGTCGATCTGGAGGTAGTCCTTCACGACGACGTGCCACAGGACGACGAGGATGATGCAGACGCCCTTCGCGGCATCCGCCCACTGCGCCCGGTGCGATCCGGCGGCGGGTGCGGAGGCAGGGGCGGGTCCGGTCGGTTGGCGGTGGCGGAACCGGACGCGCGTCGCGTCGGGCTCCAGCTCGACGGGCCGGGATTCGGTCAGCTGTCGGATCACTCACCGAAAGCTGCCAGCTGGATATCCGCACGTGATCCACGAATTGTCATGAACCGGTAATGGACGCCGGACCCGGTTCCGAGCCGCCCTCGCCGGACGCCGGGCGGCACTAGGCTCGTTGGGGAGGTGCCGAACATGAAGCTCGGGCTGCACTACTGGAACTACTCGACCCCGGCCGACCCGGCCGCGATCGCACCGACCCTGGCGCAGACGGCGACAGTCGCCGAGCAGGCCGGCGTCGCGTCGTTCACGGTGATGGACCACTTCTTCCAGATGGACGCGGTGTTCGCGGCCGAGGAGCCGATGCTGGAGGCGTACACCACGCTGGGCTACGTCGCGGCCATGACCCAGCGGATGACGCTGGGCGTGCTGGTCACCGGCGTGATGTACCGCTATCCGGGGTTGCTCGCCAAGACCGTGACGACCCTCGACGTGCTCTCCGGAGGCCGGGCGCGCCTCGGCATCGGCGCCTCCTGGTACGAGCGGGAGCAGCTAGGGCTGGGCGTGCCGGTCGTCCCGGTGGCCGAGCGGTTCGAGCGGTTGGAGGAGACGCTGCGCATCTGCCTTCAGATGTGGAGTGCCGACGACGGCCCGTTCAACGGGCAGCACTACCAGCTCGCCGAGACCATCAACTCGCCGCAGCCGTTGAGCCGCCCGCGCCCGCCCATCATGATCGGTGGCGGCGGCGAGAAGAAGACCCTGCTGCTGGTGGCCCGGTACGCGGACGCCTGCAACCTGTTCGGCCGTGGCGGCATCGACGACATCTCGCGCAAGCTGGATGTGCTGCGCGGGCACTGCGCTGCCGAGGGCCGCGACTACGACACCATCGAGAAGACGGTGGTCGCCTCCCAGGCGCCGCTGGACGACACCGACGCGTTTCTCGCCGAGGTGTCCGGGTACGCAGCGCTCGGTGTGAGCGAGGTGCAGGTGACGCCGGATCGGGACCCGATCGAGTTCGCCCGGCGGCTCGGTGACGAGGTGCTGCCCCGGTTGGCTGACATCGGCTGATTCCGCAAAGACGTTCTCCGAGAGGGCTGGGCTCCCGCGTGACGGGGAGACCAGCCCTCTCGGACGGTGCGGTCAGGGTCAGGCGACCGAGGCGGGGAACCGTTCCCACACGCGGTGTGCGGCCATCAACTGCTGCACCGCGGTCAGGGCCTCGGCGCCGGAGCCCGCCGCCACGACGCCGGGGGTGCCGGCGACGCCGGCCTGCTCCAGCACGGTGACGCCGGCGCCCCAGGCACCGATCGCCTTGGCGTGCCGCCAGCACTCCTCGACCAGCAGCAGCACGCGGGGGTCCACGGTGGTCGGGTCGGGCCGTCCCGCCTTGGCGTCCCGGGCGGGCAGCGCGTCCGGGGCGGGTGCCGGCGCTCCGGCCAGCAGGATCACGTCGAACTCGACCGACCGGCCGGTGGCGAAGGTGCGCTGCACCGGCAGGTCACCCACCATGCCGCCGTGCGGTGCGATCAGCAGCGGCACCATGCCGGCGTCGAACACGGCCCGGCGGACCTCGTCGACGCCGTCCAGGTCACCGGCGGGGTCGACGACGATCCCGACGGTCCGGCCGTCACTCGGCCACTCCCGACCGACCTGCGACAGCGCCGGGCTGGGCGTGACGTCGGGGAGCGGCACGGTCGGCTGCGGCGCGGGCAGGCCCAGGCCGGTGGCGACCTGCTCGCACAGCACCGGGTCGATGTTGGCGAGGCTCTGCAGCTGACGCTCCTTGATCGCCTGGTGGTAGCACTTGCCCAGCTCGAAGGTGTACGCCCGGATGATGTGTTCCTTCTCGACCGGCGACATGCTCAGCCAGAACAGGCGGACCTGGCTGTAGTGGTCGTCGAACGAGGCCGGGTTCGCGCGTACCTTCGGTGCCTGCGCGACAGTGACCGGCACGTCGACGAAGGCGTGCTCGGCGTCCCCGGCGGGGAACGGGTTGCCGCCGTCGAGCGAGTTCGGTCGGTACGGCGCCACGCCCGCGTGCACGGCGTGCTGGTGGAAGCCGTCACGCAGCATGTCGTTCACGGCGGCGTGCGGACGGTTGATCGGGATCTGCGTGAAGTTGGGCCCGCCCAGCCGGGTGAGCTGCGTGTCGAGGTACGAGAAGAGCCGGCCCTGCAACAACGGGTCGTTGGTGACGTCGATGCCCGGGGGCAGGTGACCCAGGTGGAAGGCGACCTGTTCGGTCTCGGCGAAGAAGTTCGTCGGGGTCCGGTTGAGCACCAGCCGCCCGATGGGCTGCACCTCGGCCAGCTCCTCCGGCACGATCTTCGTCGGGTCGAGCAGGTCGATGCCGGCGAAGGTCTCCTCGGGAGTGTCCGGGAAGACCTGGATGCCCAGCTCCCACTCGGGGTACGCGCCGGCCTCGATGGCGTCGTAGAGGTCGCGGCGGTGGAAGTCCGGGTCCATGCCGCCGAGCAGCTGCGCCTCCTCCCAGGTCAGCGAGTGCACGCCCAGCTTCGGCTTCCAGTGGAACTTGGCCAGCACCGTCTCACCGGCCTCGTTGACGAGGCGGAAGGTGTGCACGCCGAAGCCCTCCATCGTCCGGTACGAACGCGGAATGCCCCGGTCGGACATGTTCCAGATGGTGTGGTGCTGTGCCTCGGTGTGCAGCGACACGAAGTCCCAGAAGGTGTCGTGGGCGCTCTGCGCCTGCGGGATCTCCCGGTCGGGGTGCGGCTTGCCGGCGTGGATGATGTCCGGGAACTTGATCGCGTCCTGGATGAAGAAGACCGGCATGTTGTTGCCGACCAGGTCGAAGGTGCCCTCGTCGGTGTAGAACTTCGTGGCGAAGCCACGGGTGTCGCGGACCGTGTCGGCCGAACCCCGCGAACCGAGCACGGTGGAGAATCGGACGAAGACCTCGGTCTCACGCCCCTTCTTGAGGAAGCCGGCCCTGGTGACCGCCTCGGCGGTGCCGTACGCGGTGAACACACCGTGCGCACCGGCGCCCCGGGCGTGCACCACGCGCTCCGGAATGCGCTCGTGGTCGAAGTGCGTGATCTTCTCGCGTAGGTGGTGGTCCTGGAGGAGCACCGGGCCGCGCGGGCCGGCCTTGAGCGAGTGGTCGGTGTCGCGCAGCCGTGCCCCGTTCGCGGTCGTGAGGTAGGCACCCTGCTGACCGTTCGCGATCGTCGGCGCACCGGTCTCCGCGCCGGTCGGCGTGCGCGTCTGCGGTGCCCCCTGTTCCGACTTCGGCGGCAGCGGGTCGTGTGGCGTCGTCGGCTCCTTGAGCGGCGGTGGCGCGCTCCCCGGCGCACCGGGGACGTCCGGGGTGAGGGCGTCTGCGATCTTTCCTGAGGCGGTCTTCACGACGTTCTTGACCGCCTCGGCGGGCTTGCTGGAATCCACTGAATGAACCTCTCCATGGCGCGTGTGCGGGCCGGCGCCTGCCCTGCTACCCCTGGTCAGAGGGTCGAAACACAACTCGCGCCGGCATCCTGCGCCGGGACTGGTGATTTCGCCGATGCCGGGATCGGCCCGGCAGCCAAAACTGACACACGTCGATATCCCTCGACTTTAGGGAGTGCCCGACGTGTCCTCACCTACCACCACCCGTCCCCGTTCCGTCGCAGCCCGTGCCACCCGGTTCGCGCTGGCCGCAGTCCTGGCCGCCGGCGGCGTCCTGGCCGGATCGCCCGGCGCAGCCCAGGCCGCCGGCCCGTACGAGCGGGGCCCCGCCCCGACCACGGCGATCCTGGAGGCCAGCCGTGGCCCGTTCACGACGTCCTCGCAGAGCGTGTCCTCGCTGAGTGTCACCGGCTTCGGCGGCGGCGTCATCTACTACCCGACCAGCACCAGCGAGGGCACCTTCGGTGCCATCGCCATCTCGCCCGGTTACACCGCCGCCTGGTCCAGCATCAGCTGGCTCGGGCCACGCATCGCCTCGCACGGTTTCGTGGTGATCGGCATCGAGACCAACACTCGGCTGGACCAGCCGGACAGCCGCGGCCGGCAGTTGCTCGCCGCGCTGGACTACCTCACCGAGCGCAGCTCGGTGCGCACCCGGATCGACAGCAGTCGACTCGCGGTGGCCGGTCACTCCATGGGTGGCGGGGGCAGCCTGGAGGCGGCCTCGTCGCGGCCGTCGTTGCAGGCCGCGGTGCCGCTGGCACCGTGGAACCTGGACAAGAGCTGGTCCGAACTGCGGGTGCCCACGCTGATCGTCGGTGGCGAGAGCGACAGCGTCGCGCCGGTCTCGTCGCACTCGGTGCCCTTCTACAACAGCATCCCGGCCTCCGCCGAGAAGGCGTACCTGGAGCTGAACGGGGCGAGTCACTTCTTCCCGCAGACCACGAATACGCCGACCGCCCGGCAGATGGTGGCCTGGCTGAAGCGGTTCGTCGATGACGACACCCGCTACGAGCAGTTCCTCTGCCCCGGCCCGAGCGGCTCGCAGATCCAGGAGTACCGCAACACCTGTCCCAGCGCCTGACGGCGGTCACGGGGCGGTCGCCGCTGGCGACCGCCCCGTCCACGTGCGTGAAGGGGGCATTGAAGGTCTTGACGCCAAACCCGAGAAACGTACACTGCGAGTGTAAATAAACACCCGCCACGACAGAGGGATGGGTGATGGAGCGCGGCCTCGAACTGCACCACATCGGCGTCCGTTTCGGCGGCCTCACCGCCCTCGACGACGTGTCACTGCGGGTGCCACCCAACCGGGTGGTGGGCGTCATCGGGCCCAACGGCGCCGGCAAGACCACGCTGTTCAACGTCATCTGCGGCTTCGTCGCACCGGAGACGGGTTCACTCACCCTCGACGGCCGGCCGCTGCGGCCACGGCCGCACCGGCTGACCCGGCTCGGCATCGCCCGGACCTTGCAGGGCACCGGGCTCTTCGCCGGGCTGAGCGTGCTCGAGAACGTGATGACCGGCGCTTCGCACACCGCCCGTGCCGGCTTCGTCCCGGCGCTGCTCGGGCTGCCGGCCAGCGACCGCGACGAGCGCCGGCTCCGCGGGGACGCCCTGGCCATCCTCGACGAGCTGGGCATCGCCGAACACGCCGAGGCCGCGCCGACCACCCTGCCCTTCGCCGTACGCCAGCGGGTCGCCCTGGCCCGCGCGCTCGCCGCCCGGCCCCGGCTGCTCCTGCTCGACGAGCCGGCCGGTGGCCTCGGGGCGGACGACATCGCCGAGCTGGCGGAGCTGGTCCGGCAACTGCCCCGACGGGAGACCGACCCCTGCGCCGTGCTCCTGGTCGAGCACCACATGGACCTGGTGATGGCCGTCTGCGACGAGCTCGTGGTCCTCGACTTCGGCCGGGTCATCGCCGCCGGCACCCCGGACGAGATCCGCGACGACCCCGCGGTCACCGACGCGTACCTCGGTGCCACCGTCGAGGAGGCCTCCCAATGACCGCTACCGACCTGCTCGTCGTGCGGGGGCTGGTCGCCGGTTACGGTGCCGCGCCCGTGTTGCGGGCCATCGACCTCACCGTCCCGGCCGGCACCATCGCCGCGGTCGTCGGTGCCAACGGCGCCGGCAAGACCACTCTCCTGCGCGCGCTCTCCGGCATGATCCGCCCGGCCGCCGGCCAGGTCCTGCTGGCCGGGGAGGACCTTCGCGGTACGCCGGTGGAGCAGCTCGTCCGACGCGGCATGGCGCACGTCCCGGAGGGCCGGGGTGTGATCAGCGAGCTGACCGTCGACGAGAACCTGCGGCTGGGCGGGCTGTGGCGACGCGACCGGGCCGACGCCGGGCGGGCCCTCGACGAGGTCTACCAGCTCTTCGAGCCGCTGGCCCGACGCCGTCGGCACCTCGGTCACCAGCTCTCCGGCGGCGAGCGGCAGATGCTCGCGCTCGGTCGCGCCCTGGTCGGCCGACCGCGTCTGCTGCTGCTGGACGAACCGTCGCTCGGCCTGGCGCCACGGGTGGTCGCCCGGACCATGGCCCTGCTCCGCCAACTGCGCGACCGCACCGGGCTGACCGTCCTGCTGGTCGAGCAGAACGTGCGCAGCGCGCTCGCCGTCGCCGACCAGGGCGTCGTGATGTCCCTCGGGCGGGTGGTGATCGCCGCCCCGGCGGTGCAGCTACGCGACGACGTCGACCTGCGCCACGCCTACCTCGGTTTCTGACCACCACCTCGTCCCCCGGAGGGAGAACTGTTGGACCGCTTCGTCTTCCTCACCGTCGACGGCCTGTCCCGGGGCGCGGTGTACGCCGCGTTCGCACTGGCCCTGGTGCTCATCTGGCGGGCGGCGCGGGTCGTCAACTTCGCCCAGGGAGCGATGGCCGTCGCCGCCGCGTACGTCGCCTACACCGTCAGCACCGCGACCGGTTCCTACTGGCTGGGCTTCGTGGTCGCGATCGTCGCCGGCCTGCTGCTCGGTGCGCTGGTGGACCGCGTGGTGATGCGGCACGTCGATCACGCCTCACCGCTCAACCCGGTGATCGTCGCGCTCGGGCTGGTGCTGTTGATCCAGGCCGTGCTCGGCATGGTGTACGGCAGCGAGTTCCGCCCCGCCGAGGCCCCGTTCAGCCGCTCCGCCCTCACCGTGGGCGGGGTCGCCGTGCTGTCCCCGTACGACCTGTTCGTCTTCGCCACGATCGGCGTGGTGGTCAGTGGCCTGGCCTGGATGTTCGCCCGTACCCCGGTGGGGTTGCGGATGCGCGCGGCGGCCTTCGCTCCGGAGGTCTCCCGGCTGCTCGGGGTCAACGTCGGTGGGATGCTGACCCTCGGTTGGGCGCTCGCCTCCGGGGTGGGCGCGTTGGCCGCCATGCTGGTCCTGCCGACCGAGCTGGGCCTGCACCCGCACGCGATGGACCTGGTGTTCGTCTCGGCGTTCACCGCGGCGGTGGTCGGCGGGTTGGACAGTCCACCGGGGGCGGTGGTCGGTGGTCTGGCGGTGGGGCTGTTGCTCTCCTACGTGAGCGGCTACGCCGGCAGTGACCTGACCCCGCTCGCGGTGCTGGTCCTGCTGCTGGCGGTGCTGCTGGTCCGGCCCGGTGGGCTGTTCGCCCCGGTCGCGGCGAGGCGGGTGTGAGCGCCACGAGGGCGGCCCTGCCGCCGAAAGAGCAGCTCGACGACCCGGGCGGCCGGCCGGTCGACCGGCGACGCGGCTCCACCCTGCTGCGTCACCTCGCGGTGGTGCTGGCCGCCGGGTTGCTGCTGGTGGCGGTCAGCTACTCCGTCGAGCCGTTCCGCAACTTCCAGCTCGCCACGGTGGCCGCCTACCTCTGCGCGACCGCCGGGCTGACCGTCCTCACCGGGCTCAACGGTCAACTGTCGCTCGGGCACGGCGCGCTGATGGCCACCGGGGCGTACACCGTGGCGCTGTGCCAGACCGCGTTCGCCGACCGGGGGATGACCGGCGGCTGGCTGTTGCCGCTGTCGCTGGGTGCCGCGATCGTCAGCACGGTCGCGGTCGGCGCGGTGGTCGGCGTGGCCGCGGCCCGACTGCGCGGCCCTTATCTGGCCGGGGTCACCCTCGCGGTTGCCGTGGTGGTGCCGGCGCTGGCGGTCACCTTCGACGGCGTGTTCAACGGCGAGCAGGGGCTGTCGGTGCCGGTGGAGCCGCCGCCGCTGTCGCTCGGCCCGTACTTCCCCTACGAGCGGTGGCAGCTCTGGGTCACCGGCGCGGCCACCCTGCTCGCGTTGCTGCTGTTGGCGAACCTGATCCGCAGCCGGTACGGGCGTACCTTCCGGGCCGTCCGCGACGACGAGGTGGCGGCCCGCCTCGCCGGCATCCACGTGGCCCGCACCCAGGTCCTCGCGTTCGTGGTCAGCGCTGCCACCGCCGGGCTCGGCGGTGCGCTGCTGGCGGTGCTCGCGCAGAGCGTCTCACCCGGGGCGTTCTCGCTGACCCTGTCGCTGTTCCTGCTGATGGCCGTCGTGATCGGTGGCCTGGGTCGACTGACCGGCGCGCTGTGGGGGGCCGTCCTGCTGGTCGCCCTGCCCGATCTGACCCACTCGGTGACCGAGATGCTCACGCTCTCGCCCGCGGTGGCGCAGCGGCTGGAGGGCAACCTTCCCCTGGCGATCTTCGGACTCACCCTGATCGTCGTCATGATCGCCGCCCCCGGCGGTGTGCAGGGTCTGCTGTCGCGTCTCGGCCGGTCGCTGCTGGCCAGGCGGCCGACCCGGCGTTCCTGAGCTGTCCTCGGTCCGGCCTCGGCCGGGCGCCCCACCACCACACCGTTCCCACAGACAACCGGACCGAGAAAGGTCGGTGTTTCCCATGCACCGTAAAGCGCATCGCGGCCTCGCGATCGCCAGCACCCTTGCCCTGCTCATCACCGCAGCCGGCTGTAGCGGCGACGACGGCCCCGGCTCCGGCGGAGCGTCGGTGCCGGGCGTCACCGACACCGAGATCGTCGTCGGCACCCACATGCCGCTGACCGGTCCGGCCTCGGCCGGCTACTCGAAGATCGCCCCGGCGACGAAGGCGTACTTCGACTACGTCAACGCCAACGGGGGAGTGCACGGCCGCAAGATCACCTACAAGATCATGGACGACGGTTACAACCCGGCGAACACCCAGCAGGTGGTCCGTCAGCTGGTCCTCCAGGACAAGGTCTTCGCCGTCCTCAATGGTCTGGGCACACCGACGCACACCGGTGTGCTCGACTTCCTCAAGAGCAACCGGGTGCCCGATCTGTTCGTCGCCTCCGGCAGCCGCAGCTGGGACCAGCCGGACAAGTATCCGGGCACGTTCGGGTTCAACCCGGACTACACGGTCGAGGGCAAGATTCTCGCCAACTACGCGAAGACGAACCTGGCCGGCCAGAAGGTCTGCTTCCTCGGTCAGGACGACGACTTCGGCCGGGACAGCCTGGCCGGCGTGGAGAAGGTGCTCGGCGCCACGGCCGTGGCGGTCAAGCAGACGTACGTCACCAGCAACACCAACGTGGCGCCGCAGATCGGCGCGTTCAAGGCGGCCGGTTGCCAGGTCGTCGTGCTCGCCACAGTGCCCGGCTTCACCGCGCTCTCCGTCGGCACGGCGGCCCGGCTGGGCTTCAAGCCGCAGTGGCTGGTCTCCAACGTCGGCGCCGACCACCCGACCCTGGCCAAGCAGCTCGGCGCCGCCGCGCCGCTGCTGGAGGGCATGGTCGGCACCAACTACCTGCCGATGCAGAACGAGACCGCGAACCCGTGGGTCCAGCTCTTCACGAAGGTCAACAAGGAGCACAACGGGGACGCGCCCTTCGACGGCAACACCGTGTACGGCATGTCGGTCGGCTACCTCTTCGTGCAGGTGCTGCTCGCCGCCGGCAAGGACCTCACCCGGGAGAAGGTGCTGGACGCCGTGCAGAAGGGCGGCTACCAGGGCCCCGGGCTGGTGCCGCTGCGCTTCTCGGCTAAGGACCACTCCGGGTACGGCGGCCAGCGGTTGAGCCGGGTGAGCGGGGGAGTGCAGAGCTACTTCGGGCCGGCGTACGAGACGGACGAGGCGGACGGGGCGGTCAACGAGTACACCGCCACCCCGGCCGCGCCGCCGGCGAACGGGGTGCCGACCGTCTCCTGAGGCCCCGCAGCTCCGACGTCCGACCGGGCGTGGTCCCGCCTGACCACGCCCGGTCGGACGGCTGCGCGCATGCTGCCGGCGCGGCCTGCCGGTCGATCGTCGGAGGCGTTGACCGATACCGATCGACGCTCCTACTATCTGCACCGTGAATGCATATTCGGGCCGACTCGCGGGCCGGGTCGCCATCGTCACCGGCGCCAGTCGCGGAATCGGTCTGGCCATCGCCCAACGACTCGTCGCCGAAGGCGCGCGGGTGGGCCTGACCGCCCGCCGCCCCGAGGGGCTGGCCGAGGCAGTCGCCACCCTGGGCGGTCCGGCACACTCCCTTGCGGTGCCGGGCCGGGCCGACGATCCCGAGCATCGGGCCGCCGCGGTGAGCCAGGTCAGCGCGGTGTTCGGGCCGGTGGACCTGCTGGTCAACAACACCGGCATCAACCCGGTGCACGGCCCGCTGGTCGAGCTGGACCTGGCCGCGGCGCGCAAGATCCTCGACGTGAACGTGGTCGCCGCGCTCGGCTGGGTGCAGGAGGTCTGCGCCGCCGGCATGAGCGAGCGCGGTGGCTGCGTCGTCAACGTCTCGTCGATCGCCGGGCTCGGCCCGTCGCCCGGCATCGGCTGCTACGGGGTCAGCAAGGCCGCGCTCAACCACCTCACCGCCAGCCTCGCCGTGGAGCTGGGGCCGACGGTCCGGGTCAACGCGGTCGCCCCCGGCGTGGTGAAGACCCGCTTCGCCGCGGCCCTCTACGACGGGCGGGAGGCCGAGGTCGCCGCGCGGTACCCGCTCGGGCGCCTCGGTCTGCCGTCGGACGTGGCGGGCGCGGTCGCCTTCCTGGCCTCCGACGACGCCAGTTGGATCACCGGGCAGACCATCGTCTGCGACGGCGGCGTCTCGCTGACCGGCCGGGCCGGATGACGGCGTCGGCGGAGCGTCCGGAGCCGCTGATCAACGGCTGTCTAGACTCGGCGGTGCGTCGGGGGACGCCGTGGCGGTGAGGGGGCGAGGGCGGATGGACCGGGTCGATGTGGCGGGCCGGGTCGACGGGCGCACCGCGCGCGCCGAGCGGACCCGCGCGGCCATCGTCGAGGCGCACCTCGCGCTCATCTCCGAGGGCGACCTCCGCCCGACCGGGGAACGCATCGCCGAGCGGGCCGGCATCTCGCTGCGCACCCTCTGGACCAACTTCAAGGACATGGAGACGCTCTTCGAGGCCAGCGGCGCGGAGGTGCTCCGCCAGCAGGACGCCGCCTACCGGCCGATCTCGACCGGGCTGCCGTTGGCGAAGCGGGTCGACGCGTACTGCCGGCAGCGGGCTCGACTGCTCCAGCTCATCGCGCCGTCGGCGCGTGCCGCCCAGATGCGTGAGCCGGTCTCCGAACAGCTGCACCGCAACCGTCTCAAGCACATCGAACGGGTCCGCGACGAGGTCGAGGAGCTCTTCGCCGTCGAGCTGGCCGAGGCCGGGCCGGGGCGGGAGCAGTTGCTCAACGCCCTGGTGGTGGCGAGCACCTGGCAGTCCTGGTCGATGCTGCGCTACGGGCTCGGTCTCGGCGTGGACCAGGCCCGCGCGGTGATGGCCCGGACCGTGGGCGCCCTGCTGGCCGAGGTCGCGCCCGACTGATTCCGGCCCGGCCCGATATCGCCCCCTCTTTCCATTCGGTTTCCGATGGGTAACACTGGCAGGCATGGTTACTGCATCAAGAGTGCAACTAACCGTGCTGCGTGGCCGGGACGACGAGTGCCGGGCTGTCCGGAGCCTGCTCGACGGCATGACCAACGCCGGCGGTGCCCTGCTGTTGCGCGGAGAGCCCGGATCGGGCCGGACGGCGCTTCTCGGCTACGCCCATCGGCACGCCGAGAGTGGCTGCACAGTGCTCGCCGGCAGCGGGCTCGCCGAGGAGGCCGCCCTGCCGTACGCCGGCCTGCAACGTCTGGTCGACCCGGTGCTCGACCGGGCCACCGCGCTCCCCGGCGAGCAGCGCCAACTGCTACGGCGCGCACTGGGCGGGGAGAGCTGCCCGGCCGACCGGCAGCTGACCTTGTCGATGGCGGTGCTCGGTCTGCTCGCCGCCGCCGCCCGGGACCGGCCGTTGCTCGCCACGATGGACGACATCGACCGAGGTGATCCGCAGACCGCGCAGGTGCTCGCGTTCGTGGCCCGCCGACTGCGGCACCTGCCGCTCGCCGTCCTGCTCACCGCGGACGTCACCGCCAACCTCGACGGGATACCGGCACACCGACTGCGCGCGCTGACCGAGCACGAGAGCAATGCCGTCCTCACCGATCGACTCGATCGGCTGACCGGGCGCGAGGGCGGCGACCGGCTACCCGACCGGCCAGCCGCGTCGGCCCTGACCGCGTTGGCCGCGATCGGCGGCGGCAACCCGCAGGCCCTGGTGGACCTCGCCGAGGTGCTCACCGCGGGGCAGTGGCGGGGCGAGGAGTCGCTGCCCGCCGCCCCACCGGCGGACGGAGCGCTGGGTCGCGCGTACCGCGCCCGGCTGGACCGGCTGCCCCCGGAGACCCGGCGGGTGCTGTTGCTCGCCGCGCTCGACGAGGACGGCGAGCCGGGCACCCTGATCCGGGCCGCGGCCGCCGCCGGCGCCGAGGTCGAGGCGCTCGCCCCGGCGGAGGTCGCCGGCCTGGTCCGCGTCGAGCAACGCGGCGTCACCTTTCCGCAGCCGCTGGTGCGCACGATGATCGCGGCCAGCGCGCCGCTCGCGGAGCGCCGCGCGGCGCACCGACTGCTCGCCGAGGTGCTGGTCGCGGACGCGCAGCGGCTTCGCCGGGCGATGCACCTCGCCGCCGCGACCGCTGGTGCCGATCCGGCCCTCGCCGACGAGCTGGAACAGGCGGCGGTCGGCGGATCCGACGGCTGGGCTGCCGCCTCGGCGGCCCTGCGGTGGGCCGCCGAACTGAGCGACGATCCCGGGCTGACCGCCACCCGTCTGCTGACCGCAGCCCGCTACGCCTGGGCCGGGGGGCAACCCGACGAGGCCCGGCTGCTGCTCGACCGCCTCCGCACGGTTTGCGTCGACCCGGTCGTTCGAGGCCGCGCCGACCTGCTCCGCGGTGAGCTGGAGCTGCGCTGCGGCACCGCGTCGAGTGCGTCGGCCACGCTGCTGGCCTCCGCCGCGGCGGTGGACGGCACCGACCGCGCCCTGGCGTTGACCGGGCTGGTGCGGGCCGGCGAGGCGGTCTGCTTCACCGGCGACCAGTACCGGTACGCCGAGGTCGGCCGGCGGGCGCTGGCGTTGCGGCGCCCGGACGACCCGCCGGCCCTGGAGGTCATGGGCTGTCTGATCGCCGGGGTGGCGGCAACCCTGCGGGGCGACCACGAGCGAGCCGGGCCCGCGCTGCGCCGCGCCGTGGTGCTGGGCGACCGGCTGACCGGTTCGGCGTTGACCCCCACCGCGCTCAGCTGCGCCGCGGCGGCCGGGCTGCTGGTGGCCGTGGACGGCGCGGCCCACCGGCTCGCCGAACGCGCCGTCGAGCTGGCCCGGGAACGGGGTGAGCTGTCCATGCTGTCGCGGGCGTTGGAGCTGCGGGCGGTCGCCGAGTACTGGCTGGGTCGCCACGAGGCGGCGGCGGAGACCTCCCGCGACGGGCTGCGCGTCGCCCGGGCAACCGGGCAGGTCAACTGCGCCGCCGTCCATCTGGGCATGCTCGCCGTCCTCGCCGCGATCCGGGCCGATCGGGAGACCAGCCTGCGACGGATCCGCGAGATCGGCGAGTCGCCGACGCCGGGCAGCCGCCCGTACGCGCTCGCCGCGTGGGCCCTGGCGGTGCTCGACCTGGTCGACGGCCGGCACGCCGAGGCAGCGGAGCGGTTGGCCTCGCTGGCTCGGCTCGGCACGCGACGAGGTCAGGTCCTCGTGCAGGTGATGGCCACCCCGTACCTGGTGGAGGCGGCGGCGCACCTGGCGCACCGGCCGGCGGCGACGGCCGCGCTCGCCGCGTTCGACAGGTGGGCCAGCAGCACCGCGAGCCCGTTGCGCCGGGCCCTGTCCGCACGGTGCCATGCGCTGCTCGCCCCCCGGGGTGGTGCCGAGGCGGAACGGGACTTCCAGGCGGCGCTGCGCCTGCACCCGACCGAGGCCGGCACGTTCGAGCGGGCCCGCACCGAACTGCTCTTCGGCCAGGAGTTGCGCCGCAGCCGACGCCCTCGCGACGCGCGGACGCACCTGCACCAGGCCCGCGAGATGTTCAGCCTGCTCGGAGTGGAGTGCTGGGCCGAGCAGGCCACCACGGAGCTGCGGGCGGCCGGGGAGTCGATCGGTCCGCCGGACCTGCCCGCGGCGCGGTTGTTGACCGGCCAGCAACTGCGGATCGCCGAGTTGGTCGCCGAGGGCGCCACCAACCGCGAGATTGCCGCCCGGATGTTCCTCTCCACCCGTACGGTCGACCACCACCTGCGCAACGTGTTCCACCGGCTGGGCATCCGTTCGCGGACCGAGTTGGCCCGCGCGTTCACCGCCGAGCGGCACGTCGGTCTGGCGTCCGACCGGTGAACGTCCGGTCTGGACGCGTTTAACTATCACCGCTAGTTTGAGCGTCATGGACCTCACCCTCTCCGCCGAGCAGGCGGCGGTCCGCCAGTTGGCCGCCGAGTTCGCCGACCGCGAACTGCTGCCGCACGCGGCCGCCTGGGATCGCCGCGAATCGGTCGACCCCGCCATCGTCGGCATGCTCGGTGACCTGGGCTTCCTGGGGCTGACCATCGCCGAGACCGACGGCGGTTCCGGCGGCGACCACCTCGCGTACTGCCTGGTCCTGGAAGAGCTGGGCCGGGGCGACTCGGCGGTGCGCGGCATCGTCTCGGTCTCCCTCGGCCTGGTGGCGAAGTCGATCGCCGCGCACGGGAGCGCGGAACAGCGGGCCGAGTGGCTACCGAGGCTCTGCGCCGGCAACGCACTCGGCTGCTTCGCGCTGACCGAGCCGGACAGCGGCTCGGACGCGGCCGCCCTGCGCACCCGTGCGGTCCGCGACGGCACCGACTGGCTGCTCACCGGCACGAAGACGTTCATCACCAACGGCACCACCGCAGACGTAGCGCTGGTCTTCGCCCGCACCGGCGGCCCCGGGCACCGAGGAATCACCGCGTTCCTGGTGCCCACCGACAGCCCCGGGCTGACCCGGCGGGAGATCCACGGCAAGCTCGGCCTGCGCGGTCAGGCCACCGGCGAACTGGGCTTCGACGAGGTGCGGGTGCCCGACACGGCCCGCCTCGGCGCCGAGGGCGCCGGATTCCGGCTGGCCCTGGCCACCCTCGCCAAGGGCCGGATGTCGGTGGCAGCCGGGTGCGTCGGCATCGCCCAGGGCTGCCTCGACGCGGCGGTCGGTTACGCCGGGCAGCGCACCCAGTTCGGCAAGCCGATCGCCGGGCACCAGCTCGTCCAACAACTGCTCGCCGCCATCGCGGTGGACACCGCCGCCGCCCGGCTGCTGGTGTGGCAGGTGGCCGACCTGATCGACCGCGGCCAGCCGTTCGCCACCGAGGCGTCGATGGCCAAGCTCTTCGCCAGTGAGGCCGCTGTCCGCGCGGCCAACAACGCGGTCCAGGTCTTTGGCGGGTACGGCTACATCGACGAGTATCCGGTCGGCAAGTATCTGCGCGATGCCCGGGTGGCCACGCTCTACGAGGGCACCAGTCAGATTCAGCAACTCCTCATCGGACGCGCGCTCACCGGCGTCAACGCCTTCTAGCAGCTGTAGGGAGATCCGGCATGAGAGTCTTCACCTCCTTCGAGGAGTTGGCCGCCGCCACCGGTGAGAGCCTCGGGCCCGGTCCGTGGCAGCGCGTCGAGCAGAGCCGCGTCGACCTCTTCGCCGACGCCACCGACGACCACCAGTGGATCCATCTCGACCCGGTCCGAGCCGCGGCGGGGCCGTTCGGCGGGACGATCGCCCACGGGTACCTCACCCTGTCGCTGTTGCCGGCGTTGGCGAGCGGGCTCTACCGGGTCGAGGGGGTGGGGATGGGCGTCAACTACGGGCTGAACCGGGTGCGCTTCCCCGCGCCGCTGCGGGTCGGCGCCGCCGTACGCGCCACCGCCACCATCGCCGACGTGACGCCGGTGAGCGGCGGCGTGCAACTGGTCGTGACGGTCACCGTGGAGAGCGACAGCGGCGGCAAGCCCGTCTGCGTGGCCGAAACCGTGAGCCGGCTCTACCACGCTGTGGAGCAGTGACCGCCAAGCCCGGCGAGGGCTGGCCAAGGTGCTCGGTGCCGCGTTCCTGCACGGCCTCCTGAGCGCCTCCGCAGGCTGACGGGGTGGCGACGGATTCCGTCGCCGCCCCTTTCTGCTCGATTCGCCGGAGGGTGGGTAGCGGTGCCGCCCGGGTCCAGGAGCCCGCGGGTGCGGCGACGTGCACAACGGCGCCGGCCTCGCGGTGGTGAGCGCCCGCCAGGGATCGGCGATGGCGGGCGCTCACCATCCAATCCGCCCGAGCCACCGATTGTCCGGCGCCGAGCCAGCGGGCCCGGCACCGCGACGGGTGGTGTCAGGCGACCGTGCAGGCGGTGCCGTTCAGGGTGAACGCGGACGGACGGCCGGTGCCACCCGTGTGGGTTGCCTGGAAGCCGATGTCGACCGAGGTGTTCGGCGCGATCGTCGCGTTGTAGGAGACGTTGCGGGCGGTCACCGCTCCGCTGGACGGGGAGTAGGTGGCGTTCCAACCGCTGGTGATGCTCTGCCCACTGGGCAGCGTGAACGCCAGGGCCCAACCGTTGACCGGCGTGCTGCTCGTGTTGGTCACCGAGACCGACGCGGTGAGACCGCTGTTCCAGGCGTTGACCGTGTACGCGACGCGGCAGTCACCGGACGGCGGGGGAGTG
>NZ_QGSY01000172.1 GCF_003857035.1 Micromonospora arida
GGCCCGCGACCGCGCCGTGGTCGCCGCCCGGCAGGCCGACGACGCCCGGCAGGAGGCCGCGGAGCTGGCCGCGCGGCTGCGCGCGGAGGTGGCGGCCCTGGCCGCCCAGCGCGACACGCTCACCGCCGAGCTGACCGTGGCCCGGCAGGCCGCGGCGACCGCCGAGGGTCACCGCACCGCCCTGACGGTACGACTCGACGCCGCCGAGACCGACCGGGACCTGGCCCAGCGGCGGGTGGCGCAGCTCGGCGACCAGGTCAGTGACCTGGCGTTGGCGCTGGCCCGCCTCGGCGCCGCCGCTCCCGGCGACGCCACCTGATGATCGTGGCGCAACCTTCGGTAGGCTCAGGCGGTTAACCTCCCCGGTGGCAGCGGACACACACCGTTGTCCCGACCCGCCTGGGGATCACCTCACCGGGTGAGCGTCCCGGCCAGCTACCCTTGGTCCCGGCCCACCCGTGGACGCCTCACGCCCTCGGGCGGGAATGGCTCGACGGGGACGCACCGTTACACCCAGAAGACCAGCACCACGAACGAGGGGAAGTCGATCATGGGCGAGCGTATGCTGCGCGGAAGCCGCCTTGGCGCGGTGAGCTATGAATCCGACCGCAACACGGAGCTCGCGCCGCGTCAGACCCGCGAGTACCTCTGCGCCAAGGGCCACCAGTTCGAGGTGCCGTTCGCCGTCGACGCCGAGGTCCCGACGACCTGGGAATGCAAGTTCGACGGCAGCGTCGCCCGACTCGTCGACGGCAACGAGCCGGAGCAGAAGAAGGCCAAGCCGCCGCGCACCCACTGGGACATGCTTCTGGAGCGGCGTTCCATCGCCGAGCTGGAGGACATCCTGGAGGAGCGCCTGCAGGAGGTTCGGACCCGCCGCGGCCGCGCCTGAGCCGCACAGCGCACGATGACGGCGCCCCCGGGGATTTCCCCGGGGGCGCCGTCGTGTCTGCCTTGAGCGCTCTAGTGCCGGCCGGGCTCGACGATCTCGCCCTCGATGGCCCGACCGCCGTCGACCACCACCGGCTGTTCCGGTTGCGGGGTCGGTTGCGGGGTCGGTTGCGGCGCACCTTGGCGCACCCGCACCGTGCGGGGCCCGAACAGGTCACCGGCGACCATCGACGACACTCGCCGCTCGGTGGCACGCCGCACCCCGGCGCGGGCCAGTCGACGCACCGGCGGCACCAGCAGCAGCAACCCGACCACCCCGCTGACCAGGCCGGGCACCGCCAGCAACAGCGCACCGGCCAGCCCGACGAGCCCGTCGGTCACCTGCCCACCCGGGGGCTGCCCGGCCGCCGCCGCAGAGCGGAAACCACGCCAGGCGCGCATCCCCTCGCGGCGCAGCAGCACCAACCCCAGCAGGGACGCGGCGAACACCAGCAACACCGCCACGCCGAACCCCAGCGCCCGCCCCACGCCGACGAACACCGCCAGCTCCAGTACCACCGCCAGCAACAGGGCCAACGGTACGAACCTCAGTCCTCGGCGCATCTCACCTCATCGCCATTCCTGCGGACACCCACGGACGTGTTCCGCTCATCCAGCATGACACGGCCGCGCTCACGGCCACCGTGCCTGACCCGCTCACGGCCACCGCACCTGGCCGGTGGCGGTGCCGTGCAGGCCCCGGCGCACCGCCTGGCGCCGGTCGCGCACCCCCCAGGCCGTGATCCGCCACAGCGCCTCGACCACGATCTTCGGGCTCATCTTGCTGTCACCGCGCTCCCGCTCGGCGAAGGTGATCGGCACCTCCACGATCCGCACCCCGGCCCGGTGCGCCAGCCGCGACAGCTCCACCTGGAACGAGTACCCCTGCGAGGTCACCGACTCCAGGTCGATGGCGTCCAACGCGCTGATCCGGTACACCCGGTAACCGCCGGTGGCGTCCGACACGGGCATGCCCAGCGCCAGGCGCGCGTACAGGTTGCCGCCGCGCGACAGCAACAGCCTCCGCAGCGGCCAGTTGAGCACCCGCGCACCCCTGGTCCACCGGGAGCCGATGACCACGTCGGCGTCGCGGGCGGCGTCCAGCAACGCCGGCAGGTCCTCCGGGGCGTGCGAGCCGTCCGCGTCCATCTCCACGACCGCCTGGTAGCCACGCTCGCGCGCCCACCCGAACCCGGCCAGGTACGCCGCGCCGAGGCCCTGTTTGCCCTGGCGGTGCAGCACCTGCACGTGCGCGTCGCCGTCGGCGAGGGCGTCGGCGATCGCGCCGGTGCCGTCGGGGCTGTTGTCGTCGGCGATGAGGATCTGCACCGCCGGGGCGGCTCGCCGGACCCGGCCCACGATCACGGCGATGTTGTCGGCCTCGTTGTAGGTGGGGATCACCACCAGCACCCGGCCCACCCCGGGCACCTCGTCCGCGCGTCGGATCGTATCGGTCGCCTGGATCACGGTTCCTCCGCTCCCGCCGGCGTACCGGCTGTTGCTATCCGGGCCTGACCCGCTGCCGCCGGCGCAGCACCGCCGCGCCGACCAGGGCCGCCGCGGCCAGCGCGGCGAGCGCCACCTCGGGCCACCAGCCGAGGCGGGTGGCGAGGGTGCGTCCGTCGTCGAGCCGCAACTGCCGCACCACGACCTCCCGGGTGTTGAACCCGGTGGCATCGCTTACCCGCCCGTCGGGTGCGACGAACCCGGACACCCCGACCGTGGAGGCCATCAACGCCGGCCGTCCGTGCTCCACCGCCCGTAGCCGCACCATGGCCATCTGCTGGCGGGCCTCCGCCTCGTTGAAGGTGGCGTTGTTGGTCTGCACCACCAGCAGTTGCGCGCCACCGGTGACCGTGTCGCGGACGACCTCGTCGTAGGCGACCTCGAAGCAGATCACGTCGCCGAGCACGGTAGGCCCGGCGCGTACCACGCCCGGGGTGCTTCCGGGCACGAAGTCGTTGCGGATCAGGTCGACCTTCTTGCTGACCATCCGGGCCACGTCGCGCAGCGGCACGTACTCGGCGAACGGCACCGGGTGGCGTTTCGTGTACAGCTGCTCGAGGTCCGCGCCGGTGCCGGGACGCCACAGGATGCCCGCGTTGCGGACCTGCCCGGCGTCGGGGCCCAGCAGCACCGCGCCGACCAGGATCGGCGCCCCGATGGTGTCGGCGGCCTGAGAGATGCGCGCACCGGCGGTGGGGTTGCGCAGCGGGTCGATGTCGCTGGAGTTCTCCGGCCACACCACCAGGTCCGGTCGCCGCTGTTGCCCGGCGGCGACCCGCTCGGCAAGTTCGATGGTGGCGTCGACGTGGTTGTTGAGCACCGCCTGCCGTTGGGCGTTGAAGTCCAGGCCCAGCCGGGGCACGTTGCCCTGCACGATCGCCACGGTGACGGTGTCACCGGACCCGGCGGTGGCGACCGGCACCAGCAGACTCCCGGCGGTCAGCGCGACGGCCACGACGGCCGGTACGACCACAGGCGTCCACCGCCGCGCCGGCGCACCCTCGGCGCGTGGCGGGCCGTCCAGCGGGCCGTCAGCGTCCTGCGGGCCGTCGCCCGGTGTAGTGGCCACCGCGTCAGCCGCGGGGTCGGCTGGCGCCTCTCCGGTCGTGTCGGTGTCGGTGGGGTGGATGAGCGCGGTGGGACGCCGGGCGGCCCAGAGGTGCCAGACGGCGGTGACCAGCAACCCGCCGACGAGCGCCACCGCGAAGGTCACCAGCGGGGCGCCGCCCAACGCGGCCAGGCGCAGCAGCGGCGAGGTGTCCTGGCTGAACGCCAACCGCCCCCACGGGAACCCGCCGAACGGGGTGCGGTCGCGCAGCGCCTCCTGCCCGACCCAGAGCAGCCCGGTCAGCGCCGGCCACGCCCAGCGGGCGCGGTCGACCAGCGGCGACACCCAGGCGGTGGCCGCGCCCAGCAGCGCCAGGTAGCCGGCCTGCAACAGCGACAGCAGCACCCACGGCAGGGAGCCGGTGTGCAGGTTCGTCCAGGCCAGCAGTGGGGCGAAGAACGCCACCCCGGTCAGGAAGCCCAGGCCGGCGCCGGCGCGCAACCGTCGCCGGTGCGCGGCGGCGGCCAGCAACGCCACCCCGACGGGGGCGAGCGGCCACACCCCGTACGGGGGGAACGCCACCAGCAGGGCCAGCCCGGCGGCGATCGCCAGGGGAACCGCGACCCGTAGCGGTAGGGGGCGACCCGCGACGACCGGCGTGTTGATCACCGTGGGGGTGTGGGGGTCATCCCGGTCCAGCATTGTCACCGCAGCTTCACCTCGATCACCCGGCGAAGGCTACCTGGCTGACGGTCCTGGCTGCCGCGTCGGGCCGCCGGCGGTGATCGGAGGGACCCGGTGATCAGGTGATGAAAAACAGGTCGAGGAAGGCTGTTGGACCTACTTTTCGTCACCTGATCACGGGAAGCGGCCCTGGCGCGGGTCAACGCGTCGGGGGACATGAAATCGGGGCGCGGCTCGCGCCGCGCCCCGATGCTCCCAGGCCCTTCCCGGCCGGTGTGGCGAGGATGGGGCACGACGACCTTCGGACCGACCGGACGTGGACTGGCTGCCCCCGCCGGGCCGTTGTCTACTGGCCGTGCACCTCACCCTGCCCGTACACCGGTAACCGCGGCCGGTTCGCGCCGCCCCGCCGACCCCCGCCCGCTGGACCTGGCCGCCGCGACGATGACGCTCAAACATGTCGCTCGGCCAGCGGACGAAGGGACGAAGCGAACAACAGCCGCTTCCCGTGGTAGGACTCAAAGACGGTACGTGCCGACCCCCGTCGGTTGTCAACCCGCAGCCGGCCTGTCGTGTGTTGCGACACGGCGTGTCGGGTCGGCGAGTCTCAATGCGTACGCAGATGCTGACGCAGCAGCGACTGCGCGGCCGCCCGGTGCTCCTCGGCGAGCAGCCCTCCGGCGGCCAACACGTAGTCGGCGTCGACCACCGCCGCGGCGGCGCGCGGCAGCGCCCACCCGCCGGCGTGATCGGCCAGGACCGCCGTCAGCACCTGCCCGGAAACGTCGGCCGGCGAGTGCCGCAGCACCCCACCGGAGCCCACCAGCATCCGCACGTCGCGCAGGTCCCGCCCGGCCCGCTCACCGGTGGCGGCGCCCCGGGCGTGCCGGCGCAGTGCCACCGTGGCGGCGAGGGTGGCGATACGCCGGTCCACGGTCCGCTCGACGTCGTCGACGGCCAGGAACGCCGGGTCGGCCGCTCGTCGCGCCGCCGCGGCGGCCAGGTCGTCGGCTTCGTCGGCGGCGAGCAGCCGCTCCTCCACGGCGGCCCGCACGACCCCGGGGGCGCTCCACCGCATGCCCAGATCGCCCTCCACGGTGCGGGCCCGCCACAGGCTGCCGGCGACCTCCCGGCCCGGCCCGGTGGCCCGCTCGTCGGGCGTGAGCACCGAGTACACGTCGGTGGTGGCCCCACCCACGTCGACCACGGCCAGGTCGCCGCCGAGGGTGTCGGCGAGCACCTCCACACCGGTGAGCACCGCGTCGGGGGTGGCCGCCCGCACCAACCGCGCGAACCGGGCACCCCGCGACAGTCGTTTACCGCCGATGACGTGGCGCAGGAACACCGCCCGGATCGCCGCCCGCGCCGACGCCGGGGCGAGCACGCCGATGCGCGGCAGGACGTTGTCGGCGTCGGTGACCGGCACCCCCGCGTCCCGCAGCAGCCCGGTCAACTGCTCGCGTACGTCGGCGTTGCCCGCGTACACCACGGGTCGGCGCCACCGGGCCCGGGCCAGGCGGGTGGCGTTGTGGGTGATCGTGTCGGCCTCGCCGCCGTCGGTGCCGCCCACGAGCAGCACCACGTCCGGGCGGGCCGCCCGCAACGCCGTCAGGTCGGCGGCGCCGAGCCGCCCGGCCGCGACGTGCACCACGTGCGCGCCCGCGGACAACCCGACCCGCCGGCCGGCCTGCGCGGTGACCAGCGGCTCGTAGCCGATCACGGCCAGCCGCAGCCCACCACCGGCCGACGAGCACACGTACCAGGGAACGTCGCGGACGCCGAGCCCGGCGGTGGCCGCCGCGACCGCGGCGTCGAGGCCGTGCAGCACGTCGGTGCCCACGGTGGTGGGGGCCGACGCCGCGCCGGCCAGGACACCGGCGGCCAGGTCCACCACCGCCACCTTCGTGTACGTGGAGCCGACGTCGGCGCAGACCGCCAGGGTCACAGACCTCCCCTGTTCGCGACTGCGGGGCTCGCAACCCCGGCTCACTCCTCGCGACTCACTCTGGCGGCGGGGACGACCACGGTGCCGGTCGCGGTGACCGCCACGATCGGCGGGTCGAGGACCTCGGCGGCGGACGCGGAGCGGTCCGGGCGACCCCGGCACACCACCGCGCAGCTCAACTCCAGGGTGCGGCTGCGGGTGCCCACCCGCGACACCCGCGCGGTGACCTCGACCACGTCCCCGGCGTGGACGGGGGCGTGGAAGCGCACGTCGGCGTACCCGGCGAACAGGCCCTCGTCGCCGTCGGTGCGGATGCACACCTCAGTGGCGACGTCGCCGAACAACCCGAGGGCGTACGCCCCGTCGACGAGGTTGCCGGCGTAGTGGGCGTGCGAGTAGGGCACATACCGCCGGTGCGTCACCGTCAACCCGAGCCGTGCGTCGGTCATGCCATCGCCTTCCGTTGCGTGATCAGGGCGTGCACGAGGTAGCTGGCCACCTCGCCGGGCGTGGTGCCCCGACCGAAGATCCGGTCCACGCCCAACTCGTCGGTCATCGTCTCGTCGAAGCGGGGACCACCGACGATCAGCAGCGGTCGCCGCCCCGCCGGCATCGCCTCCCGGAACGCCGCCGACATCTCCCGGGTGTTGTGCAGGTGCGCGTCGCGTTGGGTGACCACCTGCGACACGAGCACCGCGTCGGCCTTCTCCGCCCGGGCGGTCTCCACCAGCTCCGGCACGCTGACCTGCGCGCCCATGTTGGTGACCTTCAACTCCCGGTAGTACTCCAGGCCCTTCTCTCCCGCGATGCCCTTGACGTTGAGGATCGCGTCGATGCCCACGGTGTGCGCGTCGGTGCCGATGCACGCCCCGACCACTGACAGTTTGCGCCGCAACCGCTGCTTGATCACCGTGTTGACGTCCTTCGCCGACAGCAGCGCGAAGTCACGTTCCACCACCTGCACGGCGTTGAGGTCGACCAGGTGGTTGACCCGCCCGTAGACGACGAAGAACGTGAACCCGTCGCCCATCGGCTTGGCGTGCACCACCATCGCCGGGTCGATGCCCATCTTGTTGGCCAACTGCACCGCCGCGCCCTCGGCGCGCTTGTCGTGGGTCACCGGCAGGGTGAACGACACCTGCACCATGCCGTCACCGGTGGTGTCCCCGTACGGGCGCACGATCGCCTTGCCGGTCGGCACGCTGGCGTGCTGGCCGCTGTGCTCGCTCATGCCGCCGCCTCCAGAATGTCGGTGGCCGGGTTGCAGTAGTCGGCCTCGTGCGCGGCGACCCCGTCGAGGCCCTTGCCGCGGTCCGCGGGCCGCTTCATGATCCCGAAGGTGCCCTCGGCGATCGCCGTCAGCAGCGTCTGCTCCCCGATGCGTTCCAACAGGTCCAGTGCCTCACCGAGGACCTGGTTGGCGCGGCGGCGGATGAACCCGCCCGGCGCCGGCACGAAGTCCTCGTGCAGCCCACCGGCCGCGCCGAGGACGTAGCGCACGTTCTGCAGGGCGATGTCCCGGTCGGACAACCACGGCGTCACCACCGCCTCGGTCATCATCCCCACCAGCAGGATGCCCTGACCGGTCAGCGCGCCGGCCAGGTTGAAGAACCCGTCGAGCAGGTTGCCCCGGAACACGTCACCGGTCATGTGCTTCGTCGGCGGCATCCACTTCAACGGCGCGTCGGGGAACAACTCCCGGGCCAGCAACGCGTGCGCCAACTCCAACCGGAACGACTCCGGCACCTCCGGGTTGATCTCGAACGCGTGCCCCAACCCCAACTGCCAGTCCGCCAACCCCGCCTCGTGCGCGAAGAACTCGTTGAGCAGCTGCGACACGGTCACCGTGTGCGCCTCGTCGACCGCGTCGGCCGTGGTCAGGTAGTTGTCCTCACCGGTGTTGATGATGATCCCCGCGCGGGCGTGCACCTGCCGGGAGAACCGCTGGTCGACGAAGGTGCGCACCGGGTTGATGTCGCGGAACAGGATCCCGTACATCGAGTCGTTCAACATCATGTCGAGGCGTTCCAACCCGGCCAGGGTCGCCATCTCCGGCATGCACAACCCGGAGGCGTAGTTGGTCAACCGCACGTAGCGGCCCACCTCCTTCGACGACTCGTCCAACGCCGCGCGCATCAGCCGGAAGTTCTCCTGGGTGGCGTACGTGCCGGCGAACCCCTCCCGGGTCGCGCCCTCGGGCACGTAGTCCAGCAACGACTGCCCGGTGGAGCGGATCACCGCGATCACGTCCGCGCCGGCGCGCGCCGCCGCCTGCGCCTGCGGAATGTCCTCGTAGATGTCGCCGGTGGCGACGATCAGGTAGATCCACGGCCGCTGCGCCGGGTCACCGTGGCGCTTCACCAGCCGGTCCCGCTCGGCGCGCCGCCGGTCGATGCGCCGAATGCCCGCGCCGACGGCCTTGCGCGCCGCCGACCGGGCCGCCGTGGCCGCCCGCCCGGTGGGCTGGGTGAACCGCACCGACCCGGCCGCGGCCTTCTGCGCCAGCAACGTCACGTCTGTGCTGCCCTCACGGACCAGGGCGTCGAACACCGGCACCGCGACCCCGTGGCCCAACCCCACGTCCGCGGCGACCGCGTCGACGAGCCGGTTCACCCACGGAATGCCGTCCGGGTCGGCACCGGTCACCCCGGCCAACCGCAGCACTGCCCGCTCCACCGACACCGTGGTGTGGCTGCGTGCCAGGTCCACCACCGGCTGCCCGGCCCGACGCGCCAACTCCCGCGCCCGCGCCACCAGCACCGGATCAAGATCAAGCTTCCCGGTCATGATGACCCTTCCTCGTAGATGACCTCACCGCGCAGCACCAGGCGCCGGCACACCGGCAGCGGCGTCGGGTCGTCCGGACCCCGCGCCTCCGGGTCCTCGGCCTGCAACACCGGCAGACCCCGCTCCACCCCCGCCGGCGTTGACCACACCGCGAACGTCGCCGGCGCACCCAACGCCAGGACCCCTTCGACGTCCAGGTGCACCGCCCGCCATCCGCCCCGGGTGTGCGCCGCGAACGCCGAACGCACACTCATCCGCTGCGCCGGGTTGTGGTGCGCCACCGCCGCCCGCACCGAGCCCCACGGGTCCAGCGGCGTCACCGGCGAGTCCGACCCGAACGCCAACGCCACCCCCACCGAGTGCATCGCACCCATCGGGTTCGACTCCAACGACCGGTCCAACCCCAACCGCGTCTCGTACATCCGGCCCGCGCCACCCCACAACCGGTCGAACGCCGGCTGCATGCTCGCCACCACCCCGTACTCCACGAACCGCGCGATCAACGCCTTGCTCATGATCTCCGCGTGTTCGATGCGGTGCCGGGCCGCCCGCAACCGCTCCACCCCCACCGTCCGCGCCGCCGCCGCGAACCCGTCGAGGACGGTGCCGATCGCCGCGTCACCGATGGCGTGGAACCCGCCCTGCATGCCGTGCGCCGCGCAGTCCAGCAGGTGATCGCGCACCTGCTCGACCGACAGGTACCCGTGCCCGCAGCCGTCGCCGTCCCCGTACGGCTGCGACACGTGCGCCGTGCGCGAGCCCAACGCCCCGTCGGCGAACAGGTCCCCACCGGCGCCGACCGCGCCCAGCTCCCGGGCCCGCGCCGCACCACCCAACTCACCCCAGTACCCGTACACCTCCGGCAACCCCGCGCCGGAGATGCCCAGCAGACCGGTGAAGTCCTCCTCGTCGGAGATCTCCGGGCCACCACACTCGTGCACCGCCGCGATCCCCAACGACGCCGCGTGGGCCAGGGCCACCCGCTGCGCCGCGACCCGCTGCGCCCGACTCACCGACGCCTGCGCGGCCGCCCGCACCACGTGGTGCGCGTCACGCCGCAACCAGCCCGACGCGTCGTACCCGGCCGCCAGCGCCGCCTGCGGGCACGCCGCCAGCAACGCCGACGACACCAACGCCGAATGGATCGACGCCTGCGACAGGTACACCCGCCGGCCACCGGCCGCCCGGTCCAGCGCCGCGGCGTCCGGCAACGTCGGATCCGACCAACCCGACTCGTCCCAGCCGTGCCCGAGCACCACCGCGTCCGCCGGCAGACCCGCCGCGAACCCCGCCACCGCGTCGAGCAGCTGCCCCGCCGAGCGCACCCCGGACAACGACAACCCGGACAACGCCAACCCGGTGTCGGTGGCGTGCACATGCGCGTCGACGAACGCCGGCGTCACCAACGCCCCGCCCAGGTCCACCACCCGGTCGGCCGGCGGCGCGTCACCGTCGGTCCCCAACCAGGCAATCCGCCCACCGGACACCAGCAGCGCGGTGGCGCTCGGGTCGGCGGGGCAGTGCAGCACGCCGCCGCGATACAACGTCGAGGGGTTCGTCATGACCTCAGTCTGCCGCGACCCGCGCCGCGAACAGCTGACGCACCCCCGGCTCGGCCCGCAGCAGCCCCAGCGCCAACTCCGCGTGCCCCGGCACGTACCCGTTGCCCACCAGCATCGTCACGTCCGCCGCCAACCCCTCCGCGCCCAACGCGGCCGCGGAGAAGCTCGTCGCCATCGAGAAAAAGATCACCGTGCCGCCGTCCGCGGTGGCCAGCACCGCCCCGTGCTCACAGCCCGGCACGTCCACGCAGACCACCGTCACGTCCGCCGGCACCCCCAGCGCGGTGGTCACCGCCGTGGACAACCCCACCGGGTCGCGCGCGTCGGCCAACGCCACCACCGAAGCCAGACCGGCGGCCGTCAGCGCGTCGCGCTCCGCCGCCACCGGCACCACCCCGACGGTACGGGCGGCGCCCGCCCGTCGCGCCGCCGCGAGAGACAACGACCCGCTCTTACCCGCCCCACCGATCACCGCGACCCGCACCGGCGTCGGATCACCGGTACGCCGACGATCCTCGACGTAGCGCGACACCACCCGGGCGGTCAGCGCGGGCGCCCCGCACACGTCCAGCACGGCGAGGGACAACTGCGGGTCCTCGTCGTCGGGCAGCACCGCGGCGATGGAGCGCGCGAACAGGATCGCCCAGCCGTCACAGGGCACCTGCTCGCTGCGCCCGTCCCAGCGGGCCAACCCATCGGTGATCACCAGGGGCGTCAACGTCAACGACACCAGGGTGGCGACCCGCTCCCCCGCCCTGAGCCCCAGCGGGGACCGCCGACCGGCCTCCTCGACCGTGCCGATCAGCATCCCGCCCGACCCGGTCACCGGGTTCTGCATCTTCCCCCGGGTCGCGATGATCTCCAGCACCTCGGCGCGGACCGCGTCACCGTCCCCGCCGTGCTTCTCCGACAACTGCCGGAAGCTCGCCGCGTCCAGGTTGAGCCGCTGCACCCGGATCCGCACCTCGTTCGGCGCGATCGCCGCCGACGTGTCCAGGCGCCAGGCCGCCTGCGGCAGCACTCCCGCCGGTTGCACGACGCGGTGCAGTCCCACCGGTGACGTCACGCCAACCTCCCCCTGCCAGCCGTCCGAAGCCCCGGTCAAGGCTCGCGTAACGGGAAAACTTACGGCAGACTAGTTTCTGTACCGAATATTTTCCAGTAGCCTTCGGGCTTCGATGATCAGCCGCAACACCGAGGAGGGGCCGTGACCCAGACCATCCCGCACCCCCGTCACGTCCCGGCCGCCACACCGACCGCCGGGCAGCCCTACGAGTACCACCGCCGCCCCCTGGTCGAACCCGACTGGACCCGTTTCCCCGGCTGGCGCCACGTCACCCGCGACCAGTGGGAATCCGCCCAGTGGCAGCGCGTCAACTGCGTCAAGAACATCAAGCAGCTCCGCGCCGTCTTCGGCGACCTGATCGACGAGACCTTCTACGCCGACCTCGAGGCCGACCAGTTGGCCCTGGCCACCATGTCCATGCTGGTGCCACCACAAATGATCAACACGATGGTGCCGTTCGCGACCCTCACCACCGAGGCGCTGCTCGCCGACCCCATCCGCCGCTACATGATCCCGGTCGCCTCCGACCGACGCACCGACTGGCCCTCACACCCCTACGCCAGCCGCGACAGCCTCCACGAGCACGACATGTGGGTCGCCGAAGGGCTCACCCACCGCTACCCCACCAAGGTCCTCGCCGAGCTGCTCTCCACCTGCCCCCAGTACTGCGGGCACTGCACCCGCATGGACCTCGTCGGCAACTCCACCCCCGCCGTCGACAAACTCAAACTCACCCTCAAGCCCGTCGACCGCTACGACGCCCACATCGCCTACCTCAAGGCCCACCCCGGCGTACGCGACGTGGTCGTCTCCGGCGGCGACGTGGCCAACGTCCCCTGGCGCAACCTCGAGTCGTACCTCATGCGCCTGCTGGAACTGGAGACGGTCCGCGACATCCGGCTCGCCACCAAGGCCCTCATGGGCCTGCCCCAACACTGGCTGCAGCCCGACGTCGTCGAGGGCCTGGAGCGGGTGGCCCGCACCGCCGCCCGCCGCGGCGTCAACCTCGCCATCCACACCCACGTCAACCACGCCCAGTCCCTCACCCCACTGGTCGCCAAGGCCGCCCAGACCGCCCTCGACGTCGGCGTCCGCGACGTCCGCAACCAGGGCGTCCTCATGCGCGGCGTCAACGCCACCACCCCGGAACTGCTCGACCTCTGCTTCGCCCTCCAGGGCGAAGCCGGGATCCTGCCGTACTACTTCTACATGTGCGACATGATCCCCAACGCCGAACACTGGCGGGTCCCGGTCTGGCACGCCCAGCAACTCCAGCACGACATCATGGGCTACCTCCCCGGCTACGCCACCCCCCGCATCGTCTGCGACGTCCCCTTCGTCGGTAAGCGCTGGGTGCACATGCTCACCGACTACGACCGTGAGCGCGGCATCTCCTACTGGACCAAGAACTACCGCACCTCCATCGAATCCGCCGACCTGGAGGCGCTCAACAAGCGCTACGCCTACTACGACCCGATCGACACCCTGCCCGCCGACGGCCAGCAGTGGTGGCACGACCACCGCAACGACTGACCCACCGACGACGACACCCCCGGGAAGCCCAGCTCCCGGGGGTGTCGCGCACTCCGTGGTCAGGCGCAGCCCAGACCCTGCGAATAACCGGCCCGCAGCTTCCCGGCCGCGATCTCGTCGGCGTACTCCCAGAACACCTCCGGCCAGTCGCCAGCCTTGTCCATGTCCCGCAGCACCCGCCACCCGTGGCTGCTCCGCAGCGCCTCGACGGCCCGCCGCACCCCAGCCTCATTCCCACTCGCCCTCGCCCGCTGCCACTCCGCGATCCACCCGCAACCCACCCGGGACGTCACAGCGGCGCCGAACTGATAGCGATCGTTGATGCCGACGTCAACCAGCGCCGCGACGTCGAAGCCCGGCGGCAGCGGCACGTCCACGAGCACCTCGGCCGCCCGCGCCAGCGCCCGCTCGGGAGTGACGATCTCCGGCGGAAGCGCGCCCAACCACGTACGCGCATCCACCCGGACGACGTTCGCCAGGACCCGGGCGAAGTCCTTCCGGGACCAGTCACCCCCGGTACGCAACTCGACGAAGACCCCGTCACGGGGACGGAGCAACACCTCGAAGTCGCTGGCGGAGTACTCGAACTGGTCACCCGGCCAGCCGTCGACCTGCACAGCCTTCGGACGACTGACGGTGAGCCGGTCAGCGTAACGGTCGGCGTAACCGTCAGCCGGATACCAGTCGAACTCCAACTCGCGTCCACCGTTGCGGAACATGATGGTGCCCGCCTCCTGGGTGAACCCGGACACGTTGGTCGCCTTCCAGCCAGGCCGGTTGATCAGCAGCCGCGGATTCTTCTCCGCGGCCCGCATCGCCACCGGCGAGTAGACCACCGGAGCACCGGCGCTGGGAGCGGAAGCCACCTCCCCGACCTCTTCGGGCTCGCGCGGCAGAACAGAGACGACCAAAACGCTGGCGAGCACCACGGCCGCCACCGCCACACCAGCGAAGCGACGCGCTCTCGGTTGCCGACGGGGTGATTCCACGAACCGACCGAGCGTCGACTCGGCCATGATCTCCCCCAGGAGGGTCTGCTTCACCCCATCGAGCTGTCCGACGAGGTCCAGCCGAGCGGGGTCGGCCTCTCGAACCAGCCGGTCAAGGTGTTCCTCGGTCATCTCTGCTCCTTCCGGGTGGCTGCGGTCAGCACGTCGAGTACATGTCCAGGCGGTCCGAGGTCGTCACCGACCAGTTCGCGCAGCCTGGCCCGCGCCCGCGAGAGCCGTGTCCGCACCACGGTGGGACCGACCCCGAGAACCGCGGCCACCTCGCGCGGCTGCAAGCCCTCCCACACGGTCAGCATCAACACCTCGCGGTCCAGCTCACCCAGACCCGCCAACGCCGCCCGGACAGCGAGCCGCTCAGGCACCTCACTGCCCGGATCAGCGGCCACCACGACGGCGATCTGCTCACGTAATCGCTCACCCAGCCGCTGCCGGCGAACCCCACCCCGGTGATGATTGGCCAGCACCCGCCGGGCCACCCCGTACAGCCAGAGCCGAGCTTCACCGTCGGCCGGAATGTCATGCCTGCGCCGCCAGGCCACCAGGAAGGTCTCCGCGACGACGTCGGCCCCGTCCTCGGGATGCGCGACGCGCCGCAGCGCGTACGCCAACAACGGCTCGAAGTGCTCAAGATAGACGCGCCGGAAGCGGTCCTCGTAGTACTCAATGCCGGAGCTCACATCCACTCCATGTCCGGTGGGGCCCCAACCGTGACAGCCCTCGAAACCCACCTCGCAACGCTCGGCCCCAGCAGCTGCCGGCACAGCCGACAACCACCCACGGCGCTCCCCCAGCGGAATCCTCAACCCGGGAACACCACGCACCGCCGACGAGCGTCCACCACTGCTGATGTTGGTGACCGACGCCCGGCGGTCCACCCGCCGCGACGACGAGAGTGCACGGGTCGACGCGGAACGAGCGTGATGCCCCTGGCTGCCTCGGTCGCCTCAGCCGCCGGCCAGCACCTCGGACAACGGCGCCGCCACCAGCCCCCGCTCACGCAGCCCGGCCAGGATGTGCGGCAACGCCTCATCGGTCATCGCCGCGTTCGCCTCGGTCACATGCATGATCACGACTGAGCCGGGGCGAACGTGGTCCAACACCGCCCGTACCAACGGCTTCCACGCCGTCGCGAATGGATCGCCGCTGACCACGTCCCCGTCGACCACCGTCACACCCAAAGGTGCCAACGCGTCCAACGCCGCCGCATCGTGGCACAACCCGGGAAACCGGAAGTACCGGGTCTGCCGACCCCCGTACGGCGCGATCACCTCGAACGTCTTCGCCACATCGCCGGCCAGCTCGTTGACCGGCAGCCGGGGCAGGTCGTAACAGTCGGCGGTGAACGCCGCGTGCCCGTAGGTGTGGTTGGCCAACTCGAAGCGCGGGTTGCCGGCGATCCGCCGGGTCACGTCCGGATACCGCTTGACCCACTTGCCGGTCAGGAAGAAGGTCGCCGGCACCTGCTCCCGCTCCAGCAGGTCGATGATGCGCAGGTTCGCGTACGACTTCACCCGGCCGGCCCGCAGGCTGGCCAACATCCCGTCGGTCATGTCCGCGTCGAAGGTCAGCGCGACCCTGGCACCGGTGCGCGGCCCGTGATCCACCACCGGCGCCCTGGTCCCCACCCGCGTCGCCCCCGGGAAAGCCGGAACAGGCGGAACCGTCGGCGTCGGAACACTCTGTGGGGTGGCGGGAGCCGTTGGCGTCGGAACCGCCTGCGATGCGCTGGCCGGCGGCGCGGTCGCAGAGGCGGACGAGCCGACGAAGACCGGACCCTCCGGCGGTGGCACCCGGGACGCCGTGCACGCGACACTGCCGACAACGGCGGCCGCAACCAGTACGCCACACCACAATGGGCGAAGGCGGGGTCGGATCACGTCGCAGATCATCGCAGACGCGAAAGCGCCTCACTGTCCCGCGCGTACCGTCTCGAACGCCGGCGGACGCACCTCGCCCCCGAGCAGGAAAAAGGGGCCAACGCCGCCAGCACCAGGGAACGAAGCACGACGGGTCCCCGGGCGACGGTGCGCCCGGGGACCCCTGGACTGCTCAGGTCACTTCGTGAAGGAGTCCTTCATGTTGCGACCAGCGTCCTTGACGTTCTGACCGGCTTGCTTGGCGCGCGCGTCGCTCTCCTGGCTGGCGCCCTCGCCACGCATCCGCTCGTTGTCGGTCATGTCGCCGACGCGCTCCCTCGCGGCGCCGGCCATCTGCTCAACCTTGTTCTTTGCCTTCTCGGTGAAGCTCATCGCGCCTCCTCGGTCTGGCGGTTGTCCCGGCTTGCTTGCCCGGTCTCCGGGTGCCGAAACCGGCGGTGCCGGTCAGCACACTCCCTAAGGCATCCTAGGAAGATAGGTAGTGAAAGGGTCGCCTGTCGGTGACGCCCCACGATGGTTAACTGACGGCATGGGAGAGCTCCTGCTGATCCGACACGGCGAGACCACCTGGAGCGCCAGCCTGCGGCACACCTCGTACACCGACCTGGAGCTGACCCCCGACGGCGAGCGACAGGCCCGCACCCTGGCCGCGTTCCTGGCCGGCCGGCGCTTCGTCACCGTGCTGAGCAGTCCCCGCTCCCGGGCGCTGCGCACCGCGCAGCTGGCCGGGCTCACCGTCGACGCCGTCGACGAGGACCTCAGCGAGTGGAACTACGGCGAGTACGAGGGCCGTACCACCGTCGACATCCACGACGACGATCCGCACTGGAACATCTGGACCGACGGCTGCCCCGGCGGGGAGTCCCCCGCGCAGGTGGGCGAGCGGCTCGACCGGGTGCTGGCCCGCGTCACCCCGCTGCTCGACCGAGGCACCGTCGCGCTGGTCGGGCACGCGCACAGCCTGCGGGTGCTCGGTGCCCGCTGGATCGGCCTGCCCCCGTCCGCCGGCGGGCGGCTACGCCTGGAGACCGCCACGGTCAGCGCGCTCGGTCACGAACACGGCCGGCAGGTCATCCTGCGGTGGAACCAGCCGGCTCCTCCGGCACCCGGGACCGCGACCGACTCGGTGCCGCAGAGCTGATCTTCGGCGGCCGGTTCTCGTACGGCGTGGACAACACCACTGTCGTCCGGGTCGTGACGTTCGCCGAGGTGCGGATCTCCTGGAGCACCCGCTCCAGGTCGGCGGGGCTGGCCACCCGCACCAGCAGCAGGTAGAAGTCCTCCCCCGCCACCGAATAGCAGGAGTCGATCTCCGGCAGGTGGGCCAGCCGTTCCGGGGCGTCGTCCGGCTGCGACGGATCGAACGGGCGGATCGCCACGAAAGCGGTCAGCGGCAGGTCCAGCGCCTCGAACGACACCCGGGCGGCGTACCCCTTGATCACCCCGCGCTGCTCCAGCCGACGGACCCGCTGGTGCACGGCGGACACCGACAGCCCCACCCGCTCGGCCAGGTCGGTGTACGACAGACGGCCGTCGGCGGTCAGCGCGGCGACGATAGCGCGGTCGATCTCCTCCACGGCGTGCAACCTACCGGGAAATCCGTTCCACGGCGACGAGGTACCCGAGTGGCGGACCGCGGTGGGCCGTGACGCACCCACCGCAGCCCCACCACCACGTACCGCCGTCAGCCCTTGGCGAGGGCCCGGGAGATCACCATCCGTTGGATCTGGTTGGTGCCCTCCACGATCTGCAACACCTTCGCCTCACGCATGTACCGCTCCACCGGGTGGTCGGCCACGTAACCCGCGCCGCCGAGCACCTGCACCGCGTCGGTGGTCACCCGCATTGCCATGTCGGTGGCGAACAGCTTCGCCTTGGCCGCCTCGATCCAGTACGGGCGGCCGGCGTCGCGCAGCCGGGCCGCCGCCAGGGTCAGCGCGCGGGCGGCGGAGATCTGGGTGGCCGCGTCGGCGAGCATGAAGCCCAGCCCCTGGAAGTCGATGATGGAGCGCCCGAACTGCTGGCGCTCCCGGGCGTAGGAGACCGCGTAGTCCAGGGCGGCCTGGGCCAGCCCGACCGCGCACGCCGCGATGCCCAGCCGGCCGGAGTCCAGCGCGGACATCGCGATGGTGAAGCCCATCCCCTCGCCGCCGATCAACCGGTCGGCCGGCACCCGCGCCTCGTCGAAGGCGATCTGCGCCACCGGTGAGGCGCGCAGCCCCATCGTCCGCTCGGCCGCCTGCGGGGTGATGCCGGCCGTGCCCGCGTCGGCGAGCAGGCAGGAGATCCCCTTCGGACCGGGTCCGCCGGTGCGGCAGAAGACGTTGTAGAAATCGGCCGTGCGGGCGTGGGTGATCCACGCCTTGGTGCCGGAGACCAGGTACGCGTCGCCGTCGCGATCCGCCCGGGTGGTCAGGGCCGCCGCGTCCGAGCCACCCTGAGGCTCGGAGAGGCAGTACGCGCCCAGCAACTCGCCACCGAGCATGTCCGGCAGCAGCTTGCGCTGCTCGTCGCTGCCGAACGCCGCCACCGGGTAGCAGGACAGGGTGTGCACGCTGACCGCCTCGGCGACCGCGAGCCAACGGCTGGCCAGGACCTCCAGCACCTGCAGGTACACCTCGTACGGCTGCGCCGCGCCGCCGTACTCCTCGGGGTAGGGCAGGCCGAGCAGGCCGGCGCGGCCCAGTGTGCGCAGCACCTCCCGGGGAAACTCGGCGCGTTCCTCGAAGGCTGCGGCCTTCGGCGCGAGCTCGCCGTCGGCGAGCTCGGTGGCGAGACCCAGCAGGTCGTGGGCCTCGTCGGTGGGGAGGATCCGGTCGACAGTCATAGCGCGATGAGCTCCGTGGGGGTGGTGTTGAGCCGTTGCACGCCGTCCGTTGTGCAGACGACGATGTCCTCGATGCGGGCGCCGTGCCGGCCCGCCAGGTAGATGCCCGGTTCGATGGAGAACGCCATGCCGGCCTCGAGGGGTCGGTCGTTGCCGGCCACCAGGTACGGCTCCTCGTGCCCGTCCAGACCGATGCCGTGGCCGGTGCGGTGCAGGAACGCGGCACCGTAGCCGGCGCCGGCGATCGGCGCCCGGGCCGCGTCGTCGGCCGCCGCGCCGGTGATCCCGGGCCGCACCGCCGCGACGGCGGCGCGCTGGGCGTCGCACAGTACCGCGTAGTAGTCCAGGAAGTCGGCCGGCGCCGACCCGCCCGCCACATAGGTGCGGGTGCAGTCCGAGCGGTAGCCCGACGCCATCGTGCCGCCGATGTCGACCACCACCGGCTCGCCGACGCCGATCGGCCGGTCCGAGGTGCCGTGGTGCGGGCTGGCCCCGTTCGGCCCGGCCGCCACGATGACGAAGTCGACGGTGACGTGCCCGACGGCGCGGATCGCCGCGGCGATGTCGGTGGCGACCTCGGCCTCGGTGCGGCCGGGGCGCAGCCACTCGCCCATCCGCAGGTGCACCTCGTCGATCGCCGCGCCGGCCTCGGCGAGCGCAGCGACCTCTGCCGGGGACTTGCGGATCCGCAACTCGCGCAGCACCTCCCCGGCGAGCCGTTGCGCGGCGTCGGGCAGCGCCGCGCGTAGGCCGAGGACCTGCTCGGCCCACATCCGGTCGGCGAGCCCGACCGCCGCGACCGGGCCGTCGAGGGCGGCGACGACCAGGGGGTACGGGTCGGTGCCGTCGACGTGGTCGACGATGCGCACTCCGGTCGCCGGCGCGGGGGACGCCTCGGCGGCCGGGCGTTCGAGCCGGGGCACGACGAGGGTCGGCTCACCCTCGGCGGGCAGCACCAGGCAGGTCAGCCGCTCCCCCGCGTGGGCGTCGTACCCGGTCAGATACCGCAGGTCGGAGCCGGGTGTGAGCAGCAGGGCGTCCAGGCCGGCGGCGGCCGTCGCGCGCTGCGCCGCGATCAACCGGTCCGGTGGATACAGCTCGTCGATTCCCACCCCGTCAGCTTAACGGTCGTTTGGGCAAACCCCATATCGGCACCGATCGTCGGAAAATCCATCGACGTTGATTGACGCGGACAGTTAACACTCTTTAAGATTTGGCTGCCTCGAGGCCCACCCGTCCCTGTGTCCCCGCACCCCCGCCCGCGACCACCCTGCGCGGGCGGGTGTCGTCCCCCGCCCACGGGAAGGCCCCCGATGTCCTCACCACTGCACCGCGCCCTCGCCGCCGGCCTGCTCGCGCTGGCCACCGCCGGCGCCACCCTCACCGCCACCAGCGCCCCCGCGCAGGCCGTCGTGCTGCCGAACAACTTCAAGAGCGTCGGCTACATGCCCTCCTGGGCCGGCAACATCAACACCATTCAGTACAACAAGCTCACCCACATCAACTACGCCTTCGTCCTGCCCAACAGCAACGGCACCCTGCAAGGGGTGGACGGGGCCCGGCTCTCCTCGCTGGTCTCGCAGGGGCACGCCAACAACGTCAAGGTCTCCATCGCCGTCGGCGGCTGGAACGACGGCAACGACTCGGCCTTCGAGACGCTCGCCGCCAACGCCACCAGCCGCACCAACTTCGTCAACAACCTGGTCAACTTCGTCAACCAGTACAACCTCGACGGCGTCGACATGGACTGGGAGTATCCCGACCCGGGCGCCTCGGCCAACAACTACACGGCGCTCATGACGCAACTCAGCAGCGCCCTGCACAGCCGCGGCAAGCTGCTCACCGCCGCCGTGGTCAGCGAAGGCGGCAGCGTCCAGGGCGTCCAGACGGCCGTGTTCAACCAGGTCGACTGGCTCAACATCATGGCGTACGACGGCGGAAGCCCGCACGCCAACTACGACTGGTCGATCAACAGCATCAACCTGTGGAAGGCCCGCGGCCTGCCGGCCAGCAAGGCCGTCCTCGGCATCCCGTTCTACAGCCGTCCCGTCTACTACAACTACTCGTACCTGGTCGGACTCGACCCGGCGAACGCCAACCGGGACTGCGCCACCATCGGCGGCAGCCAGCAGTGCTGGAACGGCATTCCGACCGTCAAGCGCAAGACGCAGTGGGCGCTGGCCAACGCCGGCGGCGTGATGAACTGGGAGCTGTCGCAGGACACCAGCGGCTCGACCTCACTGCTCAGCGCCATGTACGACACCATCATGGGCGGCACCACCCCGCCGCCGACCGGTCGCACCGGTCAGATCACCGGGATCGCCGGCAAGTGCGTCGACGTGGCCTCGGCGAGCACCGCCAACGGCGCCGCCGTCCAGCTCTGGGGCTGCAACGGCACCAACGCGCAGACCTGGACCGTGGCCGGCGACAGCACGCTGCGCGCCCTCGGCAAGTGCGCCGACATCACCAGCGGCTCCACCGCCAACGGCGCGAAGGTCCAACTCTGGGACTGCAACGGCAGCGGCGCACAGGTCTGGCAGGCGCAGTCCAACGGCACGCTGCGCAACCCGCAGTCGAACAAGTGCCTCGACGCGAGCGACAACAGCTCCGCCGACGGCACCCGGTTGCAGATCTGGGACTGCTTCGCCGGCGCCAACCAGCGCTGGACGCTCCCCGCCTGACGGTTCGGTCGCAACGATCCCCGGTCGACGCCCCGCGTCAGCCGGGGATCCCTGCGTGCTCGCGGACCAGGGTGAGCATCTCCTCCACCGAGCCGGCCGGGTCGGTGACCGGGAACTGCACGGCTCGCACCACCGCCTGCGGGTCGACCAGCAGCGTCAGCCGCTTGAACCGGGTCATCCCACCGGCGCGGAAGACCGGCAGCAACAGCCCGGCGGCCAGTCGGCCGTCCTGGTCGGACAGCAGCGGAAACGGCAGCCCGGCGTACGCGGAGAAGTCGGCGAGCTGGTCCGGCCGCTGCGTGCTGATCCCGTACACCCGTACCCCGGCGGCCTGGAAGTCCGGGTGCCGCTTCGCGTAGGTGGTCGATTCGAGGGTGCAGCCCCGGGCACCGGGGATCTCCGACCAGGCCGGCGGATAGCCCTGCGTCCCCGGCGCGTACGCCCCGGGGAAGAGGTAGAGGACGCTCCACGCGTCCAACGCCGCCACCGACACAGGCTGACCGTCGACACCCGGCAGCACGGCCTCGGGCAACCGCCGCCCGATCAGGTCGCGTGCCCGGCGCGCCTCGGCAGACCCGGCGTCGGCCGTCGCGGTCAACTCTCCGTCACCCATCAGATGCCTCGTCCCCCAGTCCTGGAGGGCGATCAGCACCGGTAGGAGCCCTTCGCCCTTCGCGGTGAGCAGGTAGTCGTAGCGCGGCGGGTGTCGTGAGTACGGCCGGCGCTCCAACACGCCGTGCTCGACCAGCGCGCCGAGGCGTTCGGTCAGCGCCCGTCGGCTGACGCCCAGCTCACGTTGCAGCGCGTCGAAGCGGGTCGTCCCGCCGGCGACGTCGCGCACGACGAGGAACGTCCACCAGTCCCCCAGTACGCCGAGCGCCTGCGCGATGCCGCAGTCCGCATCGGCAAGATCCTCTCGCCGCACCCGCTACCTCCGTCGCTCCCACTCCGACTATAGTACGTTCCAATTTGAAATTCACTGGGTTGGCGAACGGGGGTCGGCGACATGCACGTCGACGGTCGGTGTCGGGGGTCGGGTGGCTGATCAGACGTTGCCGGCGATCCGGCGTACCCGGGCCGCCTCGGTGAGGACATCGACGCTGTGCACGTACTGGTCGACCGCACCCACCAGCGGCCGGGCACGCAGCGCCGGGTCGGTCACTGCGGCACTCAGCGCGGCGGCGATCCGCTCGGCGCGCAGCACCAGGAAGGGGCGGCTGTGGAACGGCTGCGCCCGGGCGCGCACCGGCACCGCGAGACGGGTGTCGTCGGTCCATCGGGCCACCGTCTCCAGGGCCTTGACCAGCCCCGTCTGACGCCGCGCCCAGTCGCCCGGGCCGAGCGCGTCGGCCAGCGCCACGACCACCGGCTCGGCGCCGTCAAGCCGGCCGAAGACAGTGCCGAGCCACTTGTCGTACGGCGGCCAACGCCGGTGCAGCAGCAGACCGAGCCGCATGAGATCCCGGGCCAGCCCGGCGGTCACCACCCGACTGCCCAGCTCGTCACCGACCTCGGCACACCGGCCGGGCAGGTGCTCCGCCTGGGCGATCCGGGTCCAGGCGGAGGCGAGTACGTGGCGCCACACGTCCGTCGGATACCAGCTGACCGCCGTACGCCGGGCCGTCAGCGCTCCACCGAGACCGTCGTGGAAGACCGCGCCGCCGGTCACCTCCGCCAGCCGCTGGGTCGGGGTGGCCAGCCAGTCCGCCGTGGTGACCCCTGCGGCCGGGTCGAAGCCGAGCCGGTCGCGCCACCAGCCGCCCAGTTCGGCGACGTCGACCCCGTGCCGGCTGCCCGCCGGGTCGGAAACGCCCAGCCGCCCGTCCTCGCCGACGAAGCGGGTCGGCCAGCCGAGGAACTCCACCGGCAGGTCGGCGTCGAGCGCGGCGCGCAGCACGGGGACGCGGGCCACCTCGGCTGCCGGGACGAACAGATGCACGCGTGGCCCCCAGTCGTGGTCGGTGGACCGCACGGTGTCCAGGCCGAGCACCTCCGAGCCGCCGTCGAGCAGTCCGGCCGCGTACGGCAGAGCGGGACACCGGCGGCGCAGGATCGGCGCGACCACCTCGTCGTGGTAGCGACGGGCCAACGTCAGGCCGGGAAGGAACGCCATACCCGCAGTCTGCGCCGCGCGGCGACCAGCCCGCACCGTCGTTTTCCGGCCCGGCGCGTCCTCCGCGGCCCTAGCCTGGGGTCGGGGTCCCGCGCGGGCGACCCCGACCGGGAGGACCGAGGTGGCAGCGAACCAGGCGAGCAGGGCGGCGACCCGCCGTCGCCGTCAACTGTGGGCCGGGGTCCTCGCACTCGTCGGCCTCGTCCTGCTGGTCATCGGCGTCACCGTCGCCGACGGCGTCGCGGCCTGGGTCGAGGTGGTGGTCGCGGTCCTGCTGCTGGTGACCAGCTACGTCGTGCAACACCTGGCCCGACGGGAGACCGTCTATCGGCCCGACGAGCGACGCTGACACCACCAGCGGCCGGGCGTACCCCGGATCGTCGGACGGTTGTGCCAGGCTGTCCGGCGTGGCACACCGACCCCCGATCCTGCTGATCGACTCAGCCAGCCTCTACTTCCGGGCCTACTTCGGCATTCCGGAGTCCGCCGCCAGGGCCGAGGACGGCACCCCGGTCAACGCGGTGCGCGGCTTCCTCGACATGCTCGCCACCCTGATCCGGGTGCGGGGCGCCGACCGGATGATCTGCGCCTTGGACTACGACTGGCGCCCGGCGTGGCGGGTCGACCTGCTGCCGTCGTACAAGGCGCACCGGGTCGCCCCGCAGGGCGGCGAGATCGTTCCGGACACCCTCTCCCCGCAGGTGCCGATGATCCTGGAGGTGCTCACCGCCGTGGGCATCACCGCGGTCGGCGCGACCGGCTACGAGGCCGACGACGTGCTCGGCACGCTCTCGGTGACCCAGCCCGGCCCGGTCGAGGTGGTCTCCGGTGACCGGGACCTGTTCCAGCTCGTCGACGACGCCCGACCGGTCCGACTGCTCTACGTGGGGCGCGGCGTCGCCAAGCTCGACGACTGCGACGACGCCGCCGTACGGGCCCGCTACGGCGTGCCCGCCGACCGGTACGCCGACTTCGCCGCACTGCGCGGCGACCCGAGTGACGGGTTGCCCGGGGTGGCCGGCGTCGGCGACAAGACCGCCGCCCGGCTCATCGAGCGGTACGGCAGCATCGCCGGCATCCTGGCCGCGCTCGACGACTCCGACTCGTCCTTCGCACCGGGTCTGCGCGCCAAGCTGGTCGCGGCGCGCGACTACCTGGGCGTCGCGCCGACGGTGGTCCGGGTCGCCCTGGACGTGCCCCTGCCGGAGCTGCCCACCGCGCTGCCGAGCGCGCCGGCCGACCCGGACCGGCTGCTCGAGCTCGCCCAACGATGGAACCTGGCCGGCTCGGCCCGCCGCCTGGTCGACGCCCTCGCCGCCCCCCGTGGCGGCGAGAAGCCGTCGACATCCCCGCAAGCGGGGTAACCGCCCGACACAACCCGGTTGAGGGACGAGCGGGCGAACGCGGGATCCCGCGCTCCCCGCTCGTTACCGTCCGTAGAGGTGGACCGGACAGGTCCGTCGAGTCGAGCGGTTCCGCAGGAGTTTCCCGTGCACCTCGCCGCGCCGGAGCCCGGATCACCACGGGCCAGCGGTCCCCCGGTGCGCGACCCGGAGGGCCCGCGCCGGGTCACCCTCCTCGAACTCTTCTTCGACCTGGTCTACGTGGTCGCACTGGCCCTCATCTCACTGGGAATGGTCGACCAACTCGACTGGCACCGGGCCGCCGAGGCACTGATCATGCTGGCCGCCGTCTGGTGGACCTGGGCGATCACCACGCTGGTCACCGACCTGTACGACCCGGAACGCACCGAGATCAAGCTGCTGATCAGTGCCGTGATGTTCGGCGCGCTGCTGATGACCACGGCGATTCCGGAGGCGTTCAACAACCGGGGGCTCGTCTTCGCCGGCACCTACGTGGCGATCCACCTGGGGCGTGGACTGTTCCTGATGCCGGCGGTACGCCGCGAACCGCAGACCCAGCGTCGGGCCGCCCGCATCTTCGTCTGGTTCGCGGTGTCGGCGATCCCGTGGCTCATCGGCGCATTCGTCAGCGGAGACGCCCGGATCGTGTGCTGGGCCATCGCGCTCGCCATCGACTATCTCGGCTTCCGACTCGCGTACCCGGTGCCGGGGCTCGGCGTGGTGCCCGAGAAGCAGCGCAACGTCACCGCGGAGCATCTCTCCGAGCGCTACCAGCAGTTCTTCATCATCGCGCTCGGCGACGCGATCCTGACTATCGGCACCATGTTCAGCATGGAGCACACCGAGGCCGAGAACATCGGGGCCTTCGCTGTGGCGTTCCTGACCACGCTGCTGCTCTGGCGGATCTACGTGCACAAGTCCGGCGAGCTGCTGCCGACCGCCATCAAGGCGGCCGAGTCGCCCAGCAAGTTCCTGTTCAGCGCGCCGTACACCCATCTGTTGATGATTTCCGGCGTGGTCACCACGGCGGCCGGCTTCCACCTGGTGCTGCACGAGCCGACCGGACGGACACCGCCGGCCTGGCTGGCGGTGATCCTCGGCGGCCCGGCGCTGTTCCTGGCCGGCCGGGCCTCGTTCGAGTACGAGGTGTTCAGCCGGGTGTCGTGGTCCCGACCCGGCGGGGTGCTGGCGCTGCTGACCATCGCCCCCGGCCTGCTGTACCTGCCGCCGGTGTTCGCCTCCCTCGGTGGGCTGCTGGTCCTGGTCGGCGTTGCCTACGCGGACTTCCGGCGTAGCCGCGGCAAGCCGCCGGAGGCCCCGTCACCGCCGCACTGAACCACACCCGCCAATCACCGCGGAATCACCGCCGGCCAGCAGCCGGCCGGCGTCGGGCACGTACGGCTCGACACCCAGACCGGTGAGCAGTTGATGCACGGTCGCCGTCGCCGCGGTGAGCACCGGGCGCCCGAAACGGGCCTCCACCTGCGGCACGGCCGCCAACGACGGCAGCTGCACGCAGGCGGAGAGGACCACCGCGTCCACGCCGGTCACGTCCAGCCGATCGGCCAGCTCGACCAGACGCGCCGCGGGGATGCGCCCGACCGCCACGTTGTCCGGCTCGCAGAGGCTCACCGCGTCGGTCACCTCCACGCCGTACGCGGCGAGGTAGGCGGCGACGGTCGCGGTCAACGGCGGCAGGTACGGCGCGATCAGCGCCACCCGGCGGGCACCCAGCGCCCGCAGCCCGCCGACCAACGCGCCGGCACTGGTCACCACCGGCATGTCGTGCCCGGCGCGACCGGCCGCGCGGCCCAACCGCCGCTCGGCCCGCTCGTGCGCGCCGGCGCCCTCGCACATCACCGCCACCAGACAGGCGTACGCGAGCACGTCGCAGCGGGCGTCGGCCAGCTCGGCGGCACACCGCAGGGCGGAGCGGTTCATCCGGGCCAACTCGTCGGTGGTCACCTGACGCAGCCGGACCCGACTGGAATGGGTGGTGAAGCGGACCGTCGGATCGACGACCTCGCGTCGGCGCAGCATCGCCGGGATCTCGGTTTCCATTGTGGTGTTGGAACTGGGCACCACCAGGCCGATGCGGTAGCCGCTCACACCAGTGCCCCGGCGTACCCCCGGACCTGCAATCGTTGCCGGGCACCTCCGGCCAGGCGCACCTGTAGGCCGAGCGGCGCGGCGGCGCGGCGGACGTCGTCCAGGTGCAGCGATCCGTGCCGGCCCACGGTGAGCACCGGCGGTTCTTCGAGGTCACCCTCCGGCGCGTGGAACGAGAGCAGGGTGACCGAGGTGGTGAGGTAGCCCGGGTACGCGGCGCGGGCCGCGGCCTCGTCCCGGTGGACCAGCACCACCAGATCGTCGAGGTGGGCGAAGTCGGCGGCGAGGGCACCCGCCTTCCAGTGCGCCGGTTCCTCCGTCGCACCGGTGAGATGCCGGGAGCGGTTCGCCGAGGTGATGTAGAGGTGATCCGTTCCGGTCTCGGCGAGCGCCCGCTCGAAGAAGGCGTTGGACGGGCAGGTCAGCCCTGGTGCGATCACCTGGGTGGTCCGCATCCCCTGGTCGATCTGGGTGAGGTGCTCGGGGAGCCGATCCGCCGCGGGCCCGCGGAAGCCGAACGGACCGGCCCCGTAGAGGGCGTCCATCAGCGCCCGCACCCGACCGACCGGCAACCGCGGCGAGATCCGCGTCCAGTCGAACATGCCGGGAATCCGGCCGATCGCTGTGGTGATGCTGCCGACCTGGTGTGCCGGTCGGCCCTTGGCCAGGTTGACCCGACGTACGGTGGCCGCGTCGGGCCGCGTCACGATGACGTAGAAGTTGGCGAACGCCGCCGCGACGATCGCGCCGCCAGCAAGCGCGCGGGCCGCGACCGCGACGTCCTCGGGGCGGTCGATATAGAGGGGCGGTGTCGGGGCGTCCATGAGTCCTCCTCGGCGGGGCCGTGAGGCAGTTCTACGTCCACTCACCCGGATGACGGCGAGGTCGGTCGCCGATCCGATAGCCGACAGGCGCTACCCGGTGCGGGCGGCGGATGCCCGGGCGGTACGCAACGGCGGACGGCATCGGCCGGATGGGGGATCCGGCGGGGGGTCGTAGCACGCAACCGTTAGCCGCGCGACCCGATTGGGTACAACGGCTGCACCTCAGATCCACCACATACCTCAGGAGGCAGCGATGCGCGGCACCTCGATTCTCGGAGTCATCGTCGTGATCTGGTTGGTGATCGGCGCCATCGCCGGTGGCCAGCGCGGTTACTACAGCGGCGACGACACCAACTGCGCCGAGGCCGGCACCATCCTGGTCACCATCGTGGCCGGGCCGTTGAACTACATCGGCGCCAACCCGAAGGTCGACTGCAAGCTGCCCGAGCCTTCCAAGTAGGCAACAGACGTAGACCGGCCCGTGCCCTCGCAGTGGGGGCGCGGGCCGGTGCAGTTTTCGGCGAGGTCGCTCCGGAGCACTAGCCCACCTCCTCCCCGAACGTCGGTGAGGACGCGGGCTTCGCGGCCCTGCACGACGTGGCTCTCCTCAGCGCCATGTACGGGATGTTCGCCGGGGCCGCGCTGGCCTTCGCCCTGATCCGCCGGGAGGACATCGACCCGTCGGCGCTCGCCGCACTGCTCGCCGACTGGCTCGTCGCGATGGTCCCGGGGTTCACCAGACCGCCGACCAGCTGCGCAGCGGGGACTACACCAATGGAGTCGCCTCCCCTCTCGCCATGCAGGTGGCCGGCGCGCCGACCTTTCTGAGCACCGCCGAGCAGCAGGGCGTCAGCCCCGAACTGCTCCGCCCCTACTTCGACCTGATGCGCCGCCGCCTGGCGGAGGGCGGTGGCGAGGAGGACCTGACGGGCGTCATCGATCTGCTGGTGCGGTGACGGTGTCCGGTGGCTGAAGGCGGTCCTTCGCGCCTGCCGTCGTCCACCGCACATCGCCTAAGGCATCCTAGGAGGCTGGTTTGCGGCTCGACGGCGTTTGTCCGTGCCGGTGCCGGGAACCGCCGATGCCTCAGTCAGCGAACGGGATCGGGAGTGCGGGCATGCAGATCGGCTACAAGCTGGCCTCGGAGGGGTACGGCCCGCAGGAGATCATCCGGCAGGCGGTACTGGCCGAGCGGGTCGGCTTCGACTTCGTCGAGATGAGCGACCACTTCCACCCGTGGCTGGACGCTCAGGGGCACTCGTCCTTCACCTGGAGCGTGCTCGGCGCCATCGCCGCCAAGACCAGCACCCTGCGCCTGGCCACCGGGGTCACCTGCCCGACCGTCCGCTACCACCCGGCGATCATCGCGCAGGCCGCGGCGACCATGGCGCTGATCTCCGACGGCCGGTTCACTCTCGGGGTGGGCGCCGGAGAGCGGCTCAACGAGCACGTGGTCGGGCAGGGCTTCCCCAGCGTGCGGGGGCGACACGAGCGACTACGCGAGGCGCTGGAAATCATCCGGCTGCTCTGGCAGGGCGGCTACCAGTCGTACGAGGGCCGGCACCTGCAACTGGAGGACGCCCGGATCTTCGACCTGCCGGACACCCTGCCCGTGATCGCGGTGGCGGCCAGCGGTGAAGCATCGGCCCGACTCGCGGCCGAGTTGGGCGACGGCCTGTTCGCCACCGAACCGGACGCGTCGATCGTCGAGCACTACCGCCGCGCCCAGGGTGCGGGCCCGCGCTACGCCGAGGTGCCCCTGGCCTGGGCCACCGACGAGCAACAGGCGGTGCAGGCGGTGTTGCAGACGAGCCGGTGGATGGTCACCGGCTGGAAGGTGATGAGCGAGTTGCCGAACCCGGTCAACTTCGACGCGGCCAGCGCGCACGTCGAGGAGAAGCACATCCGGCAACTCTTCGCCGTCGGCCCGGACCCGGAACCGCACGTCGCCAAGGTCCGGTCGTACGTCGAGGCCGGCTTCGACCACATCGTCCTGCAGAACGCCGGCCCCGACCCGGACGGCTTCCTCGACTTCTTCGCCGGCGACCTCTCCGGCCGTCTGCGCGCGATGGGTTGACGCCAGCCCACGGGGTCGACGGTCGGCGGGACATCCGTCAGGTGACGACGGCGCACCGCCCGTCCGGACCATCGTCCGGACGGGCGGTGCACTCGGGATGAACGCGCTCGGGATGGTGCGCGGGTCGACGCTCAGCGGAAGCAGTGCGCGATCGGCACCTGGCTGCCCTCGCAGTTGGTCGGCTCGTTCTCGACCACCACGCTCTCATCGTCGATCTTGACCTGGGCGTGCATGCCGAAGATGCCGCCGGGCTTCACCGTCGACGCGTTGTGGGTGACCTTGCTGGTGTAGATCGCCACCGAGCCCGCGCTGGCGTAGATGCCGCCGCCCTGGGAGGCGGCGCCGACGGCCTCGTTACGGGTCACGTCGCTGCCACGGACCAGCAGGTTCGCCTTCTCGGCGTAGATGCCGGCCCCGAGGCCGTGGGTGGTGTTGCCCTCGACCACGCTGTCGTCGAGCGGCGTCAGGCCCTTCACCGTCGAGATGCCACCGCCGTTGACTGTGGACGTGTTGCCGCGGATCGTCATCGTGCGCATCACCAGCACCGCGTCGGAGTTGGCGGCACCGCCGCCGACCTGCGCGGTGTTGTTCAGCAACTCGGTGTCGGAGACCTTCGTCCGGGCCGAGAAGCTGGCCAGCCCGCCACCCTGGGCGGCGCTGTTCTGGGTGAAGGAGACGCTCTCCACGTCGGCGGCACCACGGTAGTTGCCGAGCCCCCCGCCGTACCCGTTGGCACTGTTGCGGTGGAACTCGGAACGCTTCAGCGTCAAAACGCCGCCGTTGAGCAGGCCCCCGCCCTTGCCCGCGGCGCCGGAGGCGCTGTTGCCGACGAACGTGGAGTCGGTGACCACCATGTTGCCGTCGTTGAAGATGCCGCCACCGCCGCCCTCGGGCGACAGCGACGTGCTCTGCGAGACGGTGACCCGTTCCACCACGGCGGTGGCGCCGTGCACCACGTGCACGCTGCCACCCTCGATGGCCGAGCGGCCGTTGTGCAGTTCCACGTCCCGCAGGGTCAACTCCCCGCCGTCGCGGACTGTGAAGAAGCGGAACGGGGCGGCCTGGGCGTCCCGGGCGATGGTGGCGCCCGCGCCGTCGATCGTGATGGCCTGGTAGATCACCGGCAGGCCGGCGGTGTCGTCGGCCGGGTTGTGCGGCGGCGCGTCGGCGTCCCCGGGCGTCTCTGCGGCGTCGGCGGCCTCCCGGGCGTCACGGATCCCGCCGTCGTACTGGTCGGTCTCGTGGAACGCCTCGGTGAGGGTGTAACGGCACTTGGGCGCGAGCCGAAGTTCGCCGCCGCCCTCGGCGTTGGCCGCCACCAGCGCCGCCACCAGCTTCGCGGCGTCGCACGGCACCGACACCACGCCCCGCTTGCCGGTGCCCGGGGTGGCCGGGCGGGCGCCGTCCTGGTCCTGCGGCGGTGCCGGCCGGTCGCCGTCGCGTCGGTCGTCGTCGGCCGCCGGGGTCAGCCGGGCCAGACCGGGGAGGGCGAGGGCGCGGTCGGCGGCTGCGGCCGCTCCGGCCGCTCCCACGACCAGGCTCCCCGCCAACAGGCCGCTGGCTAAGAACCATCGGGACCGCCGCCTGGGTCGGGCGGCGCGGTCTCCCTCTCGGTACGTGGACATCAACGGTGCCTACCTTCCTGCGTACGTGACGTGACCGCGCGCCGATTCGGGCGCGGGGGGCTCGACGTGTTCGCCGGCTACCAAACGTCACGATAGGTCCGCAATACGGACAGGAAGGCGTGAACGTGAATAGTTCCCTCTTTCATCTTCAAAGCTGTCATACCGACACCGATGTCACCCGCCGACGTGGATGCCGGGCCGCCGTAGCGGATCCCGTTCGGTCCGACGGATGATCTCCCGCACCACCGGCGGGGTGTCCCCCCGGCCCAGGATGAGGTAGCGCGCCAGGTGCGCGATCGGGCTACCCTCCGACCATTCGAAGTGCGCGTGCGGCCGGACCCCGGTGGCGTCCCGCAGGGCCAGCAGGATCGCGGCGATCGCGTTCGGCGCGGCCGGGCTGTTGGCCCGCAGCACCCGGAAGCCGCCCACCTCGATCCCGTGCACGCGCAGCACCTGACTGAACTCCGACGGATCGACCACATCGATCTCCAGGAACAGCACGTCCGCGGCCCCGGGCACCGGATTCATCCCACGCTGCGCCCGCTCCTTGAGCGTGTACTCCTTCACCGACCCCTTCTGCCGCTTGTTGGCGATCAGGTGCAGCTGACCGTCGTGCGCCAGCGACTCGGTGATGAACCGACGGGCCACCTCGTCGAACTCGATCCGCTCGGCGCGCAGCTCGGTGGTCCGGGTGACCCGGGAGACCAACGAGACCACGATGATGCCGAGGATGAACAGCGCGGAGATCGTGATGCCGTCCGGCTGTTCGATGACGTTCTCCAGCAGCGCGTACAGCAGCACCAGGGTCAGCACCGTGAAGCCGATCGCGGAGCCACGCCGGTGCTGACGGGCCGCGGAGATCGTCACCGCCACCGCCCCGGAGACCATCATGGCCAGGATCCCGGTGGCGTACGCCCCGGCCTGGGCGTTGACGTCGGCGCGGAAGGCGATCGTGATGGCGACGCTGACGACGGTGTAGACGATCACCACGGGGCGTACCGCCCGCGCCCACTCCGGTGCCATGCCGTACGACGGCAGGTAGCGCGGCACGATGTTGATCAACCCGGCCATCGCCGAGGCGCCGGCGAACCAGAGGATGAGCACGCTGCTCACGTCGTAGACGCTGCCGAACACCTCCCCAAGGTAGGCGTGCGCCAGGAACGCCAGCGCCCGCCCGTTCGCGCCGCCGCCCGGCCGGAACTCCTCCGCCGGAATGAGCGCCGTGGTCACGAAGGTCGTCGAGATCAGGTACACGGACATGATCAACGCGGCGGTGGTGAGCAGCCGACGTGTGTTGCGGATCCGGGCGGCGAGCCGGGCCTGCTTGTCCGGGCCGTCCGCCGCCACCAGGGGCATCATGCTGACCCCGGTCTCGAAACCGGACAGCCCCAGTACCAGCAGCGGGAACGCCAACACGGCGGTGAACAGCACCTGGCCCGGTCCGCCACCGGTCGAGGTCACCGCGGCCGTCCAGTTCGACACGATGCCCGGGTCCTCGACGATCCGGGCCACCGCGACCACGACGATCACGGCGTTGAGCACCAGGAAGACCGCGACCAGCGGGATGGCCACCACCACCGCCTCGCGGAACCCGAGCAGGAACACCCCGCCGAGGATGAGCAGCAGCACCACCGTCACCACGACCGGCACCGGGGACCCGTGCAGGACGTCCGGCAGGTACGGGTTCTCCAGCAGGTGCACGGTGGCGTCCGCCGAGGACAGGGTGATCGTGATGATCCAGGAGGTGGCCACGAAGCCGAGCAGCACGAGGACGAAGACCTTGCCGCGCCAGAACGGCAACAACCGCTCCAACATCGCCACCGAACCCTGACCGTGCGGGCTCTCGTGGGCCACCCGCCGGTACATCGGCAGCATGCCGAACAGGGTGAGCACGACGATCAACAGGGTCGCCAGCGGGGAGAGCGCCCCGGCCGCCACCGCCGCGATGCCGGGAAGGTACGACAGCGTGGAGAAGTAGTCCACGCCGGTCAGGCACATCACCTGCCACCAGGCGTGCCGACGGTTCTGTCCCTCGGTCGCCTCGGGGCCGGGTGGCTGCACCTGGTGCTGAAAGAGCCACCGGCGCAGCGCGCTGGCCGGCGGCGCCGAGCGGGCCGGAGTGGCCACGCGTTCGGGCACCACGACGCCCCGCCGGCCGCCCCGGTGTGGGCGGGCTGGATCGCGGGCCGCCCGCAGCGTCGGGTCCGGCCCGCTCGGCGTGTGGCGGCGCCCGTTCCAGCGACGTGGTTTCGCGCGGTTCTCGTCACCCATCGTCAGTCCCACCCTCACAGGTCCTGATCTGACGGTAGGCGGTGCCCCGGCGCCCGATCGGCGGAACCGGGCACCTGTTCGGGCTGCTCAGGACAGGTCCGCGACGGCGAGCAGCCGGGCCAGCGCGGGTGGGTCGGCGATCGTCACCGTGGCCGCCGGATGCCGGGGCCGTCCCCCGGGCACCAGCGCCGGCACCGGTACGCCGAAGCGCAGGCAGATCCCGCCGGCCGCGCTGCTGCCGAAGGTCGCGCCGCCGTCGGCCAGCGACAGGTGCGGACCGATCGCCCGCCACCAGCGGTACGGCCCGCTCAGCTCGACGGCGGTGACGTTGTCCCGGTCGGTCCGCAGCCGCCACGGCCCGTACCGGATCATCAGGTCCCGATCGGTGACGGCGACCCAGGCCGTCGCCGGGCGGACCCCCAGCAGCGCCAGCATCGGGCGGAACACCGGGTCGAAGCGGAACGGGAACCGGGCCACGACGCCGGTCATCGCGCGCCGGGCCGAGCGGTGGGTCGCGACACCGGGCCGCCCGGCCGCAGGGGGCCGGGCCGCGCG
>NZ_QGSY01000070.1 GCF_003857035.1 Micromonospora arida
GTGTTCGTCGGCAGCGTCAGATGGGTATAAGAGACACAGGTGACCGTGCTGGAGCGCGAGCCGGTGCCCGGCGGGCGGGCCGGACGCCTCGGCGTGGACGGCTACGAGTTCGACACCGGCCCGACCGTGCTCACCATGCCCGACCTGATCGCCGAGGCGCTCGGCGCGGTCGGCGAGGAGCTGCACGACTGGCTGGACCTGACCCCGCTCGACCCCGCCTACCGGGCGTACTACCCGGACGGCTCGACCCTCGACGTGCTCACCGACACCACCCGCATGGCGGCCGAGATCTCCCGGGTCTGCGGGCCCCGGGAGGCCGACGGCTACCTGCGGTTCGTCGAGTACGCGCGAGAGCTGTGGCGGTTGGAGCGCACCGACTTCATCGAGCGCAACCTGGACGCGCCGACCGACCTGATCACCGGCAACCTGCTCAAGCTGCTCAGCGGCGGGGCCTTCCGGCGCCTCCAGACCAAGATCAACCAATTCTTCCGGGACCCGCGTACCCAGCGGATCTTCTCCTTCCAGGCGATGTACGCCGGCCTCGCGCCGCACGACGCGCTGGCCATCTACGCGGTCATCGCGTACCTCGACTCGGTGGCCGGGGTCTACTTCCCACGCGGCGGCATCCACGCGGTCTCCAGAGCGATGGCCGGCGCGGCCGAGAAGCACGGCGTGCAGATCCGGTACGACACCACGGTGACCCGGGTGGAGACCGTGAACGGCCGCGCCACCGGCGTAGTCACCGCCGACGGCGACCTGGTGCCGGCGGACGTGGTGGTGCTCAACCCCGACCTGCCGGTCGCCTACCGGGACCTGCTCCCCGCCGCGCCGCAGCGCCGGCTCACCTACTCGCCGTCCTGCGTCGTTCTGCACGTCGGCTCCCGACAGGCCTATGCGAAGATCGCCCATCACAACATCCATTTCGGACGCGCGTGGAAGGGCACCTTCGATGAGGTCATCCGACGGGGTGAGCTGATGACCGATCCGTCGCTGCTGGTGACCAACCCGAGCCGGACCGACCCCGCGGTGGCGCCGCCGGACCGACACACCTACTACGTGCTCGCCCCCGTGCCCAACCTGCACCGGGCGCCGTTCGAGTGGCGCGGCGACCTGACCCAGCGCTACACCGATCAACTGATCGGCACCCTGGAGGAGCGCGGCTACGTCGGCTTCGGCGCCGGGGTCGAGGTGCTCCGGGCGATCACCCCCGCCGAGTGGGAGGAGCAGGGGATGGCCGCCGGCACCCCGTTCGCCGCCGCGCACACCCTCTTCCAGACCGGGCCGTTCCGCCCGTCCAACCTGCACCGCGACCTGTCGAACGTGGTCTTCGTCGGCTCCGGGACCCAACCCGGCGTCGGCGTACCGATGGTGCTCATCTCCGGCAAGCTCGCCGCCGGCCGGATCACCGGGGAAGGCCGATGAGCAGTCGTGAGAAGCACCTCGTCGAGCTCGTCGACGAGTCCGGCAAGGCCCACGGCGAGACGACCGTCGCGGCGGCGCACCAACCACCCGGTCAGCTGCACCGGGCCTTCTCGGTGTTGCTGGTGGACACGGACGGCCAGGTGCTGCTCCAACGCCGAGCCGCCGCCAAGACCCGGTTCCCGCTGCGCTGGGCCAACTCCTGCTGCGGCCACCCCCAGCCTGGCGAGTCGCTCGCCGAGGCGGCCAACCGACGACTGAGCGAGGAGTTGGGCGCGGGCCCGGTCGAGCTGACCGAAGTCGGCATCTACGTCTACTACGCCGAGGACCCGGCGACCGGTCGGGTCGAGTTCGAGTACGACCACGTACTGCGAGGCGAGTTCCTGCCCGGCGCTCCGCTACTGCCGGACCAGGACGAAGTGGCCGAGCTGCGGTGGGCCGACCCCACCGCGCTGGAGGCCGAGTTGAAGCTCGACCCCCGGTCGTACGCGCCCTGGCTGGGCGGGGTGGTGAACCGGCTGCTGCGCCCTGCGGAGTCCCGGTCGGGCGCAACCGGCCCGGCCATGACGCCGTCCGGATCGTCGGCGGATGACACGGCGGAGCGGTCGGGTGGTCGATGAGGCGCTGAGCGCGGGCGCGGTCGCACGTCGGTTGGGGGTCGCGGTGACGACCCTCCGCACCTGGCACCAGCGCTACGGGCTCGGGCCCAGCGAACACATCCCCGGTCACCATCGCCGGTACACATCCAGCGATCTGGCCCGTCTCGAGATCATGCGACGGCTCACCGCCGAGGGGGTGAGCCCCGCCGAGGCGGCCCGCTGGGCCCGCCAGGCACCGGACCCGATGCCCAACGGCGCCGGCACCGTCACCCCCGCTCACATCCTCCCGACCGGCCGTGACGGCGGCGGCTCCATCCCGGTCGGCCGTGCTGGCCCGGCGGCCCGCGGGTTGGCCCGGGCAGCCATGCGATTGGACGCGGCGGCGATCAGCGAGACGATCGCGCACACCCTGGCCGCCAGCGGGGTCGTCGCCACCTGGGAGGGCCTGCTGCGCCCGGTGCTCAGCGGCATCGGCGAACGGCACGCCGCCACCGCCGGCCTGATCGAGGTGGAGCACCTGATGTCACGCTGCGTCTCGGAGGCACTCGCGGCGGCCAGTCGGGCCAACGTTCCCACCGGGCCGGCCCGGATCCTGCTCTCCTGCGCCGACGAGGAACAGCACACGCTGCCGCTGGAGGCGTTGGCGGCGGCTCTCGCGGAGGCCGGTGTCAGCTACCGGATGCTCGGCGCCCGGGTGCCGGTGGCCGCTCTCGTCGAGGCGGTCAACCGGACCGGACCGGCCGCCGTTGTGCTCTGGTCGCACACCCGGGCCACCGCCGACCCGACCCAACTCAGCGCGCTGCTCGCTGCCCCCCGACGCCCGTTGCTGGTGCTCGCCGCCGGCCCCGGCTGGCGAGCCGACACGCTGCCCGCCGGTGTGGTGCGGCCGATCGACCTGGCCGAGGCGGTCTCGCTCTCCGCCGCCGTCCGCGACTCCCTGGACCAGTCGAGGCGTGATTGACCGCACTGTCGCCAAATCGCGGCGTGAACTACCGTCGGGCGGGTCCGCCTACCCCGACCCTCCGGGAGCGAGCAGATGCAAGCCCGCGCCATCCTGGCGTCCGTCCTCGCCGTGGCGCTGGTCCTTTCCGGCTGTGCGCAGCCGGTTCGCACCATCGCACCCGCCGGCGCTCCACAGCCGGTGGAATCGACCACGCCGCCCACCCCGACACCGCACCCCAGCGTCACCAAGCCGGCCAAGCCGCCGCTGAGGCCGCTGCCGGCCAAGCTCCCCTCCGGGCTGGGGCGCAACACCGGTGTACGCCCGGTGGCCCTGACGTTCGACGACGGGCCCAGCCCGGCCTGGACACCCAAGGTGCTCGACCATCTGAAGGCCGCCAAGGTGACGGCGACCTTCTGCGTCGTCGGCCGCGAGGTGCAGCGTCACCCGGAGTTGGTCCGGCGGATCGTCCGGGAGGGACACCAGCTCTGCAACCACAGCTGGCGTCACGACCTCGATCTTGCCCGTCGACCTGTCGGCGAGATCCGTGCCGACCTGGACCGCACCAACAAGGCCATCCAGAAGGCCGCCCCCGGGGCGAAGGTGCCGTTCTACCGGCAGCCCGGCGGCCGATGGACGTCGGAGGTGCTCGGGGTGGCCAAGGACCTCGGCATGCGCCCGCTGCACTGGTCGGTCGACCCGCAGGACTGGGACAAGCCGACCGCGGCCACGATCGGCAAGCGAGTCCACGCCGCCACCCGGCCCGGTGCGATCGTTCTTCTTCACGACGGGGGCGGTAACCGGGCCGCGACACTCGCCGCCTGCCCGAAGTTGATCGCCGACCTGAAGCAGCGTTTCGGCATCACCCGGCTCCGCTAGAACCGCTCTGACCTGCGGTTATGGCCCGTCCGAAGCCCTTGCCGATACCGATTTTGTCGACCGACGGAGCATCACGTATGCTTTCCAAGCCTCCGGCGGGGCCGGATGGGAGCAAGTCCGCTTGAAGTTGCGAATGTGCAATGATGGCGGGGCCGCCCTCATCGTCTAGCGGCCCAGGACGCCGCCCTTTCAAGGCGGTAGCACGGGTTCGAATCCCGTTGGGGGCACGACCGGCGCAAGCCGGAGCAAGGCAAGACCGGCGCAAGCCGGAGCAACACAAGCTAGGTCCTGTGGAGCAGTTGGAGTGCTCGCCGCCCTGTCAAGGCGGAGGTCGCGGGTTCAAGTCCCGTCAGGACCGCAGCGCTGACGCCGCGCCCCGCGCGGCGTTCTGCGTATCGGAGCAGGTCGCCTTGCCGCCGGTTCGTCCGGTTGCCGGGTAACATGAGCCGAGCGACACGGCCAGGTAGCTCAGTTGGTACGAGCGTCCGACTGAAAATCGGAAGGTCGGCGGTTCGACCCCGCCCCTGGCCACATAGCCTTTCGCCGGGCTATTAGGGCGGTGACCAGCGGAAACGCGGTCGCCGCCCTTTTGTTCAGCCGCCGCATCCATCGATGGCAGTTCTCGCGACCGCGAGCCCCTCGTGAGCCCATGGGCTCACGTACGTGAGGGACACCCCGCCGATCTAACTGACAGTGACAGGCAGAGACCCGTCGGCTACTGTTTACATTTGTAGACTGGATTGGCATGTGAGGGGCATCACCATCGGCAAAAGACGTGGCCGCTACCCGACGCCCAACCGGAGTGGACAGGGGCGACCGTGAATCGTGATGAAGCCGTCCGGGCAGCACAAGAACCCGTCGACTGGTCGGGCGCAGAGGTGGAGACCACGCCCCGCAAGGTGACCATGGTCTACTCAACCCGTCTCCCCGACGACCTCTCGCGATGGTTGGTAGAGGAAGCGAGCCGTCGAGGCACCAACCCCTCAGTGATGCTGCGGGAGTTGGTCGCTGACGGAAAGCGCGCCGCGGCCGCAGACAGGATGGTCACCGTCCGCCTGTCGGACCTACATCGAGCGATCAACGATGCCACGGACGGAACGGCGTGTGACCGCTAGAGCCTCCTCGGACCATCGGAGCTTCGCATCCCCCGGCCACGCCCTGCGCTGTCCGTAGACCGCAGGCACCTGGCACCCTCCGACATGTGAGTCCGATCGTGCGCGTCCTTGTGGCACACGTCGTCCGTGGCCTGCTGCCTTACCCCGACCCGGTCCGACGATGGCGCGTGCGCAAGGCGGCCCGCCGCCTAGTGACTTGTGAACCATGGCCAGCAGATGATGCAACCACCGGAGAGACGCGGCACAGCTCGCCTTGCTACGTCTGCTTGCTACGTCTGCTCTGGCTTCAAAAAGAGGGCTGTCTCGCTAACGGTGTTTCCGGCGATCTTGGTTAGTAGGTTTTCAGCAGCGGGGAAGCGGTCGCTGATGGTGATGGCGAAGGCGTTCAGGGCGGGTGTCCAGCGCATCGTCCATCGGGTTCTGCCTGTTCCGGTGGGGTCCAGGGATCGGGTCACCAGGCACAGACACTTCAACGCGGCCTGCTCGTTGGGGAAGTGCCGCGGACCTTGACGGCCCGCCGGTAGCGGGCGTTCAACGACTCGAGCCAAGGACGACCCCCGAGAGGTACGTGAGGCCCGGGTCCGGGCTCTGTTCGACAAGGCCGTCAACCCAGACCTACCCCTCGACGCGCTAAGGCCTGTAACGACCACTTGGTTCAAAGGGCCGTCGATAGCTGGTCAGATGCCGAGGGGCCCAGTTCTGGAGCTTCCTGAAACTTTGGCCAGCCGAGCAACGCGGTTGCGACTGGTCCGGTAGGCACGCCGGATGCGCGGCTGTCCCGGCTGAGGGTGGATGGCGGACGCGCTGTAGACCGCTACAGCTCAGATCGGCTGCTGCACTGCTGCTGCCCGCCATGCCAGTCGCAACCCTGCGTACGCCGCCCACAGCCCCATACGGCCGTTCGGGCCGATGCTGCCGCCGTCTGGGCACACGCGCAGACCAGCTGGACCTCATTGCAGAGCGAAGCGCTGACCAGCTTTTGCCACAGCCTCCAATATCGACAATCGACGGACTTTGGATATCGCGCCCGCTCTATCCGCCCGGTAGCCTGCAGGGATGGGGTACCCGTACGAGGATCTGGACGACAGCCAGTTCGAACGACTGGTGGTGCAGTGCATGCGGGTACTCTTCGGCGACGGAGTCCAATCTTTCGCCGCCGGACGCGATGGCGGCCGAGACGCACGCTTCGATGGCACTGCCGCCAAGTTCCCCAGCACGGCTGCGCCTTGGACTCGAATTACCATCGGCCAGGCGAAGCATACGAACGCTATCAACGCTCACTTTAGTGACCTTGACTTCAGTGGTGACGCCGAAAGCTCAGTACTTTCGGAAGAGATTCCACGAATTCGCAAGCTGGTAGACAACGACGAGATACACAACTATATCTTGTTTAGCAATAGACGGTTGGGTGGCGTGACTCATCCTCACATCATCGCCCGGCTGGCCAAGGAAACGAGCCTGCACAAGAGCCAAATATTCCTCGCCGGAGTCGAGTATATGGATGACATGCTGCATGCCTATCCAGATATTATCCGTCGAGCGCGTATCGATCCGGTCGATGGCCCCCTCCTCGTCTCGAGTTATGAGTTAGCCGAAGTCATCCTCGGGATCGCGAAGGGGATCAACGCGTCACCACCCCTCGAAGACGCCCCAGTGGTGGACCGCGTGACCTACGACGAGAAGAACCGCATTAACGGCATGACGCCGGAGTTCGCGCAGCACCTCAAGAAGCTTTACCTTTCCGAGACGCATGGGATTAGCCGCTTCCTGGCTAACCCCGCCAACATCGATACTCTACGACTATATGAAGGCGCAGTTGAAGAGTTTCAGCTCAAGATAGTTGCAAGCCGGAAAGACTATCAGTCTTTTGATAAGGTATTCCACTACTTGGTCGACTTTCTCTTCAAACGAGATGGGGTGCTATCGAGATATAAGCGACTGACACGGGCAATGATCTTTTACATGTACTGGCATTGCGACATCGGGGAAACGCCAGATGCTCAGGCCTAATAAGCACTCTCACCCGGACCAAACCGTCTTGGCCGCCTCGACGGTGCTGCTTGCTGAGTTGAGACGCAAGCGGGCGATACCCTATGCTGATCTACGGACGGCTCTGGACAAAGCGTCGCGCGGTTCCGATTATCTCTTCACGCCCGCGGTGAGTCTCCTGTACTTGCTCGGCTTAGTGGAGTATCGCCCCACTGCCGACCTCTTTGAGTATGCGGGGAAGTGATGAAGCTCAAGAGGCTTTACTCGAACAGGCCTGATGTCTTTGGCTCCATAACGTTCAACAACGGGCTTTCGGCTGTGCTAGCCGAAATCCGCCTTCCTGAAAACAGAGACCTCGACACCCACAACCTCGGTAAGACCACTCTTGCCGAACTGATCGACTTCTGCCTTCTCAAGGGGAAAAGCAGCAGCTTCTTCCTCTTCAAGCACAGGTCATCTTTCGAAAAGTTCGCCTTCTACCTAGAGATCGAACTGCCGAGCGGCGGTTACCTCACAATCGGGCGCCCGGTCGATCCTGGGTCAAAGATTTATTTCAAGCGAAGTGAGTCTTCGATCGAAGACATAACGGCAGTTGAAGGCCCTGATTGGGATCACCTCGGCATGCCATTTGACCGCGCTAAGCTGCTCCTGGACGGCATGCTTGCCATCGACGCCCTACGGCCATGGGGATTCAGGAAGGCAGTTGGCTACCTAATCAGATCCCAGCGGGACTACCTCGACGTCTTCCAGCTAGGCAAGTTCACCGGCAAGCATTTGGACTGGAAGCCCTTTGTGGCACATCTGATCGGGATGGAGTCCGAGCCGGTTATCGGCCTCTACCAAAAGAAGGAAGAACTTAATCAGGCAACGTCAGATCTTGCCACACTCACTCGCGAGTGGAGCGGCGAGGATGTCGACCCCTCCGTGCTGGATGGCCTGATTTCTGTCAAGAGACGGGACATCGACGCTAGGACCGCCACCCTTGCCTCCTTTAACTTCCAAGAAGAGGACACCCGCGCAACCACGGAACTAATCGACCGAACCGAGGCGCAGATCACGGCCCTGAACGAAGAAAGCTATCGGCTCGGCCGGCTCGTACAGCGCATCGACGAGTCGCTAGAAGAGGAGCAGGTACTTTTCCGACCAAGGGATGCCGCGGAGCTGTTCCGTCAGGCTGGCGTCTTCCTAGGCGATCAGATCAAGAGAGAATACGAGCAACTCGTCGCCTTTAACCGAGCGATCACCGAGGAAAGGCGCGAGGCGCTCCAAGAACAACTGACTGAAAGCCAAGCGAGGCTGGTGGAGATCCGCAAGGAACTCGAGACGTTGAACCTGAGACGCGCTCAATCTCTGGAGTTTTTGAGGAACTCCGATTCGCTTGAGAAATACAAAAGCCTTTCCCTTGAGCTGACCAACCTTCAAGGCGAACTAAGCGTTCTCGAAGCTAGGCGATCGGCTGCGGCAAGGCTCGCAGACCTACGCCGACACCAGCGATCACTCGCCGAAGAGTTTGGCCACCTTGAGACCGCAGTTGAAACGCAGATCGAGGAAATCAGCCGCAACGAAGAGAGTCGATTCGGCCGGCTACGCCGGTACTTTACCGAGATCATCTATGAGGTCTTAGGCCAGAATGCAATTATTGCAATTAGGGTGAACAGTCAGGGTGGCCTTGATTTCACTGCGGAGTTCGTAGGAACTGCGGGAATAGCAACAAGTGGCGACAGAGGAACATCATACCGAAAGCTCCTCTGTATCGCCTTCGACCTTGCGTTCCTTAGAACCTACCTAGACGTGCCATTCCCGCGCTTTGTGTACCACGACGGCGCCCTGGAGCAACTGGAGCCACGCAAGCGGGAGAAGCTGATTGGCGTGTTTAGAGAGTATGCCGCCCTCGGACTCCAACCAATCATCTCGCTACTCGACAGCGATCTTCCCCTACCCATCGGTTCAAGTCACCTGACGCTCATGCCGGAGGACGTCGTGGTCACGCTTCACGACGAGGGCCAGGAGGGCCGACTATTCAAGATGCCGACGTGGTAGCGCATCTTTCCCAGCCTGCCGGGCTTGATCAGATGCCCCACCATGGCTACATGACGCTGGGCAAGTGGCTGTCGTTGGTCGGCGGCGCTCTCGAACTCGCTGCCATCGGCATCGCCACGGTCTCCGCGGTAATGGCCTACCGACGGGCGCAGGCGCGGGTCGACATCATCCGTGAGTCCAATCGCCTCCACAGCAATGACGAGGAGAAGGCGGCTGCGTACCGCCGCGAGCGGGGTGTCGATCCGGACATGACGTGGGGTGATGTCATGTTCGTCCGGACTCTGATCGTCTATGCCATCAGCCGCTCAGCAGCACGAGGAGCCCTCGCTACTGTCGTCCTCTTGGCGCTTGGAACTATCCTAAGCACGCTCGGAAGCCTGGCTGCGTAAGCAGCAGATCGTGAGCCGCACCTGCTGCCATCACTGTCTGCCGTCGACCCAGACTCCGTGGAGAGGGCTAGGGCCAGGGTGACCAAGGGCTTCCCGTCCTCGTCCCGGATTATCCGGCCGCCTCTGTCGCACAACCGCCAGGCCACCCGGTACCGCCCGGCCCTGGGTTCGAGCTTCGCCACCCGCGCCTCCGTATCGAGTTGCCGTGAGCCCACGGGCTCACGCGGAGGGTTAGAGATGCAGTTCAACGTCACGTTCCGTAGAGATTGATACATAAGAGATCCGGACAAATAGGTGTAGGTGCTGGTCATGAGGGCGGATGACCACAGACTGAAAATCGGAAGGTCGGCGGTTCGACCCCGCCCCTGGCCACATAGCCTTTCGCCGGGCTACAGAGGTCCCCGCCAGCGGAAACGCAGGTGGGGATCTTGCTTTTTGCGGGTCGCTTTCCGTGACGGCCGCACCCACGCGTGATCAACACGACTTCCTTGAAATCGCGGTATCCCAGCAGGCGCGATGCCGCGACTTCAAGAAAACCGAGTCGATCATGCCCGGGGTCGCCTCCGCATCGGGGCAGCGCGCCGGACGTCACGCACGACCGCGCGGCGTCAGTGGTCGCGGCGACGGCGTCAGCGGTCGCGGCGTCCCTGCGGGCGATGCTGGGCCACGCTGCCCTGGATGGCCTCCCACACGCTGCGTCCGGCCTCTCGCAGCGTCTCCCCCGCCTGCTCGGCGAACTGGGCTGCGCTCTGCGCCGCGGCCTGCGCCGCGCCCGGCAGACCACCGCCGCCATCCCCGGACGGGCTTGCCCCGGACGGGCTTGGACCGGACGGGCTTGGACCGGACGGGCTTGGACCGGACGCTGCCGACTGGCCGGGCTGGTTTCCGGTCTCCCCGACCGCCGGCCCCGCCGATCCCTCGGGGCGCTGCTGGTCCCGGTCCGCCCCTGCCGAGCGCCCTCCGTCACCCGCGCCTTCGGGCCGCGCTCCACCGGCGTGACGCGACCCCTCGGACCGCTGGCCTTCCGGACCGTTGCCACGTGGCGAGCCGCCCTCCGACTCACGTCCATCTGGCTGCCGTCCATCTGGCTGCCGTCCCTGAGGATGCTGGCCCTGCGCATGCGGACCCTCAGGACGCCGCCCCTCCGGCTTCCGCCCCTCCGGCTGTCGACCCTCCGGATGCTGGCCCTGCGCATGCGCCTGGTCGGCCGGCCCTGGGCCGCCGGCTCGCGGCCCAGGGCCGCCGGCACCCGGTCCCGAGCCGACCGGCCCCGCCTCGGACCGACCCGCATCCGGCCGATCAGAACCCAGACGACCAGGGCCGAGCCGATCGGGACCCGGCCGGCCAGAACCCGATGGCCGACCCGGACCCGGCCGGTCGGAACCCAGTCGGTCGCGGTCGGCCACCGGGCTGGCCGCGCCGACCTGCTGGCCCGGCTCGCCGCGTACGTCGTCCGAGCGCCGACTCGACGCCTTGATCTCCGCTGCGCCCGTGGCCAACTGCTGGGTGCTGCGGTTCACGTCGTCGATGGCGGTGCCGGCCGTGCGTGCGAGCGCCTCGATGATGTGTGGGTTGTGGTCAAGAGTGTCGAGCGCTCGTCCCAGGATCCTGGTCAGCTGCTCCAACCGCACCCGCAGCTGCGCCTCGGCGTTCACCCCGTCGATGTTCAACTCGCCGCCGTTGAGGTGCACCCGTACGCCGGCGTCGACCTGGAGCAGGTTGGCCACCCGCGCCCGCAGCGACAGATCGGCCTCCAGACCGTCGACCGCCAGTCGGATGGAGTCCACGGAGACCTTCGGAATGTCGAGCAGGACGTCGTCCGGGTTCCCGCTGTCGACGTTCCGGTCCGGCTCCCGCTGCTGCCCGCTCTCGCTCATGTTCTCCCGCCCCACCTGCACACGAGCCCGGTCGTCCGGGCCGTCCGGCGCGGTTACCCGCTTTCCGGCGGGCCATCCCGTCCGTGACGGCCCGACGACCCTCTGTCTGGAACCGGGCACCGCGCGAAGCTGCACACCGAGGCATCAGCCGGTATGGTCCGGGCCTATGGGACAGGAATTGACTGATCCGGCCGACATCCGGCAGGACGTCGGCCAGTTCTCTCTCCGGTGCAGCCTTCTCGTCCCGGGCTCCGCCGAGCACGCGTTCACGGTCTTCACCGACGAGCTGACCGACTGGTGGGTCACCGAATACACCTGGTCCGGCCCGGACGCGCTGGCCGAGCTGGGCATGGAGCCTCGGGCCGGCGGCATGCTCTACGAGATCGGCCCGTACGGTTTTCGCGCCGACTGGGGTCGGGTGCTCACCTGGGATCCGCCTCGCCGGCTGGTCTTCGTCTGGCAGATCGGCCCCGACCGGGCGCCGGTGCCGGACCCGGCCCGCGCGAGCGAGGTCGAGGTGCTGTTCCATGCCGAGGGGCCGGAGCGCACCCGGGTCGACCTGGAGCACCGGCACTTCGACCGGCACGGCGAGGCTGCCGAGGGTTACCGCAAGGCGCTCACGGCCGGCTGGCACGAGCTGCTCACCCGCTACGTCGCCACGGTGTCGCGCCACCGCCCCAGCACGACGGCCTGACGGCCCACCGGGTCACCGGGTCACCGGCCGGCGGCCCACCGGTGTCACCGGCCGAGCCGACGACCCGCAGCGGCGCCGCCGAGGTCCCGACCACCAAGGTTCGCGCGTTCGCCGGCCTCCGCCCCCGAACCGAAGCCGGTGCCGCCCAACCGGCGCGGCGGTGCGGTACGCAGCCGTGGGTACTCCTCGGTGAGCCGGCGCTGCACCCGGTCGGACCGGTCGGCCAGCACCAGCGCGACCGACGGTGTGCCCGACTCGCTGGCCGCCGCCGACTCGGCCGCCCAGAGTCGACCGCCGACCACCTCCGCGAAGCCCGCCAGCCAGGAGCGGCGGAAGGCGGCGGGGTGGTCGTCGGCAGGCACCTCGGCGGCGGCCAGGCCGTGCGCCGCCTGCACGAGCAGTGAGGTGAAGAGCAGGTCGACCCGTTCCAGGTCACTGGCGAAGCCGAAGAGGTGCAGGGCGAAGCCGTTGCCCTGCCGACGGCGTACGCAGCGGCAGCGCAGCGGCTCGGCCACCGCGGCGAGCAGGCCGACCTTGTCGCGGGCGTACGGGGCGACGACGTCCAGCACTCGGTCGCCGACCGGGTCGGTGGTCGGGTCCCGGGCGGCGAGCAGCGCCCGGTCGACGCCGTAGCGGGCGATCAGCTCGGTCGCCTTGGCGGTGAACGCGGCGGACTCGGCCGGCGTGCAGGCCGGGTCCTCGGCCTGGGCCAACAGCTTGCGCACCTTGCTGAGCATGGCCTCGGACATGCCTACAGAGCTACCACACGGGCCGGACGTCTCGGGGCGGCGCGGCTATCGATCGATACGTATCATCGTCACGGCCCGATGATCAGTCCGATACGGACGGTCAGCCAACTGTTTGGAGGAACGAACGGATGCCATCCCCGACCGCTCGTCTGCTCGCCGTCGCCACGGCCGCCGCACTGCTCTCCGTCGGCACACCCGCGCAGGCGGAGCCGACCACACCGATTACGCCGGTCAGCTCCGGGCCGAACGCGTTCGCCCCGCTCGCCACCTGTTACGGCGGGGCGGTCCGGTCGTACTTCGAAACCGGCCGCTACGGCGGCTCGGCCGGCCAGTACCGCACGACGACGCGCTGTCGCGACATCAACGTACGCAACGCGAGCGTGTACGCCACCGAGGCGTGCGTGATCTTCGTAGACAAGACGAGCGCCTGCAACTACTGGACCTACCTGCCGGCCAACTCGGGCTGGATCACGGTGGCGACCAACGTCCGGGACGGCGTCAACTTCCGGGTCCGCTTCGAGAACCTGCGGTACGAGTACGAACCGCTGATCGCGTACCACGCGTTCTGACCGGCCCGCACGGTCGCGGCGTCCGCCCCCCGACGGACGCCGCGACCCGGCGGCGCGTCACCCGGCGCGGCTGCGCAGGGTGGCGATCGTGGAGCCGGCGAGTGTGAGCAGGCAGTCGGGGAGCAACCCGTCGGCGGCCGCAGCGCCGAACAACGCCTCCCCGGTCGGCTCGTCCCGATTCGCGTACGCGCTGACGAAGCGGGCCACCCAGCGGGTGTCGTACCCGGCCTGATCGATTCCCGGAAAGTCGAGCGCCGCCCCACTGGCCGCCGGCGCGTCACCGAGCATGGTCGCGGCCAGGCACCAGGCGACGCCGTACGCGCCGTCCAGACCGGCCCGGTCGACGACCGCGTCGAACGCTCCCACCACCGCGTCTCCATCGCCGGTCAACGCCGAACGGAGCACGGCGGCCGCGTCATCGAACGTCTGCTGTGGTAGGTCGGTCACGCAGCGCACAGTAGGACCGGTGGTCAAGGGCCCGGGCAACCGTCACTGTCCGTGTTCAACGCGAGCTACCTGCGCATTACGCCACCTCCACGGTCCCGCCGCCGGCCTCGGCACGCTAATGTGCGCAGCGGACCTTCGCCGGAGGAAGGACGACCATGTTCGTATCACGCCGCTCGCGGGTAGCCACACTGGCTGCCTGCGCGACGATCCTGCTCGCCACAAGCGCTTGCGGGGAAGACAAGCCCGAAGAGGCAAGCGCCCAACAGGTGCGCCTCTACGGCACGGACGGCAACATGCTCAACTCCTATCCTGCGGAGTTGAAGGAACGGGCGAGTCTCGTCGACGGGATGAAGGGCACCACGCCCCTCGTGCCGCTCCCAGACGACTTCAAGGGCCGGCTACGGGCCGTCAATCCGGCGCTGACGGACTACGTGTACTCCGCCGAGACGTACGACGCGGTGGTGATCGCCGTGCTCGCCGCCCAGTTGGCCGGGAGCACCGACCCGGCCGCCATCACCAAGCAGATCGTGGCCGTGACCAACGACGGGCAGCGCTGCGAAGACCCGGCCAGCTGTCTCGCGCTGGCCCGCAACGGTCAGGACATCGAGTACCGCGGCGTGTCGCTCACCCGGGCGGGCTTCACCGACAAGGGTGAGCCGGCCACCGCGAGCTACGCCACGCTGACCTTCGACGGGCAGCAGATCAACGACGGCAAGACCGAGTTCGTCGGCGCGGGCATCGAGTCGGCGGCGAGCACCAAGACGCCGCCGAAGCCGAAGAAGCAGCGCCCGGGTGGCGCCGCCGACCAGGAGCCGCTGATCCTGGGCGGCTTGCTGCCGAAGACCGGTGACCTCGCGATCGCCTACCCGCCGATGGAGGCCGGCGCCGCGCTGGCGATCAAGGAGATCAACGCCGCTGGCGGCGCACTGGGCAAGCCGGTGACGTGGCTCGACGGCGACGACGGCACCAACCCGGCGGTGGCCAAGGCGACGGTGGCCAAGCACGTGACGGACGGCGTCAGCGTGATCATCGGTGCCGGCGGTTCGGGCATCTCCCGGGCGGTGCTACCGGACGTGGTGCAGGCCGGGAAGATCCTCTTCTCCCCCTCCAACACCGACAGCAGCCTGACCGACGTCGACGACCAGGGCCTCTACTTCCGTACCGCCCCTCCGGACAGCCTCCAGGGCCGGGCGCTGGCCGACGTGATCCTCCGCGACGGGTCACAGAAGATCGTCATCGTCGCCCGCAAGGACTCCTACGGTGAGGGCCTCCAGGGCACCGTCCGCGAGGAGCTGGAGAAGGCCGGTATCGCCAACGACCGGCTCAAGCTGTTGACGTACGAGCCGCCGGCCGACGCGAAGGCCGCTCCGGTCGACTTCAGCGGCGGCGCGAAGCAGATCAAGGAATTCGGCGCGGACGCCGTACTGATCATCGGTTTCGGTGAGTCCGCCCAGGTGATCCGCGGGCTGGCCGACGCCGGGGTGCAGATCCGGCAGTAGGCAGGACCCGAAACCCACGACGGCCGCACCGGCCTCCCGCCGGTGCGGCCGTTTCTGGTACGCGGGATCAGCGCGGCCGGCGGCGCTCCAGGAACTCGGTCATCCGACGGTGCTTCTCGTCGTCCTCGAAGAGCACCGCCTGGCTGACCAGGTCGAGATGCGGGTGCGCCGCGGCGGGCGCGTCCACCGCCAGCTTGGTCAGCCGCACCGCCAACGGTGAGCCCAGGGCGATCTCGTCCAGCAATGCGTGCGCCACCGTCAGCAGCTCGCCGGGCTCATCCACCACCCGGTTCACCAGACCGATCCGCAGTGCCTCCGCGGCGTCCACCCGCCGGCCGGTGAAGAGCAGCTCCTTCGCCCGGCCCTCGCCGATCAACGCGGGCAGCCGGTGGGTCGCGCCGGCACCGGCCAGGATGCCCAACCGCACCTCCGGTTGCCCGAAGACCGCCCGCGCCGTGCACACCCGCAGATCGCAGGCGTACGCCAGCTCCGCGCCACCGCCCAACGCCGGGCCGTCGACGGCCGCCACGGTCGGCATCGGCAGCGCCCGGATGCGGGCGAAGGCGGCCGAGTTGATCGCGGCGAGGGCGTCAGTGCGACCCCGTTCGCGGAGCTGGCCGATGTCGGCGCCACCGGCGAAGATGCCCGCCGCGCCGCCGGTGAGCAGCAGCAGGCGCGGGCGCGCCTCCAACTCGGCGCAGACCTGGTGCAGCTCGGCGATCAGGTCGGCGTCGATGGCGTTGCGCTTCTCCGGCCGGTCCAGGGTGACCACCAGCCGGTCCGGCCGCTCCTCGATCCGCAACCCGCTCACTGTGCCGACCTTTCGTTCGCGACTGCGGGGCTCGCAAGCTCACTCCTCGCGCTCACTGTGCCCACCCTTTCGTTCGCGACTGCGGGGCTCGCAAGCTCACTCCTCGCGCTCACTGTGCCCACCCTTTCGTTCGCGACTGCGGGGCTCGCAAGCTCACTCCTCGCGCTCACTGTGCCCACCTTTCGTTCGCGACTGCGGGGCTCGCAAGCTCACTCCTCGCGCTCACTGTCTGACACCGCCTTCCCAGCGGTAGAAGCCCTGCCCGGACTTCTTGCCCAGCCGCCCCGCGGCCACCATCTCCACCAGCAGCGGGGGCGGCGCGAAGCGGTCCCCGTACGCGGCCTGGAGAGTTCGGGCGATGTCCAGCCGCACGTCGAGGCCGACCAGGTCGGTGAGCTCCAACGGCCCGATCGGATGCCGGTAGCCGAGCACCATGGCCTTGTCGATGTCCGCCGGGCTGGCCACCTCGTCGGCGACCATCCGGATCGCCTCCAGCCCGAGGGTGACCCCGAGCCGGGAGGTGGCGAAGCCGGGCATGTCGCGTACGACGACGGGATCCTTGCCGAGCCGCCCGGCGAGCGCGACGGCCGCGGCGGTGGTCTCCTCGGCGGTGGCCGGGCCGACCACGATCTCCAGCAGCGCCATCGCCCAGACCGGGTTGAAGAAGTGCAGGCCGAGGAAGCGCTCGGGCGCGTCCAGCTCGGCGGCCAGCGCCCCGATGGCGATGCTGGAGGTGTTGCTGCCCAGCAGCGCCGGGCGCAGCGCGGCGGCGTCCCGGAGCACGGCACGCTTCTCCTCGAGGCGCTCCGGCACCGCCTCCACGATCACCTGGGGGGCGGGAGCGACCTCGGCGAGGGTCGGGCGCAGCGTCACCCGCTGCCGGTTCGTGGCGGCCTCGTCAGCGCTCAGCTTCCCGCGCTGCACCGCCCGCTCCCACAGCTCGGCGAGCCGGTTCAGCGCGGCCGCACCCCGCTCGGGGTCCACCTCGACCAACTCGACGGCGTACCCGGCACCGGCCGCCACGTACGCGATGCCGAGCCCCATCGTGCCGGCACCGACGACCACGAAACGATCGCTCATCACGCCTCCCTGTCCCGCCCGCCGACGCGCGGGGTCCCCGCTACGCCGGCCCGGGTGTCCCGCCCGCTCCGCTCGCTCATGGTGCGACCCTAGACAGCGCGACGACCCGGCCCATGCGTGGGGGAGCGCCGGATCGGGTAATGACGGCCCGTCAACCGAGGGAAGGACCGCATCGACATGAGCCAGGCACCGGAGAGCGTCACCGACGGGGAGATCGTGGAAACCCGGGGCGACGAGCGGGTCGAACTGCTGCGCGCCGACACCAACAACGACGGCAAGACCGACGTGTGGGTGGTGGACACCGACGGCGACGGCAAGGCGGACCTGTTCCAGTTCGACACCGACGGTGACGGCAAGGTGGACATCACCATGGTCGACATCGACGAGGACGGCCAACCGGACGAGGTGGTCGACGGCGACGGCGGCCTCCCGCCCGAGCAGCTCCCCCCGACCGTTCAGGTCTGAGACGTACGGACGGCCCCGGTTCTCCGCCGACGGAGAACGGGGGCCGTCCTGCTCAGTCGACGAGGCGCAGGGTGGCCAGGTAGTAGGGGGCGTCGCGGTCGTCCACATTGGTGAGCCGCCAACCGGTGCCGTGCACCAGGCTGGCGAACTCGTCCGCCGAGCAGACCAGGTAGTCGAACCACTCGGTGCTCAACTCGCGGTAGCGCAGCCGTAGCCGTAGCTGGCCACCGAGCCGGCCGCGCCGACGGTTGCGCTCGTGGTAGCCGGTGTGCAGCGGGTCGCGGGTGCCGTACGGGTCGGTGCCCTGCGCGATGATCTGCGCCCCCGGGCGGGCCAGCGCGGCGAGCGCGGCCAGGAACTCGGGAGCGCGCTCCCGCCCCTCGAACAGCCCGAGGTTGTTGCCGAGCAGCAGGAACGTGTCGTACCGCGACCCGTCGGCGACGTGCGTGTCGACGGTGCCGTGAACCAGCCGCCGGACACCGCGACGCCGGCTCACCTCCAGCGCGCCCGCGGAGGTGTCCAGCCCGGTGACCGGTACGCCGCGCTCCTGGAGCAGCAGCGCGATCCGGCCGGCTCCGGTGCCGATGTCCAACGTCTCGCCGTGCGCCCGGTCCACCGCGCGGTGGTCGTACGGCTGCCACTCCGCCGGCCCGTCCAGGTAGTGCGCGGACGGGGCGCCGTTGATCAGACCGTCGTCCCGTTCGATGATCTCGATGACCGGTCGCGGCAGTCGACCACCGACCAGGGGCCGGGGGCCTACCCCGGTGGCCACGGCGAGTGTGTCTCGCAGCAGTTCGCCGACCACGTCACCGATTAGAGGCTCAACCGTCACGACGTTCACGCTATCCGGCCACTCAGTGGCCCGCGCCGGCCGTATCCTGGCGGCGTGACCATGCTGGACCGGCTGTCGGCCGAGAAATACATCCTGCTCACGACCTTCCGCAAGGACGGTCGGGCGGTGCCGACCCCGGTCTGGGCGGTGCGCGACGGGGAGGCGTTGGCCGTCTGGACCCGGGCCGACTCGGGCAAGGTGAAGCGGATCCGCCGCAACGGAGAGGTGACCGTGGCACCGTGCGACGTGCGGGGTCGGCCACACGGGGCGGAGGTGCCAGCTCACGCGACGATCTACGGGGGCGGTGACACCGGTCGGGTCCGCGACCTGCTCAAGCACAAGTACCGCCTGATCGGTCGACTCAGCCTGCTGGGCAGCCGGCTGCGTCGCGGCGAGGGCGGCACGGTCGGCATCCGGGTGACGTTGGCCGAGCCACGGCGCTGACCACGGCCGGGCATACGTCAGGGGCGGCGGATCGAGATCCACCGCCCCTGACGAAGAACTCTTGCCGGCTCAGTCGCCCTGCCGCTGCTGCGGGATCTGGCCCTGCAGCAGCGCCCTGACCTCCGACTCACGGTACCGACGGTGGCCACCCAGGGTGCGGATGGCACTGAGCTTGCCAGCCTTGGCCCAACGGGTCACCGTCTTCGGGTCGACCCGGAACATCGACGCCACCTCGGCCGGCGTGAGTAGCGGCTCTGGTTCGTGCGTTCGCGATGCCATCGGTCACTCCTCCACATGTATAGACATCGGCCGGGGTCCCGCCGGCCGACGCGTCTCCCATGGTCCGGCTAGTCCCCGATGTCCGACATGGGCCGAACGGATGAAGGTCCCTAGACGGACGGATGAACCATGCCCGATTTTTACGACTTTTACACGGCAGAAACTACCTTATTCGGACTCATGCTCACGGTTCGTGATGCGTCAACTACGAGCAGAACTCACCTTGGGAGCGCTCCTAGGGTGATATGCCCTAGTTGCACCGCTCCAACAGCTGCACCGCACGCCACCGAGCGACCAACTTGTCGTACGCGGCCGACGCCTCCTCGGCCTCGCCGCGCGACAGCCCCGCGAGGCCGCTGGCAACCAACTCCGGCGAGTCGTCCGCGGCGAGCGTCTCGTCGGAGAGCAGGTCGACCAGACCGCCGTAGTCCAGCTCGACCACTGACCGCGGATGGAACTCCTCCAGCCAGCGGGCCGCCTCCTCCACCGCTTCGGTGATCGGCGCCTCGCCCACCGATTTGCGCAGCACCGACAGCGCCCGCGACGAGCGGCGTCGAGCCTTGGAGATCTCGGTGCGGTAGCGCAACGCCCGCCGGCCCGGCTGGGTGACCAGGTCCCGCTCCGCCGGGTCGAAGAGCACGAACCACCGCAGCGGTACGCCCCAGGTGGCGATCTGCTCGTGCACCCGGGGCACCCCGTGCTCCAGCACCCGGGCGCCACTGCGCCAGTCGTCCACCACCGCCCTGGCCTGCCCGGCGAGCACCGGCGGCACGAAGGCGTCGGCGAGCACCGAGGGCACCCCGTCCCGGGCGCTGAGTGCCGCCTCAGCGACCCGGATGCGCAGGTTCCACGGGCAGACCAGCAGGCCGTCGTCCGTCTCCAGGACGTACGCCTCCTCCGGCAGGTCCGGCAGCCGGGTCCAGCCAGCACCCAGCGCCTCGATCACCGCCGTCCGCTGCCGACCGGGCCCCTCGACCGGGGCGATCGCGCGCCCCTCCGAGACGTAGCGGCGCCAGTAGCTCTGCCGGTCTCGATCGAAGGCGGCCAGCGGTTCGTACACGCGCAGGTAAGAAGCGAAGAGCGACGGCACCGCGCGATCCTCCCATGAACCACGCCCGTACGCGGTCAGCGGCCGGAGCACGCGCGCCGCACCGTGGGACGGCGGCGGCGCGTCGAGCGCCTGCCCGGCGGCCGATACTAGGCTCGATCACACCGGCAGCATCCCCGCCGGGGTCCACCAGGTCCGCGTCCCACAAGGATGCACACCACAGTAGGAGCCAACCATGGGCGTATTCGCGAGCACCGACGACCCGGTATCGACCGGTCACGAACAGGTCGTGTTCTGCCAGGACAAGCAGAGCGGCCTGAAGGCGATCATCGGGATCTACTCCACCGCGCTGGGCCCGGCGCTCGGGGGCACCCGCTTCTACCCGTACGCGAGCGAGGACGACGCCCTCGCCGACGTGCTGGACCTGTCCCGTGGGATGGCGTACAAGAACGCGCTCGCCGGGCTGGACCTGGGCGGCGGCAAGGCCGTCATCTGGGGCGACCCGGAGCAGATCAAGAGCGAGGCGCTGCTGCGCGCGTACGGCCGCTTCGTGGAGTCGCTGGGCGGCCGCTACTACACCGCCTGTGACGTCGGCACGTACGTCGCGGACATGGACGTCGTGGCCCGGGAGACCCGCTACGTGACCGGGCGCAGCGTGGAGCACGGCGGTGCCGGCGACTCGTCGATCCTCACCGCCTGGGGTGTCTTCCAGGGGATGCGTGCCGCGGCCGAGCACGTGTGGGGCACCCCGAGCCTGCGTGGCCGGCGGATCGGCGTGGCCGGGCTGGGCAAGGTCGGCAAGTACCTGACCGGGCACCTGCTGGAGGATGGCGCCGAGGTGGTCGCCACCGACGTCAACCCGAAGGCACTGGCGTGGGTGCGCAGCAACCACCCGCAGGTCACCCTCGTCGACGACGCCAGCGCCCTGGTCGCCGCGGACATCGACGTGTACGCGCCGTGCGCGCTGGGCGGCGCCCTGAACGACGACACCGTGCCGGCGTTGCGCGCCAAGGTGGTCACCGGGGCGGCGAACAACCAGCTCGCCCACCCGGGCATCGAGAAGCTGCTGGCCGACCGGGGCATCCTCTACACCCCGGACTACGTGGTCAACGCGGGCGGCGTGATCCAGGTGGCCGACGAGATCGAGGGCTTCAACTTCGACCGGGCGAAGCTGCGGGCGACCCGGATCTACGACACCACCCGCGAGATCCTGCACCTGGCTGACGCGGAGGGCGTGCCGCCGGCGGTGGCCGCCGACCGTCTGGCGGAGCGGCGGATGGCCGATGTCGGCCGGCTGCGCGCGATCCACCTGCGCTGAGTGTTCCCGGGGGCGGATCGAGAGATCCGCCTCCGGGCCCCGGTGCCGGGCGTCGCTGGGTAAGCTGAGCCGGGATCAAATTTGATGCGGTTTGTCCGGTGTCACGGGTGCTAACCGTTCCGCTCCTTACCCGGTACACTGGGTGACGGCCGGATCGACGCGACGCGCAGAGCCGGCTGACGGTAACCCGAGGTGCCGAACGATGGCATCCCCATGTACCGTAAGAGCCACGAGAGATGCCTGACGTCATCGGGGCCCGCCTTCGGGCTGCCCCGCATTCTGTGCGAGGGGGTCGAGCCATGGGGCGCGGCCGTGCTAAGGCCAAGCAGACTAAGGTGGCGCGGGAGTTGAAGTACCACTCCCCGAACACCGACCTCACCGCTTTGCAGCGCGAACTGGCGGGTGCTGGTAAGTCTGAGCACCACTTCGACGACGACTCTAAAGAGTTCGTCGACGACGATGATGAGGATCACGCGGACGACGATCCGGATCCCTGGGTCCGTCCGACCCGCTGACCTCTCGACGCAGCTGAGCACGCGGTAACCCCCGCGTGCTCACGCACGTCCCGTGCAGGTGCAGTCGCCGACGATCAGGGGCCTGGCCCGACCGGATCACTCCGGCCGCTCGACAGGCCCCTGACAACGGCTTCCTCAGCGCGGGCGATTGTTCCAGTTGTAGAACGTCGGGATGTTCTCGAAGTGGTTCCAGGCGCAGACCGCGCTGGAGCCCTCTCCGCCCGACACCTCCGAACGCAGCCGCCGTGCGTCCTCGGCCTCCTGAAGCAGTGCGACGAGCGCGGGAGCCGCGTCCCGCACCCGTTCGGTGACTCCGTCGTCCGCTTCGCGCTCAGGCCGCCGGTGACTGGTGGTCTCGGGCATGCTCCAACACTCCCTCCAATAGGCGGATCTTGCTGTTGCGGCAGTGCTCGGTCTCCGTACCGTCAAAACGCCCCAGTTCGAAGTAGCGGTTGGCGGCATGGCCACCACCGCAGAAGCCGAAGTACGGGCAGGACGCCCGACACGCCTCCACCCCGGCCAGGAACTCCTTCACCCACGGCGTCGTCGCCGCGTCGCCGAGGATCTGCGCCAACGGGGTGGTCAGCACGTTGCCGCTGCTGAAGTCGCCGTAGCGGGGGTCGGTGAAACCGGCCAGCTCCGGGGAGAGCACGATCACCGAACCGTCGTGACCGATCGTCGGGATCGGGTCCAGGTGGCGGGGCAGCACCCCGTCCGCCGAGTTGTCGAGCACCGCCGCGGCGTAGCGCAACGACCACTCGATCTCGCGGAGGTGGATCCGGGGCTCCCGGCGCCACGCCCCGACCAACTCCGCCCAGAACGCGGACACCGCCGACGGGTCGTGGCGGTTGTCGCGGGTGTTGACCCCCTCGGTCTCCTCGATGTTGATGCCCAACACGTCGCAGCCCAGCTCGAGGAAGTAGTCGTACAACTCGGTGGCGAGCCCCGGCTCGGGCCGGGACACCACGGCCAGCGCGGAGAAGGGCAGACCGCGCCGGCGCAGCACCGAGATGCCGTGCAGGATCCGGTCGTACGCCGGCTGACCGCCCCGGTTGACCCGGTCGCCGTTGCGCGCCCGGGGCCCGTCGACGCTCACGCTCACCCGCATCTCGTGCCGGACGAAGAAGTCGCACCAGTCGTCGTCGATGAGGGTGGCGTTGGTCTGCACATGGTGCTCGACCTCTGGCCCGAACGGGGCGATCAGATCGGCCAGGTGCTCTCGACCGGCGGCCAGGGGCTCGCCGCCATGCCACACCACGGAGAACCGACCGTTCGCCGCCCAGGGATTGACCGCCGCCGCGACCGCCTCGGCCACCGCCACCGGCATCCGGCGGTCGGCGGCGCGAAACGGTAGATAGCAGTACGCGCAGTCGAGGTTGCAGAGGGTGGTGGGCTGCATGACGACGTACGACGGGACGGCGGCCAGACCGCGCATCCCGCTGAACGACTGTCCCCGAGCAGCCATCGCCCTCCTCCGCCTAGCCTGAGGGTGCCCTTCAGGCTAGGCGGCATTGGCCACTCGGGTGAAGCCCTGATCAGGTGCCCGTACGATCACCGGAAAGTGATCATCCTCGGGTGTGCTGACCGACCATCTGCACGTTGCCGGTGCCTTCGATGATCTCGCCGGCCTGCCACGCCTCGACGCCACGGCCGGTCAGGGTGGCCAGCGCCCGGTCGGCGTCCTCGGCCGAGACGATCGCGAACATGCCGACGCCCATGTTGAAGGTCGACTCCATGTCGTGGTCGTCGATCCGACCCTTCGTCTGGATCAGGTCGAAGATCGGCTGCGGCTTCCAGGTGGACCGGTTGACCACCGCGTCGACGTGCTCGGGCAGCACCCGGACCAGGTTGCCGGGGATGCCGCCACCGGTGATGTGGGACAGCGCCCGCACCTCGGCCTCGGCGATCAGCTTGAGGCAGTCCTTGGCGTAGATCTTGGTCGGCGTGAGCAACTCCTCGCCGAGGGTCCGCTGCCGACCGAAGTCGTCGATCACGATGTCCAGACGCATCCGGGCCGCGCCCAGCAGCACGTGCCGGACCAGCGAGTATCCGTTGGAGTGCAGGCCCGAGGAGCGCATGGCGATCACCACGTCGCCCACCTCGACCCGGTCGGGGCTCAGGATGTCGGCTTCCTCGACCACGCCCACGCCGGTCGCGGAGATGTCGTACTCGTCCGGACGCAGAACGCCGGGGTGCTCGGCGGTCTCCCCGCCCAGCAGCGCGCAGCCGGCGTAGCGGCAGCCGTCGGCGATGCCCGCGCCGATCTCGGCGACCTTGTCCGGCACGACCTCGCCGGTGGCGATGTAGTCGAGCAGGAACAGCGGCTCGGCGCCGCAGGCCACCAGGTCGTCGACGACCATCGCGACCAGGTCGATGCCGACCGTGTCGTGAATGTCCATCTGCTGGGCGATCACCAGCTTGGTGCCCACCCCGTCGGTGGAGGACGCCAGGATCGGGCTCTTGTACTTCTTCGTGTCCAGCCGGAACAGGCCGGCGAAGCCACCGAGGTCACCGAGCACCTCGGGACGGCGGGTCTGCCGCACCTTCGACTTGAGCAGCTCCACCGCGCGGTCACCCGCGTCGATGGAGACACCGGCGTCGGCGTACGAGACCGAGCGTTTGCGCGCCTGGCGGCCAGCACCGCCCGTCCACGGCTGGCGGTCGCCGCCGGCGCCGGTCGGGCTGCTTCCTGCGCCGTTGCGCTCGGACACGTGCGTCACGGTTCTCCCCTTTGGTTCTCGGTGCCGCCGGCGGTAGCCGGGCCGCGCCGGTTGGTGCTACGGGCGGTTTGCGGTAACGCCACCCGGAGTGGCGACGGACGAGCCGTTGGTGTGCGGGGCCTCCGGCGCCGAGTTGGCGACGCGTCGACCCACCCCTTCGAGCACGTGCTTGCCGATCAGGTTGCCGGCTGGCAACTCGATCGGGTACTCCCCATCGAAACACGCCCGACACAGCCTGGTCTTCGGCTGCTCGGTCGCGGCGATCAGGCCGGGAAGGGAAACGAAGCCCAGCGTGTCGGCGCCGATGGAGCGCCGGATGCCGTCGTTGTCCAACCCGTTGGCCAGCAGCTCCGCCCGGGTGGCGAAGTCGATGCCGTAGAAGCACGGCCAGCTGACCGGCGGGGAGGAGATCCGGACGTGCACCTCCAGCGCCCCTGCCTCACGCAGCATCCGCACGATGGCGCGCTGGGTGTTGCCGCGCACGATCGAGTCGTCCACGACCACCAACCGCTTGCCGCGGACGTTCTCCCGCAGCGGGTTGAGCTTGAGCCGGATGCCGAGCTGACGCAGGGTCTGCGACGGCTGGATGAAGGTGCGACCCACGTACGGGTTCTTCATCAGGCCGGCGCCGTACGTGATGCCGGACGCCTCCGCGTACCCGATGGCAGCCGGGGTGCCCGACTCGGGCACCGGGATCACCAGGTCGGCCTCGACCGGGTGCTCCTTGGCCAACTGCCGGCCGATCTGGACCCGCGCCGAGTGGACGTTGCGCCCGGCGATCGTGGCATCAGGGCGGGCGATGTAGACGTACTCGAAAAGGCAGCCCTTCGGCTCCGGCGCGGCGAACCGGGTGGAGCGCAGCCCGTTCTCGTCGATCGCGATCAGCTCGCCCGGCTCGACCTCGCGCACCACGCTGGCGCCGACGATGTCCAGGGCGGCCGTCTCGCTGGCGACGACCCAGCCGCGCTCCAGGCGGCCGAGCACCAGCGGGCGGACGCCGTGCGGATCGCGGGCCGCGTAGAGGGTCGCCTCGTCCATGAAGACGAAGCTGAACGCGCCGCGCAGCTGCGGCAGCACCTCCAGCGCGGCCGCCTCGACCGAAAGATCCGGTCGGCTGGCGAGCAGCATCGTCACCAGGGAGGTGTCGTTTGTCGAGCCGTCCGCGATGAGGCCGCGCTCGGCGACCTCCTTCTCCAGCTCGGCCGTGTTGACCAGGTTGCCGTTGTGGGCCAGCGCGATGGTCGTGCCGGAGGTGGTCGACCGGATCGTCGGCTGGGCGTTCTCCCAGTTGGACGCGCCGGTGGTGGAGTATCGGGCGTGCCCGATCGCCAGGTGACCACGCAGGCTGGCCAGGGTGGGCTCGTCGAAGACCTGCGCCACGAGGCCGAGGTCCTTGTAGACCACCACGCCGGAGCCATCGCTCACCGCGATGCCCGCCGCCTCCTGGCCGCGGTGCTGTAGGGCGTAGAGGCCGAAGTAGGTCAGATTGGCAACCTCTTCGCCGGGGGCCCAGACGCCGAAGACGCCGCAGGCATCCTGGGGGCCAGGTCGTTGGGGGTCAAGGTCGTGGCTCAGCCGGCCGTCGCCTCGGGGCACCTACCGCTCCCTCATGCTGGTCTGGACCGGCCGGGCGGGGATCACGGGCGGATCCACTCTCCTCTGCCGGGACCACTGTCGTCGCCTGACAGTGTACGCGAATCGACGTCAATACAGAAAGTCACGATTCCGCTGCTCACCGTCACAGCGAGTGGGACATCGGGACGACTAGAGGGGCAGATACGCCGAGAGGTCCGCGCGGTTGCCACTCATCTGGACGCGACCGTCGGTGACCGCCTCCGCCCAGGCAACCCTGCCGGTTGCCAGCTCCAACCAGGTGTTCGGGGCCATCTCGACCACGTTTGGTGGATTTCCCCTGGTGTGTCGAGGCCCGGGTACGCACTGGATCGCCCCGTATGGTGGGACGCGCACCTCCACCGATCGGCCGGGGGCGCGCTCCGCGAGGACGGCCAACAACGACCGGACCGCCTCTCGGAACACCGGCCGTTCGGGCGTACGCCCCTCGTCGAGCGCCGACAACGCGGCCGTAACGGCAGCGGACTTACTGTGCGGAGAGGACACGACGGGACGATACGACCCCCCGGCCAGACACGCGACGCTGGCCCTGGGTCGCGCTCATGCAGTCGGACAAGGCATAGTTGCCGACGGCGTATTCGTACCGTGATGATCCCCGGCCCGGCGCCCCGCCGGTCAGAGGGAAGTCAGCCCGGAAGGCGGTGGACGTGTCAACACACCGACGTGCCTGGAAGCAGCGGGCCGGTGTGGTCGTAGCGCTGGTTGCCGGCGCTCTGCTCGCCGTCCCCGCCACACCAGCCATGGCCGCGGATGTCAACGTTTCCCCCGGCTCGATCACCGTAAACGCCGGTAGCGACGCCACGATCACCGTGCGCGTCACTGGGGGTAATGGCGACGAGTCGGCGAAGGTCAGCCTCTCCGGCCTGCCGTCCGGCGTCAGCTGCGCCAGTGGTTGCGGTGACGTCAAACTCTCCGGCGGCGGCCTGGGCAACCCGACAGGGTCGGTGCTGGTCAGGATCGCGGCCAACGACAACGCTGGCGACGCGACCGCGACCATCACGGTGGCGGTCGAGGCCGAGTCCGGCCCGGACACCGCCACCGTCTCGCTGACCGTGAAGGGCAAGGCCGCTCCGCCGCCGCCGCAGAACCAGACCGTGCGGTCGGTCGCCGGCAAGGTGGTCGCGCAGTCAAACGGCAAGGCCGTGCCGAACGCGTTCGTGGTCCTCCAGGACACCGCCGGTCACCGCTACGACGCCACCAGCAACGACAACGGCGACTTCCGGTTCACCGGTACGACCCAGAACCCGATCGCCCCCGGCCGGATCGACCTGGGTGCGTCGTTCGACAACATCAAGGCGTTCAAGTCCTTCAACGCCAACGCCGGGCAGGCCGTCACGGGTCAGCGGCTCAGCCTCGCGATCAAGGTCGAGGTGACGCCCAGCGCCACCCCGTCCGCCACTCCCGAGGCCACCCCCACCGAGGAGGCGACCGAGGAGGGCACCGCTGAGGAGCCCACCGAGGAGGCCAGCCAGGCTGCTCCGGCGAACGCCGCGAACAACGAGGACGGCGGCGGCTTCAGCTCGTACCTGATCATCCTGCTCGGTGGTCTCCTGGTCGCCGCCGGTGTCGGCACGATCGTGCTGCTCTGGATGAAGCGCAGGGAGAACGGCGACGACGACGACGCTTCGGCAGTTGCCGGTGGCGGCGGAGTGGTGCCGCCTTCGCGCGGCGGATTCCACGGTCCCGACGACCAGACCCGGGTGGTCGGCGGTCGTCCCGGCGGTGGAGCGGACCCGACCATGGTCGGCGGCGCGGCGCTGAGCGAGGCGCCGACGATGATGCACCGCCCGGTGGTCGACGACGTTCCGCCGGACCCGTACGGCGCGCCTGCCCAGCCCTACGGCGGCGCGGGTCAGCAGGGCTGGGGTGGCGCCGGCTACGGCGAGGAGCCAGCGTCCGCCGGGTACGGTGCCGGCGGCTACGGCAACGCCCCCGCTTCCGGTGGCGGCTACGGCACTCCGGCCGGCCCAGAGGGCGGCTACGGCGCCGGTGCGGCCGGTGACGGTTACGGTGCCGGTTACGGCAATGCTCCGGCCTCCGGTGCCGGCTACGGGAACGCTCCAGCCTCCGGCGGCGGCTACGGCGGTCGTGATTACGACGCCCCGGGCGGCACAGCCGCCTACCCGCCGGCGCCCGCAGGCGGGGCGGCCTACGGCGAGCGGTTCGACGAGCCGACCGGCCGGTACACCGGTGACAGCACCCAGTACCCGGCTCCGGCCGACCCGTACGCCACCGGCGTCTACCAGCCGGAGCAGGGGCAGGGGTACGGCCAGCCCGATGCCGCCCCGTACGGCGGTCGCGCCGCCGAGCCGACCGCGGGATACGGCGCTCCGGAGGCTGGCGGGTACGACCAGGGTGGCTACGGTCAACCGGCCGGCGGATACGACCAGGGCGGAAACTACGGCCAGGAGCCTCCGCAGCAGCGCGGCGGCTACGACGACCGGGGCTACGACCAGGGCGGCTACGGCCAGCCCACCGGCGGATACGACCAGGGCGGAAACTACGGCCAGGAGCCTCCGCAGCAGCGCGGCGGCTACGACGACCGGGGCTACGACCAGGGCGGCTACGGCCAGCCCGCCGGGCGGAACCGACCGGAGACCCCGCCGCCGACCGAGCGCGGCGGTCGCCGCCTCGACTGGCTGGACGACTGACCCCACCACAGCACATGAAACGGCCACCCGGAGATCCGGGTGGCCGTTTCGCTGCAAGACCCACTCGGCTTTCAGGAAGTCGGGCCATCCCGCCGCCCTGGACACCCCGATTTCCTGAAAGCCGAGTTGATCACAAGGCGCGGGCCCGGCGCGGGCCCGCGCGGGCCGGCGCGGTCAGGCGGCGGAGAAGACGCCCTGGTGGAGCACCGGGACGACGTCCGACACGCCGATCCGGACGGCGACGTCCACGTCCGCGGCGAAGCCGCTCTCGGTCAACTCCCGTCCGGAGACGCTGCCGCGCACCGCGGCGGGCAGATCCGGGGTGCTCGCCAGCGCGGCGAGCGCCATGGCCGCCTCCACCGAGAGCCCACCCGGCACGCCGGAGAGGGCGTCCAGCACCGAGGCGGCGCCGAGTTGGTCCTCCACCGACGGCCGCAGTGACCCGTCCGGCCACCGCTCCCCCGACGCGATCACGCCGATCGGGGCGTCCAGCGTGCCGTACCCCTGGCGGCGCAGCCAATGCCCGACGGCGCGCGCGTTGCGCAGGCACGCCGCGACCACCGGCAGGCCGGTGGCGCTGGCGGCGGCGCTGATGGCCGAGCCGTTCGGGGAGGGCAGCACGAGGTCCGCCACCACCGGTGCGCTGCTCAGCGCGGCGGGCGAGAGCGACCACGGATGCTCCGCAGTCGTCTGCCGCCGCCCGACCGCAGCGGTCGCGCCGACCCGGACGGCGTACTCGGCGGCCTGCTCACCCCAGGGGAACGGGTGCACCCGCATGCCCCGGGCGACCGCCACCTCCACGGCGGTGGTGAACGAGAGAACGTCCACCACCACCAGCGCCGCGCAGACCCGGCCGAGTTCGGCCGCCCCGGTCAGCCCCCAGTCGAACCGGGCACCCGATCCGGGTTGGCCGTAGACGGCGGCCGTCAACGCCTCAGCGCTCGTCAGGCGACGGCTCGGTGACACCGGAGTCAGACTCGGACACCTCGCCGGGCTGCTCCGACCCGATCGGCTCGACCGCGCCGGTCTCCGGAGACGGACCCGAGGATGCGATCGGCTCGGAGACCACCTCGGCCGCGTCGACCGGCTCGGCCGGCTCGCCCGGCAACGGGACGGCCTCGACCGCACCCGCCACGCCGGCAGCCGGCGCGGGCACCTCGACGGCCGCCGAACCCCCGAAGAGGCGCGGCAACGTCTCGGTGTGCGCGGTGCGCAGCTCGTCCAGGCCGATCCGGAACTGGCCGTGCACCTCGAGCGCCCCACCGGACGGGTCGGTGACGCCGATCAGCTCGAACGGCACGCCCCGCTCGGCGCAGAGCGCCGCGAACGCCTTGTCGTGGCCGCGCGGCACCGAGACCAGCGCCCGCGTGGCGGACTCGCTGAACAGGTAGACGAACGGCATCGAACCCTCGGCGAACTGCTCCGGCACCGCGACCCGGGCACCGACGCCGCGACGCAGGCAGGACTCGACCAGGCTCTGGGCGAGACCGCCGTCGGAGAGGTCGTGCGCGGAGGCCAGGTGACCGACGCGGGCCGCCTCGGCCAGCAGCTCGGCCAGCGCCTTCTCGCGGAGGAGGTCGACCTGTGGCGGAATACCACCGAGGTGCTCGTGCGTCACCCAGGCCCACTCCGAGCCGGACAGCTCCACGTTCGTCTCGCCGAGCAGGTAGAGCTGGTCGTGGTCGCCACCGGCGCGCGGCACGAAGCCCATCGGCACCCGGTCGGCGACGTTGTCCAGCACGCCCAGCACACCGACCACCGGGGTCGGGTGGATGGCCGCGGCACCGGTCTGGTTGTAGAAGCTGACGTTGCCGCCGGTCACCGGGATGCCCAGCTCCAGGCAGCCGTCCGCCAGGCCGCGGACGGCCTCGGCGAACTGCCACATCACGCCCGGGTCCTCCGGGGAGCCGAAGTTGAGGCAGTCGGTGACGGCGATCGGCTTCGCGCCGGTCACCGCCACGTTCCGGTACGCCTCGGCCAGGGCCAGCTTGGTGCCGTTGTACGGGTCGAGCCGGGCGTACCGGCCGTTGCCGTCCACCGAGAGCGCCACACCCAACCCGGTCCGCTCGTCGATCCGGATCACGCCGCCGTCCTCCGGCTGGGCGAGCACGGTGTTGCCCAGCACGTAGCGGTCGTACTGCTCGGTGACCCAGGACTTGTCGGCCAGATTGGGCGACGCGATCATGCGCAGCACGGTCTCCCGCAGCGCCTCCGGGTCGGCCGGGCGGGGCAGCGTCTCGGCCCGGTCGGCCTGGAGCAGGATCAGGTCGGCCGGCTCACGCATCGGTCGGGCGTAGACCGGGCCGTCGTCGACCAGCGAACCCGGCGGCACGTCGACGACGAGGTGGTCCTGCCAGGTGATCAGCAGGCGACCGGGGCTGCCGTCCGGCTCCGGTGCGGTGACCTCACCGATCGCGGTGGCGAGGACGCCCCACTTCTCGCAGGTCTTGAGCACCGCGTCGAGCTTGTCCGGCGCGACGACCAGCAGCATCCGCTCCTGCGACTCGCTGGCCAGAATCTCGTGCGGGTCCATCGAGGGCTCGCGCAGCGGCACCCGCTCCAGCCAGACCCGCATGCCGGTGCCGGCAGCGGCGGCGGTCTCGGTGAGCGCGCAGGTCAGACCGGCGCCGCCGAGGTCCTGGATGCCGACGACCAGTTGGCCGTCGTACAGCTCGAGGCACGCCTCGATCAGCAGCTTCTCGGTGAACGGGTCACCCACCTGCACGGCGGGGCGACGCGCCTCGCTGCCCTCGTCGAAGGTGGCGCTGGCGAGCACCGAGACGCCGCCGATGCCGTCGCGGCCGGTCTTGGCGCCCATCAGGACGACAACGTTGCCCGGGCCGGCGGCGGCCTTGTTCTGCAGCCGGCTGACCGGCAGCACGCCCAGGCAGAGCGCGTTGAGCAGCGGGTTGCCCTGGTAGGAGGGGTCGAAGACCAACTCTCCACCGATGTTGGGCAGGCCCAGGCAGTTGCCGTAGCCGCCGACGCCCGCGACCACACCGGTGAGCACCCGGGCGGTGTCCGGGTGGTCCGCGGCACCGAAGCGCAGCGGGTCCATCACCGCGACCGGGCGGGCACCCATGGCGAGGATGTCCCGGACGATGCCACCGACGCCGGTCGCCGCGCCCTGGTACGGCTCGACGAAGCTCGGGTGGTTGTGCGACTCGACCTTGAAGGTCACCGCGAGCTCGTCGGAGATCTGCACGACACCGGCGTTCTCACCGATGCCGGCGAGCATCCGGTCGCTGTGCGGGGCCTTCTCACCGAACTGGCGCAGGTGCACCTTGCTCGACTTGTAGGAGCAGTGCTCGCTCCACATGATCGAATACATCGCCAGCTCGGACTGCGTGGGCCGGCGGCCGAGGATCTGCCGGATCCGGTCGTACTCGTCGTCGCGCAGGCCCAGCTCGGTGTACGGCTGAAGCTCGCCCGGGGTGCCACCGGCGCGCGGAACGGTGTCCACGCCCTCGGTCCAGACGGCGGCGGCCGGCTGGGCGGGAGCGGTCGCCGGGGCGACCGGCTGCGCCGGGTTCGGCTCGGCCGGCTGCGCCGGGGCGGAGTACGCCTCCGGTGTGTCCCGTACCGGGTCCGGATGGGTGGTCATGACCTCTCCTCGCTGCGCTCGTGCCCGCCAGACCGGCGGTTGAGCTGACCGATGATCGTGCCGCCGGTCATGCCGGCGCCCCCACCAGGTGCTTGAGGACCGACGTGAAGAAGCCGAGGCCGTCCAGCGAAGGGCCGGTGAGCGCCTCCACCGCGTGCTCCGGGTGCGGCATGATGCCGACCACGTTGCCGGCGGCGTTGGTGATCGCGGCGATGTCGCGCTGGGACCCGTTGGGGTTGCCGCCGAGGTAGCGGGCGACCACCCGACCTTCGGCTTCGAGCTGGTCCAGCGTCGCGGTGTCCGCGACGTAGCAGCCCTCGCCGTTCTTGACCGGGATGAGCACTTCCTGGCCGGGCTGGAACGCGTTGGTCCACGCCGTCCCGGCCGACTCGATGCGCAGGACCTGGTCCCGGTTGCGGAAGTGCAGGTGCTGGTTGCGGGTTAGCGCGCCGGGCAGCAGATGCGCCTCGCAGAGGATCTGGAAGCCGTTGCAGATGCCGAGCACCGGCAGACCACCCTGGGCGGCGTCCACGATCGTCTCCATCACCGGGGCGAACCGGGCGATGGCGCCGCACCGCAGGTAGTCACCGTAGGAGAAACCGCCGGGCAGGACGACTGCGTCGACACCGTGCAGCTCCGGGTCGCCGTGCCAGAGCCGTACCGGCTCAGCGCCGGCGATCCGGACGGCCCGGGCCGCGTCCCCGTCGTCGAGCGAGCCGGGGAAGGTGACCACACCGACCCGGGCGGTCACGAGCGGGCGTCCGCAGTCTCGTCGGCCTCGACCAGGCGGACGGTGAAGTCCTCGATGACCGGGTTGGCGAGCAGTTTGTCGGCAATCTCCCGAGCGCGGTCCAGGTCCGGTTCACCGGTGAACTCGATCTCGATCCGCCTGCCGATCCGAACCGAGGCGACGTCACCGACGCCGAGCCGGGGCAGCGCGTTTGCGACGGCCTGGCCCTGCGGATCAAGGATCTCGGGCTTGAGCATGACGTCGACGACGACGCGAGGCACTGGGCACTCCTGACTGTGTACGCAGTTGGGTGCCGACCCACAATGGGCGAGCGCAGCCAGCGTACCTGGCAGATATCGCCGCGGACGCACCGGCCGGGTGGAGTTCAGGCAGTGATCGACATTACCGACGCCCACTGTGACCCGCCAGGCGCTACAGGTGGCCTCAGCAGGGCATACATGGCGCAACGGGTGGCCAAATCGTTACATTGACCAGCCTCGATCAAATCCTTGATAACGACCGCGTCGGGCCCTACTGTACATCGACGTAAGTCGATTCAGGCGTTAGCGGGAACCCCCGTTGCCGCCCCCACCTGCACCTGTCTCTTATCCACATCTGACGCTGCCGACGAACGCTAGGGTGT
>NZ_QGSY01000174.1 GCF_003857035.1 Micromonospora arida
TTACTACGCGTCTCGTGGGCTCGGAGAGGTGTATAAGAGACAGCCCCCGCACGTTCTCGGACCGTCGTCGCGATAACGCTGCGTACTCATAGAGTCACACTCGGGCAGGGTGACGTCAAGCTATTCCGGGAAAGTCGGACTTGTGTCGTTGGCCCGAGTAGAGGTCAGCGCAGCCCGGACGTCGCCACGTACGCCACACCGGCACCGTCGATCCGCAGCGGCGCTCCCAACGCCGTACCGATCGCCGCCTCGCCCGAGATCAGCGTCAACGCGCCAGCACCGTCGTCCACGGTGATCGAACCGCCAGCGCAGAGCACCACCCGGGGGCCGGGCAGAGACAGCGTCACCGAGGGCACCGCCGCGTCGACCCGCACCCGGTGCAGCGCGAAATCGTCCACCGGCACCGGCCACCAGTCCACGCCCGGGCCGACCGGCTGCGCGGCCCGCACCGGATCGTCGAGCACCTCGAAGCGCAGCACCCGCAGCAACTCGTCGACGTCCACCCGCTTCGGGGTCAGGCCGCCGCGCAGCACGTTGTCGCTGGCCGCCATGATCTCCACGCCGCAGCCGCTCAGGTAGGCGTGCAGGTTGCCGGCGGGCATCCAGATCGCCTCCCCCGCCTCCAGCCGCAGGTGGTGCAACAGCAACGCGACCAGCGCACCCGGATCCCCCGGGTACGCCTTGGCCAGCCGGCGGGTCAGCTCCGCGTCCGGGCCGTCGGCCGGCGCTGCCACCACCGCGGCCAGCAGGTCGTGACGCCTGGCGACCGGCCAGCCGAGCAGCGTGCGCACCGCCGTCCGCAACCCCGCCGGCCCGGCCCGCAACGCGGCGACCACCGGCGCCAACGCCGGTACGCCGAACGCGGCGAGCGCCTCGGCCGACTCCGCCGGATCCCGGAAACCGCACAGCGCCTCGAACGGGGTGAGCGCGACCAGCAACTCCGGCTTGTGGTGCGGGTCGGAGTAGTTGCGCTGCCCCTCGGGGCGCCCCGCCTCCGCCGCGTAGCCGGCCTGTGCCTGCTCGGCGTCCGGGTGGGCCTGCAGGCTCAGCGGAGCGTCGGCCGCGAGCACCTTGAGCAGGAACGGCAGCCGGCTGCCGAACCGCTCGGACACCCGCTGGCCGAGCCACTGACCTGGTTCGTCTCGCACCAGGTCACAGAGGCTCACCCGCAGACCGGCGCGATCCACGTGGGCTGGAGCACCCGGATGGGCCCCCAACCACAGCTCCGCCTCCGGACCCGCGCTCGGCACCGATCGCCCCTGAAGGAGGGCGATGGCCGAGCGCGAGCCCCAGGCGTAGTCCCGGATCGGCCCGTACAGTGGCTCCACCCGTCAGCCCCCGGGCCGCCCGGCCGCCTCGCCCGACGTGTCCTGCGGCTGCGGCACGGCGGTGTCGGCCGCGGCACCGGTGCCGGCCGCGGCGGCGGCGGCGCTGTAGACGTCGGGCTCCAGATAGATCACCCGGGCGGTCGGCACCGCGGCGCGGATCCGCGCCTCGACGGCGTTGATGCCACGGGCCAGGTCGTGGGCGCTCTCCCACTCCGGCACGGCGATCTTGGCGGCCACCATCAGCTCTTCCGGGCCCAGGTAGAGCGTCTTCATGTGGATGATCCGCTCCACCTCGGGGCCGTCGGTGACGGCCCGCTCGATGGCAGCCAACTCGGACGCCTCGGCGCCCTCACCGAGCAGCAGGCTCTTCGTCTCGATGGCCAGCACGACGGCGATGACGACCAGCAGGATGCCGATCATCGCGGTGCCGGCGGCGTCCCACTCGCCGTTGCCGGTGATCAGCGTCATGGTGACGCCGAACAGGGCGAACACCAGACCGACCAGCGCGCCGAAGTCCTCCAGGAGCACCACCGGCAGCTCCGGCGCCTTGGCCCGGCGAATGAAACGCACCCAGGACTGGTTGCCCCGGATGTGGTTGGACTCCTTGATGGCGGTCCGGAAGGAGAACGACTCCATGATGATCGCCGACACCAGCACGACCACCGGCAGCCATTGCCAGGAATCGATGCCGCCCTTGTGATGCCACTTGTGGTACGCCTCGTAGAGCGCGAACAGGCCACCGATGCTGAACAGCACGATGGACACGATGAACGCGTAGATGTAGCGCTCCCGGCCGTACCCGAAAGGGTGTTCCGGGGTGGCCGCGCGCTTCGCCCGCTTGCCACCGAGCAGCAGGAGGCCCTGGTTACCGGAGTCGGCAACCGAGTGGACCGCCTCGGCCAGCATCGACGACGAGCCGGAGAGCAGGAACGCGACGAACTTGGTGACGGCGATGCCGATGTTGGCCAGCAGGGCGGCGACAATCGCCTTCGTCCCACCGTTGGCGCTCATGCCACCGCTCCGCTTCGCCACACGAAGCCGCCCGGTCCGCGCATGACGCGCCGCCCCCTACGTTCGTTCACTGGTTCGACAGCTCCTTCATCTCGGTGATGGCCGGAACGGCCATCGGGTCCAACCCGTGTGCCAGAGCCAGGTAGATCGAGGCGAAATCCGGAACGGCGATCAGCGACGCCAGCCGTTCCAGGGCGGAGCCGCCCTCGGCGGTCACCACGTCGCACCGCACGCCGCGGCGCTCCGCGAGGGTCTGCACCGCGTCGGCACGGCGCTCCTCGACGGCGAGCGGCTCGTCGGTGTCGTCCTCGGCGTTGAGCCCGCCGTCGCGCAGCAGCACCAGCCTCAGCCGGGTGCCCTCGCCGTCGTCCTCGGCCGGGTCGGCGAAGATGTCCCGCTCCCCCTCGGCCAGGCCGCCGAAGACGCCGTCGAGCAGCCCGACCCGACCCCGCCCGGCCTCACCCAGCGCTCCGGTGACCACCGGGTAGCGGGCATTGGCCGACAGGGTGTCGCCGAACCGGCGGGCCGCCACCGTGGCCAGCGGGGACGAACCCCAGACGATCGGGATCGAGCCGGCCAGGCCCAGCGCCAGTGACTTCGCCGGGTTGACGAAGGACTCGCCGGCGGACCGGCAGCGGTCGGCGTCCGCGTCGAGCCGGGCCGCGGTCTCCGCGAGGTCCGCCTCGTTGACCTTCACGAGCCCGAGGGAACGGGCGGCGAGCAGGACCGGCACGGTGAGCGCCCAGAGGCTGGCCCGGGCCGGGGCACGCCGGGGCACCGGGATGAACGGCGCCCGGGCCTGCTCGGCGATCGACTGCAACTGCGAGTCCGGGGCACCCACCGCGACGAGTCGGGCACCACGGCGGTGGGCCGCCTCGGCCGCGCCGAGCGCCTCCGGGCTACGTCCGGACGCGCTCACCGCGATCACCACGTCGGCCGCCCCCACCCAACCGGGTACGCCGGCGGAGCGGTGCCCGATGATCGGGACCGGGCAGCGTGGCCCGGCGACCGTGGCCAGCACGTCCCCGGTACGCCCGGCGGTGCCGATGCCGGCGATCACGACGGCTCGGGGCCGCCCGTCGTCGGCGAGCACCGCGAGGTTCGCCTCGGCTGCCAGCGCGGCGCTCTCGCGAACCTGCGCACCGGCCGACGCCGTGTGCCGGAGCATGCCGCCCGGGTCGGCCTCGGCCAACGCCTGCGGGTTGTCGAGCAGGGCCTCGTCGGCGTCACGGCGCCCGCTGACCCCGGCCGTACCGTCGATCATGAGGACTGCCCGGGGCCGCCGCGCGCCTCGTCGAGCAGCAGCACCGGCACGTCGTCGCGGACCTCGAAGATCCGGCCGCACTCCGTGCAGGTCAACGTCTGCGCCTCGGCGTCGTAGGTGAGCGGGGCGTGGTGCGTGTCCGGACAGGCGAGGATCTCGAGCAACTGCGGATCCAGGGCCATGGCGCGGCTCCTTCCACGTGTACGGCTTGACCGACGGCGGTGCCGACCGGCGCAGGCGATCTTATCGGCGAACGCGGTCGAGCACGTCGTCCCGGAGCGAGACCATCCGATCCCGGGTGGGCGCCTCGACGTTGAGTCGTAGCAGCGGCTCGGTGTTGGAGGCGCGCAGGTTGAACCAGGCGCCGTCGGGGAAACGCAGGGTGAGCCCGTCCATCTCGTCGGCCACCGCGTCGGGGTACGCGGCGCGCACCTCGGCCACCGCTGCCGCCTGGTCGACCACCGTCGAGTTGATCTCGCCGGAGGCGATGTAGCGCTCGTACTCACCGGCCAACACGGACAGCGGCAGCGACTGCTCGCCCAACGCGGCCAACGTGTGCATCGCCGCGAGCATCCCCGTGTCGGCGAACCAGAAGTCCCGGAAGTAGTAGTGCGCGGAGTGCTCGCCACCGAAGACGGCGTTGGTACGGGCCATCTCCGCCTTGATGAAGGAGTGCCCGACCCGGGCGACGACGGGCTGCCCACCGTGCTCCCGGATGATCTCCGCCACGGCGCTGGAGGTGATCAGGCCGTGGATCACCGTGGAACCCGGGTGCTTGGCCAACTCACGGGCGGCCACGAGTGCGGTGATCGCCGACGGTGAGACGGGCTCACCGCGCTCGTCCACCACGAAGCACCGGTCGGCGTCACCGTCGAAGGCCAACCCGATGTCGGCCCCGTGCTCGACCACCGCGCGCTGGAGGTCGACCAGGTTCGCCGGGTCAAGCGGGTTGGCCTCGTGGTTGGGGAAGCTGCCGTCCAACTCGAAGTAGAGCGGCACGATCTCCAGCGGCAGCGGCGACAGGGCCGCGTCGCCCAGCACGGTCGGAACGGTGAAGCCACCCATGCCGTTGCCGGCGTCGACGACCACCTTCAACGGCCGGATGCCCGACAGGTCGACCAGCTTGCGCAGGTAGCCGGCGTAGTCGGGGAGCAGGTCGCGCCGCTCGGCGGGCCGGGTCGGCGCACCGGCGGGACGAGCGTCGCCCGAGTCCAGGAGGGCCTGGGCCCGCTCCCGGATCTCGGCGAGGCCGCTCTCCTGGCCGATCGGGCGGGCACCGGAGCGGCACATCTTGATGCCGTTGTACTGCGCGGGGTTGTGGCTGGCGGTGAACATCGCGCCGGGCAGGTCGAGCGAACCGGACGCGTAGTAGAGCAGGTCGGTGGAGGCGAGGCCGATCTCGATCACCGAGCGCCCCTCGGCGCGTACGCCGGCGGCGAACGCCGCGGCCAGGCCAGGCGAGGTGGCCCGCATGTCGTACCCGACGACGACGGCATCGCCCGGCTCGTCGGTGGAGTTGAGCAGTTGGGTGAAGGCGGCGCCCAGTGCCTCGGCGACCCGTTCGTCCCACTGGTCCGGCACCGTCCCGCGGACGTCGTACGCCTTCACAATCTGGGACAGATCAGACACGTGTTCCACTCCTTGGCCGCAGGTTAGACACCGATCCTGAGCCTAACGGAGGGCCGGCCCGTCCTCCGCTCAGCCGGGGAGCCGGGGAATGAACACGGTGTGGCCGCCGCCGTCGGTGGGCGGGTCACCAGGGTTCGGGCGACCGTCGGGCCGACCCGGCATCGGCTGGGTGGCCTCCGGCACCGGGGCGTCCGGCCGGGCACCGTAAACCCCGCCGGCGGCGGGACGCGGTGACGGCACCGCACCACCCCAGGCGGCGGGCGGCGGCTGCTGGCCGTACACCTGACCGGGGCGACCGGGCGCGGCCGGCAACCCACCCCCGGCGCGGTAGGTGGTGCCACCGGGGTTGCCCGGCAGGGTGCCGGGCGCGTCGTCGGACGGCTTCCGGTCCTGCCGCGAGCGACGGAACAGCAGCACGATGAGCAGCAGTCCGACCGCCACCAGCACAATGCCGAAGTACATCACCGGTGATCCTCCTAAGGACGACTCGGCGGCGGCCGCCGTGGTGTTCGGCGCCGCGGAGACGCCACCCTGCGCCGCCGGGTTCACCGCCTCGTCGACGGTCGCGACCTCGGTCGGGCTCGGGGTCGGCGTCGGCTTCTTCGACCGTGACGGAGTCGGCGACGGAGTGACCCGGGCTCCGGTCAGCCGCGCCGCGTCGGTGGCGCGACCCAGCGTCTGGCCTGCGGCGCTGATGCCCGCGCCGGTGACCACCAGACGGCCGCCCGGCGAACCCGCCGCGAACGCCACCCGGTACCGCACCGTGATGCCCTTGCCCTTGCACAGCGTCGGCTTCAAGGGTGACGTCTGCGCGGTCGACACGGTGCCGGTGCCGCCGGTGACGGCCACCGGGAACCAGCGCCCACCCGCGTTGACCTCGACCGCCACCTGGTTCGGCTGGAGACCCTCCAGGCTGAAGCCCAGCGCGGTACGCAGCAGAACGCACCCGTCGGTGCGCTTGCGCACCGCGACGTTCACCCCCTGCGCGGAACCACCGGCGGCGAAGCTACTGGCCGCGCCCACCCGGACCGAGTCCTGATCGGCCAGCGCCGGTGACGCACCGAGCATCACCAGGCCGCCCGCAAGACCGCAGACCGCCGCGAGCCGTGCCGCGCGTCGACGCACTGTCATGATTACCTCGCCGTTCTCCCCGGGTGGGGTCCGCGGGTCAGGCTACTACCGGCCCACCCATCCCACCGGTCATAGAGCGCCCCGCATGTGTGCGGCGTTACGGTTTACGGCCCCTCCCGCCAGCCTCCTGGTGGCCGGACTGACCAGCCAATCAGCGGGCCTGCTCCGCCTCGGCGAGGGCATCACGGCACAGCCGGTCGGCGGTGCGGGTGGTCTCCGGCAGCCGGTAGCGCGGAGTCAACGCGAGTACCTGCGCAGTCGCGTTCTCCAGGCTCACCCGATGGCCGACGCTGACGAAGACCGGCTTCACCCCGTCACGGGTCCGCAGCACCCGACCGAGGACCTCACCACCGTCGCGCAACGACGACCAGGAACCCCGCTCGGCGGACGGCTGATCCCACACCCCGACCAGTGGCGTCTTCGCCACCCCGATAGCGGGCAACCCGGTGACCACACCCAGGTGGCAGGCGAGCCCGAACCGGCGCGGATGGGCCAGCCCGTGCCCGTCGCAGACCAGCAGGTCCGGGATGGTGGTCAGCCGGTCGAGCGCAGCGAGCAACGCGGGCAACTCACGGAAGGCGAACAACCCCGGCACATAGCCGAACGCGGGTCGCCCCACATCGACTGCCGAGTCCACCACCGCCAGGGTCCGGGCGTCCAGGACCGTCACGGCCGCAGCCAGCAGGTCACCACCCTCGGCGTACGCGACGTCCAGGCCGGCCACCGTCGCGGGCGCGCTCGGCCCCGGCCCGACCAGGTCCACCAGCGGCCGCAACTCCTCCTGTACGGCCACCGCCTCGGCGACACTGCCCGGCCCTTGTGTCCCCGTGGCCGCCGTGCCCTTCGCGGCCGGCGCGGCCGGCGCGGCCGGCGCGCGCCATGATCCACTCGGCTTCACGGAAGTCGGGTGGTCCCGCAGCCCTGGATGCCCCGACATCAATGAACCGGAGTCGATCACCCTCGACCTGAGGCACCGGCGCCATCCCCGGCGGCCCCGCCATCCTGGCCACCCCGGGCAGGATCACCGTCGGCCCGGCCCCTGATCGCACCCAGGCCGAACACGAAGGCAATGCCGAGGGCGACACCGAAGGCGACGCCACCCTTCGCGCCGAACACGGGAATGCCGATCGCCAGGCCGACCAGGATGCCGACCGGCCAGGCCCAGACAGTCGACCTGATGCCCTTCGTGCCAGATCTCACCATGCGTCGATCTTATTCGGCGCCGCCAAGGCCCTACGGATAGCCGTTCACGACAGGGCGACCCTCAACTCGTCGCGGGCCCCCTCGACCCACCGGCCAACCCCCTGCGCGCCGCTGTCGGCCGCGAGCTCGGCCGCCTCGTCGAGCAACTGACGGGCAGCTTCCCGATCGCCATCGGTCACGGCCAGAACCGCCAGACCGATCAGATTTCGCGGCGACTCCCTCAGTCCCACGAATGAGCGCAACGCCGGCACACCCAATCACTGCCGACCGGATGGCTGCGGGCCGCCCGCGCTGGCGTCGGGCGCGAACATGGCTCGGATGTCGTCCTCGTCGGGCAGCGCATGGCCCCCGCTGACGGTCTCGGCCACTCTCTCGGCCGTCGCCCGATCAACGGTTTCGAAGCGGTCGACGTTTCGATAGTCGTTGACGAAGCGCACGACCAGTGCTGGGTCGAAGGCCCAGTGCCCACTGCGGTGATCCCAGAGAATGGCATTACCTGCGCCTACGTCCATTACGAAGAGTCCAGCAGGACCCCCGACCCTCTCGTCATTCCGGTAGATCACGTAATATGTCAACAATCTCTTTCTCCAACTTGATGGCGACGTCCCCTGCAATGGGAAAATCGGAAGACTTCAAGCCCAACTCGTGCACTACCTGGGAGAAGCTGATCCCTTGACGGTCGAGCCACGACCGATACTTCGGCCAGGCATCTCCGCTCTTGCTCAACCACTTGGCAAAGCTCGCGTCCTTCGTCGGGAAATATTCCTCCAAGCCGTCCGGGACGGACTCCGACATCTGGTGCTCACGGTTCGCCGCAAGCATCCGCAGGAAGGCGTGCACATGCTCCTCCGGCCGGCACGAGACCCGGCGCAGGATCTCGTAGTCGCCGTGGGTCTGCATCCACGCCTCCCGCGAGTCGCGTGTGTGCATCTGCAGTTCGACGAGGATCCCGTCGGCAGTTCGGAGGGTGCAGTTGAATCCGTAGAACCTGTTACCCGCCCGCCAGAAGTTCTTGAGGTCCGACCGCGGGACGGAGAATCCCACCTCGGTGAGGCCCGCGAGCACCAACTGAACGCCCCGCAGGTAGTTCACCCCGGTTGGCATCTCAAACAGGAACCGGAGGACGTCGTTCACCGTCTGCGAGAACTCCTCGACCCCAATGTTCAGGCCCCGCGTCTCATCGACGAACTTACGTGCCAGCGAACCGAGCCCTTTGACGCGCGTGGTGCGGTCGCGCAACTGCACCGGCTCTTCAAGACCCAGGGCCTCCGTCACGTTACGCCCGACCTGATCTAGAGCCTCTTCGACTCGATCGGCGACCGCGAGGGCGCGCTGCCGAAGCTCGGTCAGAGCGGCCAACTCCCCTGCGGTAAGTTGCGCCAACTCATCGGCTGGATCACCCAGCTCATGTGCTGTGGTCGGATCACCGGCTGGCCTGACCGGGTGTTGCGCCGAGCCCGGGCCGTCGAGGAGCAGGTACATCCGGTTGATGTACGGGTCGCCGTGGCCGCCGTCGTCGTGCGTCGGCGGGTGATGCGGCAGGTCGGGCCGTTCGCTGAACCGGCCCCGGGGTAGTCCGCCGAGCGGCATCGGTCGGCCGTCTCCGCTCAGCACCAGCGCGTCGATGCCGATCACGTCGGGGTAGAGCGGCCGGTCCCGGACCACGCCGTTCTGCGGGTCCACGTAGAGCACTGTGCCGTTCTGGTTGAGCGCCACCCAGGCGTGCGAACCGCCGTGCGCCCACTCGGTGACCAGGAACGAGTAGCTGCCGTGGCCGCCCAGCAGCAGTTGGTCGTGCAGGTTGCGGTAGCCCCGGTCGGCGGCCTGCCGCGCCTGCGCGGAGTCCGTACGTTGACCGGACGCCGGGGCGAGGAGTTGCTGGAAGCGCCCGCCGGTCACGTCCTCCACCCGACCTGGGCCGCCGGCCTCGCCACGGATGGGGCGCCGGATGTCACCGTCGAGGTAGCCGTCGAAGGTTCGGGGCGCCGACACGCGGGGTCGCCCGTGCACCCACGTCTCGAACAGGGACAGCGTGCAGTCCAGGCAGTTGATGCCCCGGGTGGCGTCGGCCGCGGGGCCGCCGTCGTTGAGCAGCCCGAACCAGCCGCCGTGTCGGGGGTCGGCGGTGCGGGTGACGGTGCCGTCCGGCTCACGGGGCATCTGTCGTTCGACGTCGACCTGGTGCAGGGCGAGCGGTGGCCGGAGTCCTCCGGGCTGCCCGTACGGCCGGGAGTCGTCGATCGGCGGCGGATCGTCGTCGCCGGTGAGCCTGGACGGGCCGGAGGTCTCCACCGCGCCGAGCGCGAGAGCACCCACGTCCCGGTTGGCGTGCTCGAAGGTGGCGCTGATGTCCACGACCGGCGGGGCCGTGGTGCCAGCCAGCACCGCGTCTGCCACGTCACGCCATTCGGCGTACGCGCGAGCTTCCTCGTTCGCGGCGCGCTGCCAGCCGTCGGCCCACTGCCGGTTGCCGGCCTGGTGCAGTTGTCGGGCGTAGGTGGCGTACTCGACGGCTCGGCGATCGTGCTCCACGGCACGGGTGCGCAGTCGGGCGGCCTCGGCCTGCCGGCGGTTGTTCTCGAACCCGATCCGCAGCGATTCGTAGTGGTCCTGGTAGCGCCGCCGCTCGGCGGCTTCCGCCGCTGCGGCCCACTGCGCCGCGTACGCGTCGTTGGTCTCGGGCTCGCGCACCGACGGGGCGCCGAACGCGGCCACGTCGACGGGGATCGACGCCCGCCCCCGGGCGGGATGGTCGGCCGTTCGCACCGGTGCGGGCGTCTCCCGGGTCGGGACACGCGAGGGCACGGCGAACCGACCCACCGCCGGTGGGGTGGAGGCGACCGGCAGGGGCCCGTTGGTGGTGGTCGGGACGCTGAAGGTGACCGGTGCCGCCGGGCCGGGGGTGATCGTCGGTGCGGAGGGTCCGGTCGTCGGAGACCAGGTGGTCGGCCCGGCGGTGCTGGGGTGCGGCGAGTTGCCGGGCTGGACCGGCGGCACACCGGTGGCAGCCGGCCCGCTGCTCGATTCGAGGGGACCGACCACGGGCGCGGACGCCGACGAAAGCCTCGGATCGGCACCCACCACAGACCGACTCGGATCAGCCACCGCCGAGGTGGCCGGATCGGCAGCCGACGCCGACGCGACCGGACCGACACCCACCGCCGATGTGGCCGGGTTGGCGGTCGCCGCCGAGAGCGTGGGGTCGGCCGGGTGCGGGACGCCCGCTCTGTCGCCGAACGACCCGCCCGTCGACGGTGTCACCTCGGATGCGCGTACCGAAGGGTCCACCACGTCCGTGTCGGACAACGCGCCAACCAGCATCGGTGACGACGTCTGCACGTCAGGCGCGACCGGAGACGCCAGCCCGGCTCCCCGTGACTGCTCGACAACCGGTGACGTCGGCGCAGCCGACTGGTTCGGCGCCGTGGTGGCAACGCTCTCCGTCGCCTGCGCCGGAATGCCCGCAGCCGTAACCAGACCGCCCGAGGCCACACCACCGACAGCCCCCGCAGAAGCAGCCCCCGCCGCGGCCGAGGCCGCAGCAGACGAGACCCCGAGGGAGGGAGACGCCCCCGCTGAGGCCGCATCCCCCGTGACAGGCGGCACAGACGGGAGGGATGGACCCGTGAACGATGCTCCGGCGAGGGCGTTGGCCTGTGCGTCGAGCCGGGCGCGTAGCGCGTGGTCGGTCTGCCCGGTCGCCGAACCGGTGGCCCCGGACGCGGCGGCGCGCGCCACGTCCTCCATCGAGGTCAGGCCCTGACCGGTGGCCAGGCTCGCCGCGCTGTCGGCGAGCACCTCGCCGGTCATCTCCCGCCCCAGGTGCTCCCCGACCTTCGCCGCTCGCCCGGTCGCGTGCCGGCCCAGGCCGGCCAACGGTGCCACCGCCCCGCCGGCCAGCCCGCCGACGGCAGAAGCACCGAGATCGGTCAGGTCCAGGCCGTGTGCCCGCCCGGTGGAGTTCTGGTACGCCTGGGTGGCCAGGGTGACACCGGCCTCCTCGGTGGCCTCCTCCAGCCCTCCCCGGGCGGCCCGCTTGGCAAGACCGCGTGCACCACCTCGGGCGACCTCCTTGGCGGCCCGCTCGCCGGCCTCCTTGAGCCCGTGCTTGAGGGACTTGCTGGCCAGTTGGCCCATCAGCCGCTTGAAGATCTGTTGGACCAGCAGCCGCGTCGCGGTGATCGCCGCGCCGGCGGCCGGGGTTGCCGCGCCGGCGGTCAACACCGCCGCCACCGCCACGGTCAGCAACTCGATGACCAGGATGCCCAGCTCGATCCAGACTTCCAGCTTGGCGCCCTCGATGTCGCAACCGCACTCCTCGACCAGTCGGCCCAGGTCGGCCGTGACCGCGAGCAGCACGGGCAGCGGGGCGTCGGAGCCCTCGGCGATCCCCCGCCAGGCCGCCTCGAACGCCGCGTCGACAGCCCCTACGCCGCCGTACCCGTTGTGCACCTCGACGGCGGCCGCGGCGGCGTCGGCGTGCGGCCCGGCGAGCACGGAGGCGACCGCGTACCACTGGTCGGCGACGTCCCAGACGGCCCGCTCGTCGCCCTCCGGCCACTGCACGCCGACCACCCAGTCGAGGGCCTCGTAGATCCAGCCGGGCACGTCCCACGGCGCGTAGTCCAGGGGGTGCGGGATGGGGCTCGGCAGCACGCTCATCGGAATCGTCGGCCGTCAGCGCCGGTCGGCGGCCCGACCGACCCGGGCGGCGCTGGCCCCGTCGGTCTGCACGCTCGCGTCGACCGCCTCGACCACGTCGCTGCCCAGCTCGGTGAGCCGGTGCCCGACGCCGGCCCAGGCCCGCAGCACGGTCTGCTCGAACCCGCGGTAGTTGCGCTCGAAGGCGGCGCCGATGTCGTCGCGACCCCAGGGCTGGGCACCGCTGGCGGTCTCGATCGCGCCCCCCTCCGCCGCACGACGGGCCGTCACCGCCTCGCCGGCGAGCGCCAGGTCGGCGCCGCCCCGGCGGGCCCGGGAGGGATCAAGCCAGAGCTGCCCGTCGGTCATGGCTTCGCCTCACCCTTGCCGAGTACGGCGTCGGCCCGACCGAGCAGCGTGGCGTAATCGCCGGTCTTGAGGAAGTCCGTCGCACCGGAGCCGGCCGGCATGCTCTCGGCGACGAGGTCGCGGGTGGCGTCGGCGGCGGCGGTCGCGGCTGCCCGGATCGTTTCGGTGACCTTTCGGCCGAGCGCGTCAGCGTCGCGGTCCCGGTAGATGGCCGCCGTCAGCTCGACCTCGATCAACTGGCCCTGCGCGCCCACGGTCGCCGACACCTGCCCGTCTGCCGACCGGCGGGTCACCCGCAGCGCGGCGAGTCGCGTCTGGAGGGTGTCCAAACCGGATCTGAGCTGCTGGTACTGCCCATAGACGTCGTCGAATCGGGCCCGTAGCTCGCGATTGACACCCCGGTCCGCCTGTTCGTCCACCGCCGCCCTCCCGTCACCGTCGGTAGAGCGAGACAATACCGGCCGCCATCGATCCGTGTAGTCCGGTAGTTTCAATGCGTGATCGACCGACAACAGGCCGAGCAGCTCGCGGCCACCTGGGCCCGCCGTGATTCGCAGCGCCTCGGCCACGAGTGCACCCCGATGGTCGACGAGTTCGACCTGGGTTACGTCATCACGTCCGTCGTGCCCACCGAGGTGCGCACGGTGCCGGGTGACCTGCCGACGACAGTCATCGACAAGCAGACCGGCAAGGTCACGACCTGGCCTCGGGTGCCGAGCACCGTGGTGGCGGAGCTGTACCGGCGTAGCCAGCCCGCGGGGCCGACAGCTCCCCGCACTCTCGACCCGTCGAGCCTGCTGGTCCGGGAAATCCATCGGGGTGCCACCCCGAACACCGCCGCGCACCTGACCATCGACGGACGGATCTGGACGGCCCAGGGCACGAAGGCCGACGTGCCGCTCAACCACCATCCGCTGGTAAGTGACTATCTGCGCCAGTTGCCTCCCGGCGAGCTGGTTCGCGGCGGGGAGGCTCACGCCGAGCTGATCGTGGTCTCCGACGTCCTGCACGAGTACGACCACCGCCGCGCCGCCGAGGGCATCGCGCCGATGGGGCGGGCCGAGGCGGCGGCGCTGCTGGAGGGCGCCCGCTTCGAGATCTTCCGAATCCGTGAGCCGGGCGATCCCGCTGGTGGGCCCGCCGAGCGGCCCTGCGACTCGTGCATCGCCTTCCTGGTGCGGGCGAACGTCCTGCCGCAGTCGGCTCGCGCCTACACCGAGACCTGGAACGCGCCGGAGGCAACCGACCCCGATCCTGGGCGGTTCCCGGCGGAGGTCGCGAACGCGCTGGTCGCGGCCGGTTGGCGGCCGCACATCGGGGATCAGATCATGGCCGCCGCCGCCGTACGGGACGTCACGTCGGTGCCGGGGCGCAACCATCGGCACGAGGTCTTTCCCGCCGCCGTGGAGGCGCTGACTGCGTTCCCCAGCCTGGTCGGTGCGCGGCGCGGCCGGGGCGAGCAGGTGTGGATCTCCCGTTTCGACATCCGCCCGCACACCATCGCGCACACCGCCGACACCCTCGCGGACTTCGGCGCGGTGCTCGGCGTACGCCTCTTTCCGATCGGCACCGAACAGCAGGACAGCATCCTGGCGGTGGACGAGCGCGGCCGGGTCTTCGCGCTCGACCAGGCCGGCGAGTGGTTCCTCGGCGACACCATCGACGCCGCGCTGACCACCCTGCTGCTCGGCCGCGCCCCCGCCCGGGTCCGCGACGACGGCACCTGGCAGGCCGACCCCGGTTAGAGCGTGAGGCCGGTCAGCACCATGACCCGGGGCTCGGTGTAGTCGTCCATCGCGCTGCGCAGCCCCTCGCGGCCGACGCCGCTGCCCTTCACCCCGCCGTAGGGCATCTGGTCGGCGCGGTACGACGGCACGTCACCGACGATCACCCCGCCCACCTCCAGCGCGCGGGCGGCGGCGAAGGCCACGTCCAGGCGTCGGGTGAAGACGCCGGCCTGCAAGCCGTACGCCGAGTCGTTGACCGCTGTGAACGCGGCCTGGTCGTCGGCGACCGGGGCGACCACCAGCACCGGTCCGAACACCTCCTCGGCCACGACCTTGGCGTTCGCCGGCACGCCGGTGAGCACTGTCGGGGGGTAGGTCGCGCCGTCGCGGAGGCCGCCCACCTCGACGGTGCCGCCGGCGGCGACGGCCTCGGCCACCCACGTCTCGACCCGGCGGGCCGCGTCCTCGGACACCATCGGCCCGACGTCGGTCAACTCCGACGCGGGGTCTCCGGTCCGCAGCCCCCGCACCGCCGCCACCAGCCGGGGCAGGAAGTCGGCGTGCAGAGCGTGGTGCACGTACACCCGCTGGACGGCGATGCACGACTGGCCGGCCTGGTAGTTGGCGAACATGGCGATGCGCTGCGCGGCGAAGTCCAGGTCCTCGTCGGCGGTCCAGTCCGCACAGAGCACCGCGGCGGCGTTGCCGCCCAACTCCAGCGTCACGTGCTTCTCCGGCGCGGCGCGGCGGATGGCCGCTCCGACCGGCCCGGAGCCGGTGAACGACACCACCGGTAGCCGGGGTTCGGTGACCAGTTCGGCGGCGCGGTCGTTGGGCAGCGGCAGCACCGAGAACATCCCGGCGGGGAGGTCGGTCTCGGCCAGCAGTTCGCCGAGCAGCAGCGCGGTCAGCGGCGTCGCGGGAGCGGGCTTGACGATGATCGGCGCGCCGACGGCGATGGCCGGCGCCACCTTGTGGGCGACGAGGTTGAGCGGAAAGTTGAACGGCGTGATGCCCAGCACCGGCCCGCGCGGCACCCTGCGGACCAGGGCGATCCGCCCGCCGGCGGCCGGGTCGGTGTCGAGTCGTTGCAACTCGCCGGAGAAGCGGCGGGCCTCCTCGGCGGCCCAGCGGAAGGTCGACACCGCACGCCCGACCTCGGCGCGGGCCCACTTGAGCGGCTTGCCGTTCTCCGCGGTGATCAGGGCGGCGATCTCGCCCGCGCGCTCGGCGAGCCGCCGGGACACGTGGTCGAGGGCCGCCGCGCGGGCGTGCGCGGGCAGGGCCGCGGCCTGCGCGGCCACCCCGGCCGCCGCGGCGACGGCGGCGTCGACCTGGTCGGGCGTGGCGACTGTGGTACGCCCCACCGGGCGGCCGTCGTACGGGTGGTGGACGGTCAACTCACCCTCGCCGGTGGCGGGGCGGGAGGCGACGAAGAAGGCTGCGGGCTCCACGCCGAGCAGAGTAGCCGAGCGACCAGCCGACGGAAACAGTCGCGATAACCCTTGTCTGCCGCGAATTCAGTAGCGAAGATGGCAGAGAGATTGCGATAACCGCCGCAGAACCGCGCCCCCGGCCCCCTCGGAGTGATCCCTCATGAGTGACCAGCAGCAGCTGCGCAACTTCGTCAACGGCTCCTACGTCGACCCGTCCGACGGCGGTTACGCCGACCTGGTCGACCCCTGCACGGGTGAGGTGTTCGCCCAGGCCCCGGTCTCCGGGGCCGCCGACGTGGACGCGGCGATGAGCGCCGCCGCCACCGCGTTCGAGAGCTGGCGGGAGGTCACCCCCGCCGAGCGGCAGCGAGCGCTGCTCAAGCTCGCCGACGCCGTGGAGGCGCGCGCCGCCGAGCTGGTCGACGCCGAGGTCCGCAACACCGGCAAGCCCCGCCAGCTCACCGCCGAGGAGGAGCTTCCGCCGGCGGTGGACCAGTTCCGGTTCTTCGCCGGTGCCGCCCGGATGTTGGAGGGGCGGTCCGCCGGGGAGTACCTGGCCGGGCACACCTCCTACGTGCGACGTGAGCCGATCGGCGTCTGCGCGCAGGTCACCCCCTGGAACTACCCGCTGATGATGGCGGTCTGGAAGATCGCCCCCGCGCTCGCCGCCGGCAACACGGTGGTGCTCAAGCCGTCGGACACCACCCCGGTGTCGACGCTGCTGCTCGCCGAGATCGCCGCCGAGTTCTTCCCGCCGGGGGTGTTCAACGTGGTCTGCGGCGACCGGGACACCGGTCGTACCCTCGTGTCGCACCCGACCCCCCAGCTGGTGTCGATCACCGGCTCGACCCGCGCGGGCATGGAGGTAGCCGCCGCGGCGGCCCCCGACCTGAAGCGCACCCACCTGGAGCTGGGCGGCAAGGCCCCGGTGGTGATCTTCGACGACGCGGACGTGGCGGCGGCCGCCGAGGCCATCGCGCTGGGCGGCTACTTCAACGCCGGGCAGGACTGCACGGCGGCCACCCGGGTGCTGGCCGGCCCCGGCGTCCACGACGACTTCGTGGCGGCGCTCGCCGAGCAGGCCCGCAACACGAAGACCGGCGCTCCGGACGACGCCGACGTGCTCTACGGCCCCCTGAACAACGCCAACCAGCTCACCCGGGTCAGCGGTTTCGTGGACCGCCTGCCGGACCACGCGGCGATCCAGACCGGCGGGTCCCGGCAGGGCGAACGCGGCTACTTCTACGCGCCGACAGTGGTCTCCGGGCTGCGTCAGGCCGACGAGATCATCCAGGACGAGGTGTTCGGGCCGGTCATCACCGTGCAGCGCTTCTCCGACGAGGACGAGGCGGTGCGCTGGGCCAACGGCGTCGACTACGGCCTGTCCGCATCGGTCTGGACGCGGGACCACGGCCGGGCCATGCGGATGACCCGTCGACTGGACTTCGGCTGCGTCTGGGTCAACACGCACATTCCGTTCGTCTCGGAGATGCCGCACGGTGGCTTCAAGCACTCCGGGCACGGCAAGGACCTCTCGGTCTACAGCCTGGAGGACTACACCCGGATCAAGCACGTCATGCACAACCTGGGGAGCTGACCCATGCCGTCGAGCGAGGAGCTGCACAAGCGGCGCGGCGATGCCGTGGCCCGGGGTGTCGGCAGTGTGATTCCGTCCTACGTGGACCGCGCGTGCGGCGGGACGATCACCGACGTGGACGGCCGGGAGTGGATCGACTTCGCCGCCGGCATCGCCGTGACCAGCGTGGGCAACTCGGCCCCGAGGGTGGTCGAGGCGGTCCGGGCGCAGGTGGAACGGTTCACCCACACCTGTTTCATGGTCGCGCCGTACGAGTCGTACGTGGCGGTGTGCGAGCAGCTCAACGCGTTGACGCCCGGCGGGTTCGCGAAACGCTCGGCGTTGTTCAACTCCGGCGCGGAGGCGGTGGAGAACGCCGTCAAGGTCGCCCGGCACGCCACCGGGCGGCCGGCGGTCGTGGTGTTCGACCACGCGTACCACGGCCGGACCAACCTGACCATGGCGCTGACCGCGAAGAACATGCCGTACAAGCACCGGTTCGGGCCGTTCGCCGGGGAGATCTACCGGGTGCCGATGTCGTACCCGCTGCGCGATGGTGGGCTCTCCGGCGCGGAGGCGGCGGCCCGGGCCGTCGAGATGATCGAGAAGCAGGTCGGCGCGGAGAACGTCGCCGCGCTGCTCATCGAGCCGATCCAGGGCGAGGGTGGCTTCGTCGTACCCGCGCCGGGTTTCCTGCCCGCGCTGCGGGCCTGGGCGACGGCGGCCGGGGTGGTCTTCGTCGCCGACGAGATCCAGACCGGTTTCTGCCGTACCGGCGACTGGTTCGCCTGTCAGCACGAGGGCGTCGAACCCGACCTGGTGACCCTGGCCAAGGGCATCGCCGGTGGCCTGCCGCTGGCCGCGGTGACCGGTCGGGCCGAGCTGATGGACGCGGTGCACGTCGGTGGGCTCGGCGGCACGTACGGCGGCAACCCGATCGCCTGCGCCGCCGCGCTGGCCACCATCGAGACCATGCACGAGCTGGACCTGGCCGGTGCGGCCCGACGGATCGAGTCGGTGCTGGTCCCCCGGCTACGGGCCATCGCCGAGCGGGATCCCCGGGTCGCCGAGGTACGCGGCCGGGGGGCGATGCTCGCCGTGGAGCTGGTGCTGCCGGGCACCCTGACCCCCGACCCGGTCGCCACCGCGGCGATCTCGGCGGCCTGTCACGCCGCCGGCCTGCTCACCCTGACCTGTGGCACGTACGGAAACGTGCTGCGCTTCCTGCCCCCGCTGGTGATCTCCGACGGGCACCTCGGTCGGGGTGCCGACCTCCTCGACGCCGCCTTCGGGTGAGCGGCGGAGGGGCCCGGTGCACGGGCCCCTCCGGCGACGGGCCCGGTGTGCCGGGCCCCTCCGGCGATGTCAGCGAAGCACCTCGACAGTGTTACGGCGCACCAGGTTCTTGCCCGGCTCGCGGATCTGCTCCATGGCGGCGGAGTTGAGCAGCACGCAACTGCCCGACGGGCCGGTCACCGTCACAGTGGTCGCCCGGTTGTTGTCCAGGTTGGTCACCCGCAGCCGGGTCCCGACCGGGAACTGCCCACTGGTCGCCGCCGGTCCGGCCGCCTCCTCGAAGAAGGTGATCGCCCCGGAGCACGCCGACCGGGGCGCCGGGCCGGGTACGCCGGGAGACGCGGCGCCGGGGCGGACGGTGCCGGGGGCCGGAGCGCCGGCGGGCGGGGCCGCGCCGTCGACGCGTTCCACCACGTTGCGGCGGATCACGTTCTTCCCCGGCTCGCGGACCAGCTCCATGGCCGCCGCGTTGAGCAGCACGCAACTGCCCGACGGGCCGGTCACCGTCACTGTGGCCGCCCGGTTGTTGTCCAGGTTCGTCACCCGCAGCCGGGTACCCACCGGGAACCGGTCGCTGGTCGCCGCCGGCGCCCCGCCCTCCGCGGAGAAGGTGACCGAGCCGGAGCAGACCGACGACCGTGCCGGGGCCGTGTCGGCGAACCCGAAGCTGGTCCCCACCGACACGCCCACCGCGGCGAGCACCGCCACGCTCGCTGCCAGCACGTGCCTGCGCTGCACCTTCATCGCCGTCACTCCCGTCCTCGGTGGTGTCCTTCACTCACCGGTACGGATCGAAGCGTCCTACCGTTCAGCCGGAACGGGTATCGATCGTGCGGCGGCCAGGTCCACCGGCCCGTACCGGGTGCGTGGGGCCCCGGTGCTCAGCGCCCAGTAACGGTCGCCGTACGACCAGTGCCACCACTCGGTCGGGTAGTTCACCATCCCCGCGCCGCCGAGGGCGTCCACCATGATCTGCCGGTGCCGACGGGCGGTGCCGCCGATCGTCGGCGCGGCGGTGAAGCAGGCGTCGGCGCTGTCTTCCGGGGTGGCGTCGATGGCCGTGCCCAGGTCCAGTTCCACGCCGTCGTCGGTGCAGAGCGTCAGGTCCACCGCGCCACCCGTGCTGTGCGGGGCCACCTCGACCGGTGCGACGAACTTCGTGGTCTCCCGGTGCAGCCGCTGCGGCGACCAGTCCGGGTGCCGTCGGCGCAGCTCGTCGCGGTAGCCGGTGAAGATGGCCAGTTGCGCCTGGTACGGCCGGTAGCCCTCGACCACCAGCAGGCGCAGCCCACCGGGCAGGGCACGCTGCGCGGCCAGCAGGCGGTCCACGACACCGGCGCGCAACCGGGCGTACGCCCCGGCCGGGTCGGCCGCCCGGCCGTCGAGCCGCAACTCCGGCAGCTCACGCAGGTCCACGAACTCCTCGCCGTCGTCGGCGCTGGGCACCGCCGCCACCCGGGGGTCGGAGAGCAGGATCATCGGACGCTCCCCGCCGTGCTCGCGGGCCGTTCCGCGTGCCGGAGCCGGGCCAACTCGACGAGGCGGTCCACCACCTCCCGGTAGCTGACCCCGACGGCGGCCCACACCTTCGGGTACATCGAGTGCGCGGTGAAGCCGGGCATCGTGTTCAGCTCGTTGACGTACAGCTCACCGGACGTCTCGTCGTAGAAGAAGTCGACCCGGGCCAGACCCCAACCGCCGATCGCGGCGAACGCGCGCAGCGACAGCTCGCGGACCCGCGCGGTCACCTCGTCCGCCAGCACGGCGGGGACGATCATCGGGTCGGCGTCGCCGAAGTACTTCTGCTGGTAGTCGAACCAGCCGCCGCTGACCTGCACCTCGCCCACCGCCGACGCCTCGGGACGCCAGCCACCGAGCACCGCGCACTCCAACTCCCGGCCGGCGATTCCCTGCTCGACCATGACGAGTTGGTCGTGGCGAAGCGCCTCCTCCACGGCGGCGACCAGGTCGTCACCCTCGCCGACGCGGGAGATGCCGATCGACGAACCCATGCTGGCCGGCTTGACGAAGAGTGGCCGGTTCAGCCCGGTCACCAACTTCTCCGGGTCGTCGACCGCCCGGTAGGCGTGCGCGTCGAACGACACGTACGGGGTGACGGGGATGCCCTCGGCGCGCAGCGCCCGCTTCATCGCCACCTTGTTCATGCCGACCGCCGAGGCGAGGATGCCGCACCCGACGTACGGCACGTTCAGTGACTCCAGCAGCCCCTGCACCACCCCGTCCTCGCCGTACGGACCGTGCAGCACGGGGAAGACCACGTCCAGCTCGGCGTGCACCGCGCCGGGGGCGTTGCCGGCGGACACCTGCACGACACCCGGACGCCGACCGGCCCGCAACTCGACGGCCGGCCCGGTCACCACCAACTGGTCGTCGATGGCCCGCTCGCCGGCCGGCCGATCGCGCAACCCGGCCAGCAGCGCGTCGGGCATCAGCCGGAACCCGCCGCTGCGGGTGACACCGATGGCGACAGTGCGGTAGCCGCCACCGGCGAGCGCCCGGGCCACCCCGAGCGCGGAGGCACAGGAGACCTCGTGCTCCGCCGACGGTCCACCGAACAGGATTCCGATCCGAACTGGCGCGCTCACGCCGCCGCCCCTTCCGCAGCCAGGTCGGCGGATCGCGGGGCCATCAACCGGGCCACCAACGCCGCCTCCACGTTTCCGCCGGTCAGCACCACGCCGACCGTCCGCTGCCGGTCCCCGTCCGGTGGAAGCCGGAGAGCGCCGGCCAGGCCCGCCGCCCCCGACGGCTCGGCGAGCACCTTGAGCTCCGTCAGGATCAGCCGAAACGCCGCCGCGATCTCGTCGTCGTCGACCCGGACGACCCCGCGCAGCGTGTCCCGCACGATGGCGAACGGCAGCTCCCCCACGCAGGACGGCCGCAGCCCGTCAGCGATGGTGGGCGCCGGTGCGACCGGCACGCGTACACCTGCCGCCAGACTGCGGGCGAGCGAGTCGCAGCCCACCGGCTCCACGCCGTACACCTCGATGCCGGAGCCGGCGGCGGCCAGGCACGCGCCGGCCACCCCGCCACCACCACCCACCGGTACGACCAACACGTCCAACGGCGTCCCCACGCGCTCGGCGTCCTCGATCAGCTCCAGGCTCGCGGTGCCCTGCCCGGCGATCACGTCCGGGTGGTCGTACGCGTCGACGACGGGGTGACCGCTCTCGTCGCTGAGCCCGTTGGCCACCGCCACCCGCTCCTCGACGCTGGTGCCGGCGAACACCACCCGCGCTCCCGCCGCGCGCGCCCGGTCGACCTTCGTCGATGCCGCGTCGACCGGCAGCACCACTGTCGCCGCGAGCCCGTGCTGCCCGGCCGCCAGCGCCACCGCCACCGCGTGGTTGCCGGTGCTCTGCGCGATCACCCCGGTGTGGCCGGCCGCCGCGAGGCGGCCAACCGCGCGCAGCGCGCCCCGCATCTTGTACGAGCCGCCGTGCTGGAGGTTCTCCGCCTTGAGCAGGACCCGTGCCCCGGCAAGCCCGTCGATCACCGGGGACCGCAGCACGGGGGTACGGACCACGCGGCCGGCAAGCCAGCGGCTGGCCTCCTCGACATCGGCCCGGACCTGGCCAACGGTGCGTGTCATCGTCTCTCCTTTTTCGGGCACACCACAGGCGGGGTCCAGCGGTACGTGGACCCCGGTGACTGTGGGTGGAAGTGTCAGTTCAAGGTGGGTAGCTGGACGTCGACCCGCAGGCCGCCGTACTCGGCGGGCCGGGCCGCGATGATGCCGTCGTGGGCCTGGGTGATCGAGCGGGCGATGGCCAGGCCCAGGCCGGCCCCGCCGCCCTGCGAGGTCCGGTCCCGGGCGAGCCGGCGGAACGGCTCGAACAGACCGGCCACCGCCTCGGCCGGCACGGGCTGACCGGTGTTGACCACGGACAGCGCGGGCACGCCGCTCACCACGACAGTCAGTGAGCCGCCCGGCCGGTTGTACTTGATCCCGTTCTCCACCAGGTTGGTGACCAGGCGTTCCAGCAACACCCGCTCGCCGACGACGACCCGGGGTACGAGATGGGTCTCCACGGTGACCCCGGCCTCCCGGGCCCGGTCCCGGTATCCGGCCAGCACCGCCTCGACGATCGTGTCCAACCGCTGCGGTATCCGCGATCGGAGGCCCTGGTCGCTCTCGCTGAGCGCGAGCAGGCCCTCGATCAGTCGTTCGTTGCGCTCGTTGGTCTCCAGCAGCTGACTGGTCAGCAGCTCCAACTGTTCGCCGCTGAGCGCCCTGGCCATGCCGACCTCGATGAGCGTCCGCTGCACGGCGAGGGGCGTCCGCAGCTCGTGCGAGGCGTTCGCGGCGAACCGCCGCTGCCCCTCGTACCCGGCGGAGACGCGTTCCATCATCTCGTCGATCGCCCGGGACAGCCGGGCCAACTCGTCGCTGCCCCGGGGCCGGATCCGGTGACCGAGGTTCTGCGGGCCGAGGTGCCCGATCGGCCCGGCCAGGTCAGCGACCGGGCGCAGGCACCACACCGCGGCGAACCAGAGCCCCACCAGGACGGCCAGGGTCACGAGCAGGACGGCCACCAGGGGCAGCATGAACGCCCCGGGCCGTACGTTGCCGCACACCGTCGACAATCCGGGCATGGGCAGGTCGCAGAACTGCTGCCCCCAGGTCCAGGTCATCCCCGACAGCCACTTGCCCATCGCCGGCAGTATCGGGCCGGCCAGCAGCGCCAGCAGCCCCACCAGCAGCACCCGTCGTCGGGGCGTCCAGCTCACGCCGCGCCGCCGATGCGGTAGCCGGCCTTCGGAACGGTGTGGATGATCGCGGGATCGCCGAGCTTCTTGCGCAGGGTCATCACGGTGACCCGTACGGCGTTGGTGAACGGGTCGGCGAACTCGTCCCAGGCCTGCTCCAGCAACTCCTCGGCGCTGACCACCTGGCCGTCCGCGCGTAGCAGCACGTGCAGCACCGCGAACTCCTTCGGGCTCAACGCGAGGGGGCGGCCGTCCCGGGTGGCCAGGTGCCGGCCCACGTCCAGTGCCAGGCCGTCCTGGGCGAGCACCGGTGGCAGCGCCGGCGTTGACCGTCGCCCGAGGGCCTGCACCCGGGCCACCAGTTCGGCGAAGGCGAACGGCTTGGTCAGGTAGTCGTCCGCGCCGAGGCCGAGGCCCTCCACCCGGTCCCGGATGCCGGCCGCCGCGGTGAGCAGCAGCACCCGGGTGCCGACCTGTGAGTCGGCGATACTCCGGCACACCTCGTCGCCGGTGTGTCCGGGCATGTCCCGGTCCAGCACCGCGACGTCGTACCGGTTCACCCCGACCCGCTCCAGCGCACCGTCCCCGTCGTAGCAGACGTCGACGGCCATCGAGAGGCGGCGCAGCCCTTCGGCCACCGTGTCCGCCAACAACCGCTCGTCGTCCGCCACCAGCACCCGCACGTTTTTCCGCTCCCCCAGTTCGGCTTGCCCGGCATACCGTCGCAGGCCCGGGTTAAGGGTTCTGTAAGCACCCGCCGCAGCCATCCTCCACGTGGGTGTCCAGCGGGCAAACCACCGCAAGCCAGTCCCGGTCGACTTCGTGCCCGTGTCACGTCATCTGGGTCGTCCGTCCCCGAAGGCCCCGGCGGTTGGCGTGTGGGGGTGAGCTGCGTCACGATGGGGGCCGAGGAGGTCGCCCGATGGCTGACCCGTGGCTCGCCCTGGAGTTCGGCGTCGATCCGGCGGAGCGGATCGCGGCGACGACGGAACTGTCGCGATGCCGTCAGCGGGGCGGGCTCACCGCTCCTCCATCGCCCACGGCGACCCGTAACCGTTCAGCAGGTCGAGGAAGGGCATCGGGGGCAGCGCCTCCGGCCCGAGCACCCCGACACCGGCCCACGCGCCGCCGGCGAGCAACTCCAGTGCGACGACCGGGTTGACGGCGGTCTGCCAGACCACCGCCTGGTGCCCGTACTCCCGCATCGACCACTCGTTGTCGACCACGTGGTACAGGTAGACCTCGCGGGGTCGACCGTCCGGGCCGAGGCCGCGTACCCAGGTGCCGGCGCAGGTCTTGCCTCGCATCCGGGCACCGAGCGTGGCCGGGTCGGGCAGGCTCGCGGCCACCACGTCACGCGGGGAGACCTCGACGCCACGCACCCGCACCGGGGAGACCGCGTCCAGGCCAAGCTTGTGCAGCGTCTTGAGCACCTCGATGAACTCGTCGCCAAGGCCGTACTTGAAGGTGACCCGCCGGGCCTTGACCCAGCGCGGGATGAGCAGCACCTCCTCGTGCTCGACGTTGACGCACTCGACCGGCCCGATCCCCTCCGGAAAGTGGAAGACCTCCGGCTCGGAGAACGGTTCGGTGGTGAACCAGCCCCGGTCCCTCTCCCAGACGACCGGCGGGTTGAGGCATTCCTCGATGGTGGTCCAGATGGAGAACGAGGGCGCGAAGTCGTACCCGTCGACGGTGAGGTTCGCCCCGTCCCGGACCCCGATCTCGTCGATCTCACTGAACAGTTCGTCGGCGGCGTAACGGGCGAACACGTCCGACAGGCCTGGCTCGACCCCGATGCCGCACAGCGCCAGCCGACCGGCCGCCGACCAGGTGTCGGCCAGCGCGAACTGTTCGTCGCCGAGCTTCACGCCGGTCTCGGCGTGCGACAGCGACATCGCCATGTCCAGGTAGTCCGCGCCGGCCGCGAACGCGCCGTCGAAGATCGGCATGACGAACCGCGGGTCGACGGCGTTCAGCACGTGCGTGATCCGGTGCTCCCGGCACAGCGCGGTGACCGCATCGGCCGAGGCGGCGTCCACCTGGGCGGCGACGAACCGGTCACCGTGTCCGGCGACCGCCCGCTCGGCCCGAACGGGGTCGTGGTCGGCGACCACCATGGTCTCGAAGAAGGTCCGTCGGGCGGCGATGGCTACGGCGGCGGAGCCGACGCCACCGGCGCCGACGAGGAGGACACGCATCAGGAATCAAACCCCAAACCGAAACGATCGAGAGTACGGAGCCAGAGGTCGCGCCGACCCTCGCGCGCGTCGGCGCGGGCCAGTGACCAGCGGGTGAGATTGATGCCGACCGCGCGGACGGGTTCCGGCGGGAACGGCAGTGGCTTGCGGCGAACCAGGTCGAGCCGGGTCAGCGGGGTGTTCCCGCCGTCGAGCAGGTCGAGCAGCACCCGGGCCCCGAAACGGGTGGCCCCGACGCCGAGGCCGGTGTAGCCGGCCGCGTACGCCAGCCGACCGCCGTAGGCGGTGCCGAAGAACGGGCAGAACCGGGTGCAGGTGTCGATGACCCCGCCCCAGCGGTGGCTGAACCGCACGTCGGCGAGCTGCGGAAACGTGGTGAAGAAGTGGCGGGCGAGGGTGGTGAAGGTGGCCTGTCGTTGCTCCAACTCGGGCGCGACCCGGTTGCCGTAGTGGTAGACGGCGTCGTAGCCGCCGAAGAGGATCCGCCCGTCGGTGGTGATCCGGTAGTAGTGGAACTGATTGGCGGTGTCGGCGAGCCCCTGCCGGTTGCGCCAACCGATGGCGTCGCGCTGGGCCGGGGTGAGCGGCTCGGTCATCAGCACGTGGTCGTAGACCGGCACCAGGTACGCCCGCAGCCGGCGCAGCAGCGGCGGGAACGCGTTGGTGGCCAGCACGACCCGGCGCGCCCGTATCGAGCCGGGCAGGCCGGCGGCCCGGGTGTCGACCCGGCCAGGGTCGGCCGATTGAGCTGCGGGACCGGTGCCCAGGGTGCTGGCGTGCAGCGCGGCACTGTCGGCGCGCAGGCCGGTGACCCGGGTGTGCTCGTGCACGCGTACGCCGAGGTCGAGGCAGGCGCGGCGCAGCCCCCAGGCCAGCTTCGCCGGGTCCACCATGGCCACCCGGTCGGCGTCGAACATCCCACCCAGGTACGTCGGTGAGTGCACCTCGGCGCGCACCTCGTCCCGGTCGAGCAACCGCACCCGGTGGCCGTACCGGCGGGCCAGGTCCGCGTCGGCGGCCAGCCCGTCGAGTTGGTACGGCTCGACGGCGACGGCCAGCTCACCGGTGCGCTCGAAGTCGCAGTCGATGTCGTACTTCGCGACGGTGGCGGCGATGGCGTCCAGGTTGTCCCGGCCGAGGCGTTCCAACTCGCCGACCTCCTCGGGGAACCGGTCGACGCCGTTGGCGAGGCCGTGGGTCAGCGAGGCCGCGCAGAACCCGCCGTTGCGCCCGGACGCGGCCCAACCGCAGGTCCCGGCGTCGACGAGCAGCACGTCCCGGTCCGGGTCCGCCTGTTTCGCCAACAAAGCGGCCCACAGTCCGCTGTAACCACCGCCGATCACCAACAGGTCGGCGGAGTGCCGACCAGCCAGTGGCGGTAGCGGGTCGGGGCGGTCCGGACGATCGAGCCAGTACGGCACGGGTGCCGCGTCGGCCAACGCCCGGCCGGTATGCGAGAGCGTCATGACGGCACCGGGCCAGCGCGATGCCGGGTCAGCGCGGTGACACCGGTCGGACGATCCGGAGGCCGAACCGCATCCCGGAGGGTCATGACGACCGACGCAGGTGACCCGACGGCCCGGCCAGCAGGTTGGCGCGGCGGGCCCGCCGACCGCGCAGCGAGCTGAGCCCCACGAGCAGCAGCGCGACCGCGAACATCGCGGTGCCGATCACGTTGACCTGCGGTGGGATGCCACGCTGGGCGGCGCCCCAGACGTACATCGGGAACGTGACCGTGGTGCCGGCGTTGAAGTTCGTGATGATGAAGTCGTCGAAGCTCAACGAGAAAGCGAGCAACGCGGCGGCCACGATGCCGGGCAGCACCAGCGGCAGGGTGATCCGCCGGAAGGTCTGCCACTCGTTGGCGTAGAGGTCCATGGCGGCCTCCTCCAGCCGCCGGTCCATCCCGGCGAGCCGCGCCTTCACGGTGACCACCACGAACGACACGCAGAACATCACGTGCGCGATCACGATGGTCCAGAAACCCTGCGGTACGCCCGCCGACACGAACAGGGCCAGCAACGACGTGCCCATCACCAGCTCCGGGGTGGCCATCGGCAGGAAGATCAGCACGTTGATCCCGGATCGGCCACGGAAGCGGTGTCGGACCAGCGCGAACGCCATCAGGGTGCCGAGCACCGTGGCGACCACGGTGGCGATAAAGCCGATCTGCACGCTGCGGACCACCGCGTCGCACATGTCCGAGGTGGCGCACGGCTGCCGCCAGTTGTCCAGTGTGAACTCGTTGAAGTCGTACGACAGCCGGCTCGACGGCCGGTTGAACGACAGCGCGGCCACCACCAGGATCGGCAGCGCCAGGTAGCCGAGCACCAGCAACGCCACGATCATCACCCAGCGGTCCGCCAACCAACGGGAAACCCTCATCGGAGCCGCCTTTCAATCGCGACTGCGGGGCTCCGCTGCGCTGCACTCCTCGCGCTCATCAGAGGACCTCCTCCGTGCCGGCTCGACGGAGGTAGCCGAAGACCACCGCGAGGATCGCCGCCATCAGCAGGAACGACAGCGCGGCGCCCTGCGGGTAGTCCAGCCGGACCAGGAACGCCGAGTCGATGACGTTACCGATCATGTATTCGTTCGGGGTGCCGAGCAGTTCGGCGTTGATGTAGTCGCCGCTGGCCGGGATGAAGAAGAGCAGCGTGCCGGCGACCAGACCGGGCATGGACAGCGGCAGCGTGACCCGACGGAACGCCTGCACCGGGCTCGCGTACAGGTCGGTGGCCGCCTCCAGCAACCGGGGGTCCAGCCGCTCCAGGCTCGCGTACAGCGGCAGCACCAAAAACGGCAGGAAGTTGTACGTCAGGCCGAGCACCACAGCGAACGGGGTGGCCAGCAGCCGACCGTCCGGGGCGAGCAGGTGCACGTCGCGCAGCAGACCGACGAGCGCGCCGTTGTCCGACAGGATCGTCTTCCAGGCCAGCGTACGGACCAGGAAGCTGGTGAACATCGGCGCGACGACGCAGACCAGCAGCAGGTTCTTCCAGCGGCCGGCCTTCTGCGCGATGGCGTACGCCAGTGGATAGCCCAGCAGCAACGCCAGCACCAGGGCCAGCCCGGCGTAGCCGAACGAGCGCAGGAACTGCGGCCAGTACGCCTGTAGCACGTCCGGGTAGTTGCTGACCGCCCAGGTCATCGCGTACCCGGTGGAGAGCGAGCCGCTGGGGTCGTACAGGCTGGCTGCCGCCAACTGCACCAGCGGCACACCGAAGAAGATGAGCAGCCAGGCCGCACCGGGCAACAACAGGAGGTACGGCAGGAGTCGGCGTCGCCCGGATCGGGCTGCCGGTGGCGCGGGTGGCGGGTGCCCCGCCCTGGTGGGGGCCAGCAGGGTCACGACGACGCACCCACCGGCTCGTCCAGCACCGGCGACGTCCGGTCGGTGTCGGCGGCGTCGCGGGGCAGCAGGAACGCGTGCCGCGGATCCCAGTACGCCACGGCCTCGCTGCCGACCGCCACTGGCGTCGACGTCCCGCTGTTGGCGGCGAAGACCGACAACTCGGTGCCCCAGCCGGTGCGCAGCAGGTACTGCGTGCTGACTCCCACGTAGGAGGCGTCGGTGACGACTCCGGTGACGTGCTGATGCCCGGCGGGCACCTGGTCGGCGGAGCCGACCAGAATCAGCTTCTCGGGGCGTACCCCCAGGTGCACCGGGCCGTGGTCGGCCCGCGACCGGCCGGCGGGCACCGAGAAGCGCGTGCCGTGCGCCGTCAACGCGACGTCGCCGCCGCTGGCGCCGGTGGCCTCGCCGGCGAGCAGGTTGGACTGGCCGAGGAAGTTCGCCACGAAGGCGGTGGCGGGAAACTCGTAGATGTCGGCCGGGGCACCCAACTGCTCGATCCGGCCGGCGTTCATCACCGCGACGGTGTCGGCCATGGTCATGGCCTCCTCCTGGTCGTGGGTGACGTGCACGAAGGTGATGCCGACCTCGGTCTGGATGCGCTTCAGCTCGATCTGCATCTGTCGGCGCAGCTTGAGGTCGAGTGCGCCCAGCGGCTCGTCGAGCAGCAGCACCTGCGGCCGGTTGATCAGGGCGCGGGCCAGCGCGACCCGCTGCTGCTGACCCCCGGAGAGCTGGGCGGGGCGGCGGCTGCCGTACCCGTCGAGTTGCACCAGCGACAGCATCCGGGCGACCTCGTCGTCGACCGAGCGGATGCCGCGTCGGCGCAGCCCGAAGGCCACGTTCTCGAAGATGTCGAGGTGCGGGAAGAGCGCATAGCTCTGGAAGACGGTGTTGACCGGCCGCTTGTACGGCCGCAGCCGGGCGATGTCGGTGTCACCGAGCAGCACCTGGCCGCTGGTCGGCTCCTCCAGGCCGGCGATCATCCGCAACGTGGTGGTCTTGCCGCAGCCGGACGCGCCGAGCAGCGCGAAGAACGAGCCCTGCTCGATGGTCAGGCTCAGGTCGTCGACCGCGGTGAAGACGCCGAACCGTTTGGTGAGGTCGGCCAGGCGCAGGTCGCCGGCGGGTGTCTCGCGCGCCATTCTCGTCACGCCCCGATGACCTGTTGGAACTTGCCCTCGTACTCCTTCTCCTGCTTCTCGTCCAGGGCCATGAACACCTTGGACTTCGACAGCAGCGCCTCGTCCGGGAAGATCAGCGGGTTGGCGGCCAGCTCGGGGTCGATCTTCTCCATCTCGGCCTGAGCGCCCTTGACCGGGCAGATGTAGTTGACGTACGCGGCGAGCTTCGCCGCGACCGCCGGCTCGTAGTAGTAGTTGATCAGCGCTTCGGCGTTGCCTTTGTGGGTCGCCTTGTTGGGGACCATCATGTTGTCGCTGTAGAGCATCACGCCCGAGTCCGGCGCGACGAACCGCACCTTCTCGTCCTCACCGGACAGTTGGATGACGTCACCGGACCAGCCGATGCACGCGGCGATGTCGCCCTTGGCCAGGTCGGGCGCGTAGTCGTTGCCGGTGAACTTGCGGATCTGCCCGGAGTCGACGGCCTTCTTGAGCTTGTTGAGGGCGTCGTCGAACTGGGCGGCGGTGAAGTTCGCCGGGTCGTGCCCGTTCGACCCGAGCAGCAGGCCCATGGTGTCGCGCATCTCGCTGAGCGCGGTCACCTTGCCCTTGAGGTCGGGGCGGGTGAGCAGTTCGTCGACCGTCCGCAGTTCCTTCGTGACGTTGCCGTTGTAGGCAAGGCCAGCCAGGCCGGACTGCCACGGAATGGAGATCCGGTTTTCGGCGTCGAAGGGGCGGTTGAGCAGCGACGGAAGCAGGTTGGCCTGCACGTTCGGGATCTTCGCCGGGTCCAGCTTCTGGATCCAGCCGAGCCGGATCATCCGGGCCGCCATCCAGTCGGTCAGCACGATGATGTCCCGGTCGGTGCTCTGGCAGGCGGCGAGCTGGTTCTGCACCTTGCCGAAGAATTCGTTGTTGTCGTTGATGTCCTCGGTGTAGGTCACCTGAATGCCGGTCTTCGTGATGAACTCGTCGAGGCTCGGCCGCTTGGACTCGTCCTTGTCGTCCACATCCATGTACTGCGGCCAGTTGGCGAAGGCCAGTTTCTTCTCGGTGCCGGAGAGGTCCTCGCTGACGCAGCCAGCTTCGGTCTGTTGCGCGCCCTTGGTGCCGCAGCCCGCGAGGCTGCCACCCATGGTGAGCAGGGCGGCCGAACCGAGAGTGCCGGTGAGCAGTCCACGCCGGGAGAGGGGCCGGAGGGGAGTACGCATGACGACTCCTAGGGGGTCATCGTCGGCGGGCGGGACGGGGAGGCACGCCGGCGGGAATGTCGGGAGGGTCAAGTGCCATGGACGACTGATCCTGACATGAGGTGACCTCCCTTACAAGGGATTCCGTTGCCGGAATAGCGATGCACGACGAAATACGCCAGACTACGCGGGGATACACGCGCGACATCACGATTCGGGACATGGGGAGCGGGCAATGACAAACCGGCAGCACGAGAACAGCAATGGCGGTCGACGCGTCGCTGTCCGTGACGGCGCCAATCACGCTCTGCTGGATGACGTGGCCAAGCAGATCATCGAGCAGCTCCAGGAGGACGGCCGCCGCCCGTACGCGACGATCGGCAAGGCGGTGGGGCTGTCCGAGGCGGCGGTCCGGCAGCGGGTGCAGCGGCTGCTCGACTCCGGCGTGATGCAGATCGTGGCGGTGACCGATCCGCTCCAGCTCGGCTTCAACCGGCAGGCGATGATCGGCCTACGTACCGACGGCGACCTGGAAGCGGTCGCTGACCGGCTGGCCGAGTTGGACGAGGTCGACTACGTGGTGATCACCGCCGGGTCGTTCGACCTGCTCACCGAGGTGGTCTGCCGCAACGACGACCACCTGCTGGAGATCCTGCAACGACTGCGCGCGGTGCCCGGGGTGCTCTCCACCGAGGCGTTCGTCTATCTCAAGCTGCGCAAGCAGACCTACACCTGGGGTACGGCCTGACGCTTGGCCCTCTTGATCCGCCCGCCGCTTCCGCCCACTCGGCGCTTGGCCGACTCGCCGATTGATCCACTCGGCTTCACCAATGTCGCGGTATCAACCACGCCCGGACACCGCGATCCCAACGAAACGGAGTGGATCGAGCCGGCGGCCGAGGGAGGCGCTGTCACCAAGCGGGCCCTTTGGAGCTGATGCCGCAAACGAATCGGCGGGACGCCGGAACCCGGCGACGAGCCGGCCTGCCTACCGGACCGACAGGCACGAATCCGGGAGGGGCACGTGGCGCAGCCCCGACAGGGCGGCCGTGATGTCGCAAACGATTCAGCTCCAAAGGCAGCCACCAGCACACCTCCGACCCCTCCCAACCGCCGATCGACCGACCAGCGGTGGTGCGGATTCCGTTGCATCTGTGACGGGTCTGCGCTAAATCCGTCGCCAACCGACCGTGATACCGCCGATAACACTTGCTTCGGAGGTTGAGACTGTGCGATAACCGTTGGCAGAGCGGCCGGCCTCACCCCTTTGACCGGCCCGACGACCGATGGGGCTGACATGGCCAACGCCACCGACCACCTCTGGATGCACTTCACCCGGATGGCGAGCTACTCCGCCGGTGAGGTGCCGACCATCGTGCGCGGCGAGGGAGCGTACGTGTGGGACGCGCAGGGTCGCCGCTACCTGGACGGGCTCGCTGGGCTCTTCGTGGTCAACGCCGGCCACGGCCGCACCGAACTGGCCGAGGCCGCCGCCAAGCAGGCCGGCGAGCTGGCCTACTTCCCGCTCTGGTCGTACGCGCACCCGAAGGCCATCGAGCTGGCCGAGAGGATTGCCGCGCTCACCCCCGGCGACCTCAACCGGATCTTCTTCACCACCGGCGGCTCCGAGGCGGTGGAGGCGGCGTGGAAGCTGGCCCGTGCGTACTTCAAGCGCACCGGGAAGCCCAACAAGTACAAGGTGATCAGCAGGTACATCGCCTACCACGGCACCTCCATGGGCGCCCTTTCGATCACCGGCCTGCCCGGCATCAAGAGCGACTTCGAGCCACTGGTGCCGGGCGCGATCAAGGTGCCGAACACCAACTTCTACCGGGCGCCCGAGCACGGCGACGACCCCGAGGCGTTCGGCCGCTGGGCCGCCGACGAGATCGGACGTGCCATCGAGCGGGAAGGCCCGGACACGGTCGCCGCGGTCTTCCTCGAGCCGGTGCAGAACTCCGGCGGGTGCTTCCCACCGCCGCCCGGCTACTTCGAGCGGGTACGGGAGATCTGCGACGCGTACGACGTGCTGCTCGTCTCGGACGAGGTGATCTGCTCGTGGGGGCGGTTGGGCGAGTACTTCGGCGCGGTGCGCTACGGCTACCAGCCGGACATCATCACCACCGCCAAGGGCATCACCTCCGGCTACGCCCCGCTCGGCGCGATGATCGCCAGCGACCGGCTGATGGAACCGTTCCTCACCGAGACCGGCATGTTCGCCCACGGGGTGACCTTCGGTGGCCATCCGGTCTCCTGCGCGGTGGCCCTGGCCAACCTGGAGGTGTTCGCCCGCGAGGACCTGGTCGGGCACGTACGCGCCAACGAGGACGCCTTCCGGGCCACCCTGGAGAAACTGTACGACCTGCCGATCGTCGGCGACGTCCGCGGCGACGGCTACTTCTACGGCATTGAACTGGTCAAGGACAAGACCACCCGGGAGACCTTCACCGAGGCCGAGTCGGAGCGTCTGCTGCGCGGCTTCCTCTCCACCGCCCTGTTCCAGGCGGGCCTCTACTGCCGGGCCGACGACCGGGGCGACCCGGTCATCCAGCTGGCCCCACCTTTGATCGCCGAGCAGCAACACTTCGACGAGATCGAGCAAACCCTCCGCACAGTCCTGACCCAAGCCTGGACCAAGCTCTAACCCAC